>JAXDLE010000015.1:0-14409 GCA_034666725.1 Chloroflexota bacterium
CCGCCCGAGAAGCCCGGCTTCTATCCGCTCGAGGTCAGTCAGCGCATTACGCGGGATGAGCTCCCGGACTACCTGAGCGCGGCACATTGGATCAACTCACGCTCGTTCGGTGTCGTGTCGCTCCAGCACGATTACGGGATCTGGGGCGGCCAGGATGGCGCCTACGTGCTCGAATTCGTCAAGGCTCTGCGCACGCCGGTTGTCACCACCTTGCACACGGTCCCGCAGAAACCGACTGCGTCGCAGCGGCGCATCCTCACCAAGCTCGTCCATGCATCCGCGAAAACGGTCGTCATGTCCGACTCGGCCGCAGCGCTGATGACCGGCACGTACGGCATTGACCCGCAGCGTGTCGAGGTCGTACCGCACGGCGTCCCCGAGATCCACCTCGTCGCGTCAGAAGTGGTCAAGCCGCAGCTCGGTCTGGCCGGCCGCACGGTCATCCTTAGCTTCGGTCTGCTGGGTCCCGGCAAGGGCTACGAAGCGGCTATCGCGGCCATGCCGGCGGTCATTCGAGCAGATCCCACCGTGGTCTACGTCATCGTGGGTGCCACGCATCCTGACCTGCTCCGGCGTGAAGGCGAGGCATACCGCAACGAGCTTGCGCGTCTGGCGGCGACGCTCGGCGTCGGTGATCGTGTGCGCTTCGTCGGGCGGTACGTCGCCGCGGCCGAAATCGCGCTGTGGCTGAACGCCGCGGACATCTTCGTGACTCCGCACACGAACCTGGAGCAGACCGTTTCGGGGACACTGTCGTACGCGATGGGCGCCGGCAAGGCGATCGTCTCGACGCCTTATGCCTACGCCAACGAGCGACTCGCGCAGGGGCGGGGCCGTCTGGTCGCGGCCGGCTCAGCGGACGCGCTCGCTGAAGGCCTGATCGAGCTGGCGCTCAGCGCCAAGCTGCGGGCGGACTATGGCCGCCGGGCATACGAATACAGCCAGAGCATGCGCTGGCCCGAGATTGGCGCGGCCTATCGCGAGATCTTCGCCCGCGTCGCCGGCGTGCAGCCCCAACGCGGCGCTACCGCCGTGATCGCCAAGAGGGTGGCTGTCGCCCGGGCCTGACCGATCAGTTGTCAGATCGGCGGGCAACAAAACGCCCGAAGGAACCGCCGATCACTAGATGCTCCAGTCAATGTAAACACCGACCAGATCACTAGATGTTCGTGGCCCCTTCGAGCGATGCCACCCTAGGTTGTCGCTCAACCGAGTGTCAAGGGGCCAGCGCATTACAGGTCCATTTCTGCGCGCGACGCCAGAGACTTCGGCGGTCCGGACGTAGACTCCCCGACAGTCGGGCCCATAGCTCAGCGGCAGAGCAGGGGACTTTTAATCCTCGTGTCCTGGGTTCGAATCCCAGTGGGCCCTCCAAGCCTCCAATCGGAGCCTGAGCAAGCGATCGATCTCTCCGCGTAGCTCGGGTCAGGAGTTACCAAACGATCCGCGTGCGCGCTGGGATAACGACTCCCGCAACCACGCCGTTCGACTTTGCCACCATCTCCCAGCTCGCCTGACCCGCGGTACGCAAGGCCTGAAGGGTGACTTCGGCCTTCGCCCCGGTGGTGGCGATGTAGTCGGTGACGTATTCCACCTTGCGCCGGGTGAAGGTGCGTTGGACGGACCAGCCTTCAATGCCCGTCAACTCTGTCAGCCACCCAGGAACGTCAAACGGCGAATCATGTTTGGGCTCGCGACGCTGCTCTCCGGCCACTGGTACCGGCAGTGTATAGCACTAGTTGACCACACCGAGATAGGTCAATTGGCTGTGAGCGAGTCGCCGGGGGAGGGGTGGAAATTCTTGGCTGGCTAAGTTGCCTGGGAAAGATCGGGGGTTGGCGGCGTTCCTAGGGGAACGAGGTTCCGCCGCCGTTGGCGAACACAGTCGCCGCTGAGATGAGACCCAAAACGATGGAGATGAGGGAGGCCGAGATCGCCGGGATTGCCCGGCGCAGACTGCTGAAACGCATCTCGTGGTGTTCCTTTCACCCACCCCTCCTGCCGGTGGATGGGGCCGCCGCCGCGAGAGCTGCGCCCGGGCCCGATGCTATGATCCCGGCGCATGCATGTCAACTATTACTAAACATCGGCAAGTAGCGCCAGCCCAGTTGGGCTACCTGATCAAGCGCCTACGCCGTGCGCGGGGCATGACGCAGACAGAGCTTGGGTCACCGCTCACACGTGCATTCGTGAGTTCCGTGGAGCACGGAAGGTGTCTGCCCTCACTCGCCGCGCTCGCTCTCTTTGCCGATCGGCTGGGGGTGTCGCCCGCCGAGCTCCTTGATCCAGTCAAGCGTGAGTTGGCCTCGCTGTACACTTCGGGCGATGCCAGAGACGGCGACGCCCTCCCAGGTCCGTGATCCACTCTCGTTGCGCGTTGGTCGGCGCATTCGTGAGGCGCGAACGCGAACGGGATTGACCCAGCAGGCGTTGGCCGGCGATCGCTACACCAAGGCGTACATCAGCGCGCTCGAGAACGGCCTGATCAAGCCGTCAGTCAAGGCGCTCGACTACCTCGCCGGCCGCCTGGGCACGACGCCCGGCTGGCTCATGGCGTCGGAAGCGCCGACCTGGACCAGGCTCGAGGCCGACCTCGAGCTTGCGGCGGGCAATTGGGAGAAAGCCGCCGACGCCTACGACGAGCTGCTGGTGGGTGTATCGGAGAGGGTGCAGCGCGCTGAGATCCTGCGCGGTCTCGCCGAGGCGCACGCGCGGCTCGATCGTGGCGCCGAGGCTGTGCGCATGGCCGCGGAGGCGGCCGAGCTCTTCGAGGCGGCCGGCAGGGAGGTCGACGCGGCTCTGGCGAGCTATTGGCTGGCGGCGGGCCTGTACTACCAGGACAACGTCGCCGAATCAAAGGCCGTCCTTGTCGCCATCCTCGCCAAGGTTCGCGCGGGTCTCAAGGTCGAGCCGGACTTCAAGCTGCGCCTGTTGATGGCGCTCTCGTCGAACGAGTCGCGCGAGGGCAATCACCAGGGCGCCCTGGCCTATCTCGAGGAGGTACGCGGCCTAGCGGACACTCTCGACGACCGGCGCCGGGCCGCATTCCTGTTCGACCTGGCCTACAGCTATTGCGAGTCGGGCGACTTCGAGGCGGCAATCAGGACTGGCTATGCCAGCTTGGCTCTGTACTCGGCAAGCAACACGACCACCGAGATCGCGCGGGTCGAAAGCGAGATGGCACTGGCCCACCTTGGGTCGGGCAACCTGGGCCGCGCGGCCGAGCTGGCAGCGTCTGCCCACGCGCGCTTCGAGAACCTGGGCGACGACCGCCAACGGGCCCACGTCATCGAGACCCAGGCGCAGATCGCGGCGGCACGCGGAGATTGGCCCGATGCCCTGAGCCTCAGCGCACAGTCGGCTCAGCTGGCGCAGGAGACCAACAACCTCGACGCTCTCGCGGCGGCAAAGCTGACCGCCGCCAGGGCTCACGTCGCCCTGGGCGATATGGACGCAGGCGAGCGCTCGTTCAGTGACGCAGCCGACGCTGCGCGACAGCTCAAGCGTCCGCTGGTGCTACGCCGCGTGCTCACCGAATGGGCCGATCTGCGCGCGGCGCTCGGCGACCACGAGCGGGCATTCGCCCTCAGCCGCGAGGCTCTCTCGACCTCGTCCTGATCGGCGGCTGCGCCGTCAGCGCTTCCGGGCCTTCCAGACCTCTTCGCTGGGCCGGCGCCGGGAACGCCACGACCCCGCCCGCCGTCTTTCGACCATGAGTTTGATCAAGCTTCTTCCGCTGGCCATGGTGTTGGTCGCGTGCTCAACGGCCGCGCCCACCCCCCGCCCCACGCCGAGTCCGGCTGAAAGCCCCACTCCGAGCCCGACTCCAAGTCCGACCCCAAGTCCCACACCCCGCTTGGGCATCGGCGAAGTCACGTTCCGCGTCGGCGAGGAGGAGTACCGCATCCTGATCACGGATGTGGCCGATCTCGATATCGCCCAGCAGCTGCTAGACGGTGAAGAGGCGCCGCGAATTCCCAACGGCAAGATCGTGCGCGGCGTGACCGGCATCAACGAAGGATGGTCGTGGTCGATCGATCCAGCCACGCTCGAGTTCGCCGATATGACCACCGAGGTGTGCGACGGCCTGCCCTCGTACGTCGAGGACGGGTCGCTCACGGGCGACTACTTCTGTCCGTGGAGCGCCGAGGTTATCGACGTGGTCACGTACACGACGACGTCCTAGGCGCGCTTGCGCGCCTTCCAGACCTCTTCGCTGGGCCAGCGCCGCGACCACTCGGAGCCCGCATACGGAAAGCGCGTCGTCGCGCCCTCGGGCGGTCGGAGCTCCACGAGGTCCTCGACCTCGAATCCGGATGAGCGCAACAGTCGGATCGTGTCGCCATAGCCCAGGTGAAACTCGACGCTGTCCTCGTCGGGCCACTCGAAGCGGTACATGCCGAAGTAGTCGCGGATCAGGCGGTCAGTGGATGGCCCTTCGGCGTCGGTGTCGGGAACGGTGAGCATGAAGAACACGCCGTTGCCCAGGAAGATGAGCTGGCCGCCGGGTCGCAGCACGCGCGCCGCCTCCGGGATCCACTTGTAGGGATCGGCCCAGATCGCCGCGCCGTATTCGCTGATCGCGAGATCGAAGCTCTCAGCGGGGAAGGGCACGTGCTCGGCATTGCCATGTAGCAGCGGAAACTCGATGCCGAACTCCTGCTGGAAGCCGCGCGCCGTCTCGAGCTGCTTGGCCGAGTTGTCGATGCCGACCGGGCGCGCGCCGCGCCGGGCCAGCCAGGCCGACACGTAGGCCGTGCCGCAGCCGAGTTCGATGACGTCCTTGCCCGCCAGGTCGTCGGGCAGCAGCTTTGCCTCCGACTCCGGGATCTGCCAGATGCCCCAGTGCGGCTCGTCCTGCTGCCAGTTGCGCCGTCCCGGCGCGACCCACTCATGGGCCATCGCGTCCCAGTAGGCGCGGTTCTTCGCGACGTGCTCGGGCAGGTCGGACATCAGCGCGCCCCCGCCGAGGTCACCGACTGGGACGCGGCCTCCACCGCCGCGACCGCTGCCTCATGCAACGGCTTGCCCGCGGCCAGGTGAGCAGCCAGGGCACCAACAAAGGCGTCACCGGCGCCCGTCGTGTCGACTACCTCGACCGAGGGCGCGGCAAGACGCTCAACCTCTTGCGCGGCGCCCGGCTCGCAGACCAATGCTCCCTGCGCACCGAGTGTCACGATGACCGGCGCGTGCGTCAGGGCGGCGAGCGCGACCGCGGCCGCGCGTGGATCGCTCAGCCCCGTGAGAGCCGCGGCCTCGCCCTCGTTGGGCAGCACGATGGGTGATAGCGCGACGAGTTCCGCCGGAAGCTCGCGCGCCGGAGCAGGGTTGACGAGCAGGCGCATACCGTGCCCGGCGACATATCGGGCAGCCGCAATGATCGCGTCGTCACCCAGCTCGAAGCTGAGCACCGCGACGCTGCCGGCGGGCGGCTCGTAGCCCGCCAATGCCACCTCGATCGCCGCCGCCCCAAAGGCGAAATTCGCGCCCGGTGCAACCACGATCTGGTTGGCGCCGCGGCCATCGACCGCGATAAGCGCCAGGCCGGTTGATTCGCCGCCCATCGCCGCGACGCGACTGACGTCGACGCCCTCACGAGCCAGGTCGGCGAGAGCGCTCCGACCGTAGTCGTCGTCGCCCACGGCACCGATCATCGTGACCGTCGCTCCATGGCGCGCCGCCGCCACCGCCTGGTTTGCGCCTTTGCCACCCTCGTGTCGTGCGAACACGCCGCCGGTCACCGACTGGCCGGGCGCTGGCAGTTGCGCGGCGCGAATCACGAGATCCACGTTGATTGAGCCGACGATAAGCACCTCGCCCGAATTTGCCATCAGCGGGACTGCGCCATCAGCCGGGGTAGTACACGTTGAGCGTGATTAGGGTCGAGGAATCGTCGCCAACGCGGAAGTTGATCGCGTTCTCGCCCACATTGAGCTCGACGAGCATCGACCACTGCCCGGCGTTGTCGGCAGTCACGTGGTCGTCGAACCAGAACGGCTTTTCGCGGGTGATCGTCGCGCCCGGTTGCGTCAGACCGCTGACCGTTATCACGCGCTCACTCACTGTCGATCCTTCAGCGGGGTCGACGATGATCAAGCCGAAGGCAGGCGCCGGAGGAGGGGGAGTGGGCGGGGCGGTTGGAGCTGGAGTTGGCGAAGGCGTCGGCGTCGGCGGCGGCGAGGGTGTCGGTGAGGGTGTTGGCGAGGGCGTTGGCGTCGGTGACGGCGTTGGCGTCGGCGTGGGCGTGCGCGTCGGTTCGGCCGAGTAGGTTGGCTTCAGGGTCGGCGTGGAAGGGCCATTCGCGACCAGGGTTGGCGATGCGCTGGGATCCGCGATCTGCTTGCCGCCGAAGACATTGGCCAGCACGACGAGGACGACCACCATCAGGGCGGCTGCACCGACGAGCGCGAACCAGTTTTGGCGCGCCTTGGAATGCCGCGGACGGGTCAGGTCCGACCGCCGAACGACCCCCGTGTGGCGCTGCTCTGGTGAAGGAGTGCCGTCGCCTTCGGCCATGGGCTGGCAGGATACAGTCGGTACGAGAAGCAGGCCCTGGCACAGCCGGGGCGCAGGAGGAAGTGCGTGGCCGATCCCAAGGTGCTGCCGTACGGCTCATGGCCGTCCCCGATCACAGTCGAGACGGCCGTTTCCTCGAGCATGTCTCTGCGCGAGCCGCGCTTCGACGGCGACGACCTGTACTGGACTGAGGGCCGGCCGCAAGAGCGCGGTCGCCAGGTGATCGTGCGCTGGAATGAGCGTGACGGCGCGGTCGACGTGACGCCCGCGGAGTTCAACGCGCGCACGATGGCGCACGAATACGGCGGCGGCTGGTACGCCGTCGCCGACGGCACGGTCTACTTCGCGAACATCGACGACGGACGCATCTACGGTCAGGCGCGCGACGGCGCTCCGGTCGCACTGACTCCTGAGGGCCCGTACCGTTACGGCGATCTCACGTTCGACCGGGCGCGTAATCGACTGTTGTGCGTACGTGAGGACATGACGCGCGTCATCGAGGCGGGCGATGGCGCCCATCACGCGCCCGAGGGCGGACGGATAGCCGAACCCGAAGACCAGCTCGTCGCGATCGATCCGGTCTCGGGCACGACCACCGTGCTCGCCACGGGCTACGACTTCTACAACACACCACGCCCCACGCCGGACGGACTGCGGCTCGCCTGGCTCTCGTGGCGCCATCCCAACATGCCCTGGGACTCGACCGAGCTCTGGGTTGCGGACGTCGACGCCACCGGGATGCCCGTCGACGCCCAGCTGGTGGCCGGCGGACCGAATGAATCGGTCGCCCAACCCGAGTGGGCGCCCGATGGCTCGCTTGTCTTCATCTCCGATCGATCCGGCTGGTGGAACCTCTACCGCTGGCGCGGACCCGCGACCGGAACAACAGACGAGGCCCAGCCGATCGCTCCCATGGAAGCCGAGTTCTGCGGCCCCCTGTGGGTCTTTGGCCTGTCCTGGTATGGCATAGCCGACGACGGCACGATCGTGGCCATGGTCCGCCGCGCCGGCATGGATGAGCTGTGGCGCTTCCCCGTGAGTGGCGCGGCGGCACACATCGAGCTGTCTGAGACCAACATCGGCCTGGTGCAGGTCAGCGGCCGGCGCGTCGCCTACGAAGGCGCGTCGCCGACCGAGCCACTCCATGTGGCGTTGCTCGACCTCGACTCCGGGGAGCGCCGCGTGCTGCGCGAGTCGTTCGAGCTGGGCGTCGATCCCGCGTACGTGTCCATGCCCGAGGAGATCACCTACCCGACGAGTGATAAGGACGTCTCTCATGCGTGGTATTACCGGCCGACGAATCCCGACGTCACGGGCCCGCCGGACGCGCGGCCACCGCTGGTCGTCTTCAACCACGGCGGGCCGACGTCGCTTTCGCCGGGGACGCTCGACCTGGGCAAGCAGTTCTTCACCAGCCGCGGCTTCGCGGTCGTCGACGTGAACTACCGCGGCTCGAATGGCTACGGCCGCGAGTACATGCGCAAGCTCTATGGCACGTGGGGGGTCTACGACGTTGACGACTGCATCAACGCCGCGCGTTTCCTCGCGGAACGCGGCGATGTAGATCCGGCGCGAATGGCCATCCGCGGCGGCAGCGCCGGCGGCTATACGACGCTCTGCGCACTGGCGTTCCACGATGTGTTCAGTGCCGGCGCCTCGTATTTCGGCGTGGGTGATATCGAAGCGCTCGCGCGTGAAACGCACAAGTTTGAGTCGCGCTACATGGACCAGATGATCGGACCGTATCCCGAGGCCATGGACCTTTATCGCGAGCGCTCGCCCATCCATCACGTCGACGGCTTCAAGGCGCCTTTGCTCGTTCTCCAGGGCCGCGACGACCTCGTCGTGCCCGAGGCACAATCGGAGGAGATCGTCGCTGCGCTCAAGGAGCGCCACATCCCGCACGCATACCTTGCGTTCGAGGGCGAAGGTCACGGCTTCCGGATGGCGGCCAACATCCGCCGCTCCCTCGAGGCCGAGGCCTCGTTCTACGCGCAGGTCTTCGGCTTCGATCTCGCCGACGATTTCGAACCGATCAAGGTCGAGTTTCTCGCAAGCGCCGAGTCAGGCACCCGCACCACGGGAGCCTGAGGAGGTGCGCGCAGCAGCGGCCCGCGGGCCGTCTGCGGAGGTTGAAAATCTGCGCCCCGAGCGCGAGGTCAGGCCGAGCGTCCTGATCGTCGGTGGCTTTGCCACGGTGCCGCTGAATTACTGGCCGCTGCGCCGCCGGTTGCTTGCCCGCGGCGCGGCGCGGGTCGATATCGCGCCGCTGTGGACGCCCGACTGGGTGCTGGGTGCCATGCTCGGCGTGGGATCGGCCATGCTCAGGACCGGCCACGCGATCGCCAAGACATGGCGCGCCGCCGGCCGCGTGCCGATCATCGTCGTCGGCCACTCGGCGGGCGGGATCGTGGCGCGCCTGGCGCTCGCGGATAAGCCTTTCAATGGCCGCGTCGCGGGCGTGGCCGAACAGGCCGGCTGTCTCGTGACCCTCGGCACGCCGCACGGGCTGGACGGCCTGACCAATCGTTACCGGCACGCCGGTCACGCGGCCACCGCTTTCCTCGAGCGGGCCACGCCGGGCTCATATTTCGCGCCGCGCACTTCGTATCTGAGCGTCGGCGGGCGCACGCCGGGGGCCGAATTCCCTGGTCTCGTGGGTGATCTTGCCAATGAGGTGTTTTCGGTCGCGGTCGGCAAGGAGACACAGGCCCTGGGCGACGGCATCGTGCCCTTCTCCGCGGTCCACCTCGACGGCGCGACAAAGCTCACATATGACGATGTCCGTCATGGAATGGTGGGCGCGCCGTGGTACGGCGACGACGTGATGCTCGATCGCTGGTGGCCCGTCGCGCTCGACCTGTGGCACGCGGCGCTCAGAGCCCGCACAGAGGCGCGTTTACCGGCCATGGCCTAAACTCCGCGGGCGGGGTGGAGCAGCGGCAGCTCGTCGGGCTCATAACCCGAAGGTCGGCGGTTCGAATCCGTCCCCCGCAACCAGACGCCCGTCACTTGAAACCCGCCTTTCCGAGGGCGGGTTTCTAGATTCCGGTGCCTCGCGGCCCGCGCTGCCCAGGTTGTTCGGCGTCTGTTAGGCGAGCCGCCGCCTGAAAACGGTTTCTGCCCTCTCCTCCCACGGATACTCCTCGCCGACATCTCCATGACCGGTGCGTGGGGCCGGTGGCAAACCAGATCACGGCCACGGCTCGCCTCGCCTCGTGCGCGCCCTTCCACTCGAGGAGTACTCATGCGCGTATCGAAATCACTTGCCTGGCAGTCAATCCTGGCCGTGATGATCATTGCCGCCGGTTGCGCCGGCGCGGGCGTAGGCTCGAGTCCATCGTCATCGCCGCTCGGTTCAGCGGGCGGCCTTCCAGGGAGCACGTCTTCCCCACTTTCGACAGGGGCCCCGACGGTGGCCCGGATGCCATCCTTCTCGCCCGGCGTCAGCGGCACGCCGCTTACCGGCGCCATCGGCGTCGCCTCCGGCTCGGGCTTCGAGCTCGTGGTGTCCGGCGACTGCACGCTGACAATGCCGCCTGCGCCGGTTGAGGACCCAACGGCGACACCGACCCCATTAGTGACCTACGTCGGCCAGCCGCTCATGGGCGCAACGCTCGACCTGACCCTCGCCGAGAAGACGAGGTCCAGCGGCACGCCGGGCACGTCGCCCAGCGCGGCTCCCTCGCTTGCCCCAGTGGGCAGCTCCAGCCCAGCGGCCCTTGGTAGCCCCGCGGCCTCCGGTAGCCCGGCCGTGCCGGCCAGCCCATCGACGACGACCATGTCGGTCAGCCTGACGACAACGCTCGACACGGTGCTCGGCGCTCAGCCGACAGCGGAGCCCGGTCCCAATGCAGCGAGCCCGACGCCGGCCGTCGGCGGACGCGAGTTCGCCGCGGACGACGTCCTGCCGTTTGCGGTCGTCGCCGAGACGTCGACGCTCACGATCAGCGTTCCTCAGCAGTTCATCAGCCAAGCGACGCTCGTCGGGGGAGCCATCGCACCGAATGCCCGCAGCGGCTACTTCGCTGCCGACCCGGGTACCGGTGAGCTGGTCTTCGTGAACTTCGCTTGCCTTAGCTTGACGACGCAGTCGGCGGAGGCGGCGCCGCCCCCGGCGGCATCGGCAACTCCGGCAGCATCGGCAAATCCGGCCGAATCGGCCACCCCGGCCACGTCCGAAACCCCGGTAGTCGAGTCGCCTTCGCCGCCGGCGAGCACGACCCCGTAACCAGAACGGTTGTGCTAGATTTTTGGCACAGCCGCATATTGACCGAAGCGACCCCGCGGACCCGCCTCCCGGGGTCGTTTCATTTATGGCTCAGAGGATCTTGGCGAGCAGCGCGTCGAGGCTTTCCGAAGGCGGCGGGCCGTAGCTGACAGCACGCACCACGCCCGCGCGGTCGACGAAGTAGCTCACCGGCACGAACGCCCCGTGATAGGCATTCCAGGCGGCATCGTCCGCGTCCATGAGCAACGGCCACGCGGCGTCGTAGGTGGCGGCGAAAGCCGCGGCGGACTGCGCCGAGTCGTCGTGAATGACGCCCAGAATCTCGAGCCCGTCGGCCTGGTGGGCGGCGCGCGCCGCGGCCAATAGGGGGAACTCGTCGCGACAGGGCACGCACCAGCTCGCCCAGAAGTTGACGATCACCGGCCGGCCGCGGTAGTCGGCCAGCGCCACGACGCTGCCATCGACGGTGGCGAGGCTGATCGCTGGCGCCGCCGTGTCCATCAGCGGGTCGCGGCCGACGACGACTGTGCTGGCGTCTGGCGCGCCACCAAGGTTTAGGCGCGACCCCAGGACGATGATGGGCAGCGCCAAGATCACCGCCAGCGCCACGAGGGCGATGCGCGGCACGCCTTTCAGGGGCTCGGTGAAGCTCCTGCGGGCGGAGACCCCGCCGGCGGAGACCCCGCCGGGGGAGACCCCGCTGGCGGACCGGACTCGGTCATCGCCGTGAGCGTCCCGTTCATGTTCGGATGGATCTTGCACAGGAAGTAGTAATCCCCGGGTTCCAGCGCGGGCAATTGATACGTGATCTGAGCGGGGCCGGTGATGACCTCGCCGTCGTAGATGACCGTCGCCAAGGCGGCGCTATCGCCGACCTTGACGTTATGCGGCACACCCGCCTGCTTATTGTCGAACATGAGCTCGAACGGCCGGCCGGCGGGCACGATCAGGTTCTTGGTGTCGAAGGAAATTGCGCTGCTGGCGCTGATCTGCGGCACTGCCGGCACCGCGACAGGCGTCGGCGTGGCTTCGGGCGGCGTCAGGCCGTTGAGGAAGCCAATGCCTGTCGGCGCGAGCATGAGCAGGAAGCTGATGACGATGACCGCGCCGAACAGCGGCACCAGCCGGCGCGGCCACACTGCGCTCGGGTCGCGCGTCTTGGGCACTGCGTGTCCAAAGGCCTCGGTCGAGCGATATTCGTGGCCGGCATCGAGCAGCCAGCCCGCTGCGGCGATGATGCCCAGTACCAGGCCACCGATAAGCAGCACCCCGCTGAAGACCACGCCCAGCAGCATCACGAACAAAGCAATCGGGGCGAAGAACGGCCACGGGCTCGGCCCGGGCATGTGCACGCCGGCGGGTGGCTCGGGGTACCTCTCTGCGATCGTCAGGCCGGTTGGGCCCGCGGGAATGAGGGCCGATGAGCCACCATGGGCCGGCAGCGCGATCGCCATTGCCGGACCTTGAGCTATCGCCGGAGCATGGGCACCCGCGGCAGTGCTGCGCCACTCACCCATCGCGTCGCGCAGCCAGCCGATCACAGCGATGACCGAGATGATCAGGCCGACTAACAGCAGCGGCACGTTCACCAGCTCGGTTGGGTTGTGCCGATCGTCACGCGGCGTGAGCGCGAAGGAGAACAGCACGAGTGCCACGCCGAAGGGCACGACGAACGGCCAGCGCGACGGACCGGGCATGTGGACGCCGGGTGGCGGCGCCCCGGATGTGGGCCGCGGCACGCGCGACATGTTGCGCGCGCCGGCGCGCCGCCACTGCACCGCAGTGAAGACGAGCCACACGGCAACGATGACGATCAGCACCCACGGCAGGAGTGCGATCAGGTCATTCCAGTTGGGAATCAGCAGCTGCCCGAGCAGCCGGAAGAGCATGTCGATGATCGACTCGCCTTCGAACATCATGGTGCGCTCAATCTATCGCGACTGGAGCCGTCGCCCTTACAGCTCGCGCGAGCCACGCAGCAGGATGCCGAAAACGAAGGCCATCGCGAAGCCCAGTACAACGAGCATCGTCGCCCCGGCCATGTCGAGACCGACCGTGTGGCCGTTCAGGAAGAAGTAGCCAACGCCGACGACGATGAAGACGAGGCCCAGGATGAGCGCGTTGCGCCAGACGAACATTGGTTGCTCCTACTTCAGGAAGTAGAGCGTGGCGAATAGGAAGATCCAGACCACGTCGACGAAGTGCCAGTAGGCGCTGACCGCCTCGACGGCCACGTGGTGCTTGGCACTGAACTGGCCGGTGACGCCGCGCAGCAGGATGATCGCGATGCCCACGACACCGCCGAAGACGTG
Source organism: Chloroflexota bacterium (assembly GCA_034666725.1). Lineage (GTDB taxonomy): Bacteria > Chloroflexota > Limnocylindria > Limnocylindrales > CSP1-4 > JALYGJ01. The sequence goes on from JAXDLE010000015.1 coordinate 13,060, forward strand.
CGCCCCGTGGAACCCGGTCATCGTGAAGAAGAGCGTGCCGTAGATGCCGCTGTTGATGCCGAAGCCGTGGTCGACCACGAGGTCGTAGTAGTCGAACGCCTGCATCCCAAGGAAGACCGCGCCCATGATCAGCGTCACCGCGAGGGCGCGGTTCATGCCCGTGCGGTCGCCCTTGCGGATGCGCCACAGCGCCCACTGCATCGTGAACGACGACGAGATCAGGATGATCGTGGCCAAGACCGGGACGCCACCAGGCTCGATGACGCTTTCGAGGCCGGGCGGCGGCCACGACTGGCCCTGCGACAGGGCCGCAGCGCGGGCGTTGAAGTAGGCGCCGAATAGGCCGGCAAAGAACATCGTCTCGCTGCCGATGAACAGCAGCATTCCGAGCAGCGCGGTGTTGATGCCGCCGCCGTGGCCGCCTTCCTCCTCGGTGTGAGGCACCGCGATGGCGTGCGTGTCGGCGGTCACTTGGTCGTCTCCGTCGGCCGGTCGGCGTGGGCCGTTGAGTCGGGCGCCATCTCGGAAACACCGGGTGTCGCCTCGCCCGCCTTCGTTGCCGCTGTGTGGCCTTCGAGTGGCTCGCCGATCACTTCCTCGGGCGGATCGGCGCGCGTCTCATCATGCGTCTCGCCCGCGTGAGCGGGCAGCGCCACCGCATGCGCCACAACCGCGCCGTGGCGCAGGTCGAAGAGCGGCCGCTCAGACCGGATGGGCGGCAGCGAGTCGAAGTTGTAGTTGGGCGGCGGGCTGGTCGTCACCCACTCGAGCGTGTTGCCCTCCCATGGATCGTCGGGCGCGTTGCGCGGCCCGCGCAGCGTGATGAAGACGTTCCAGATGAAGGGCACGATGCTCGCCGCGATCATGAACGCGCCGATGCTCGAGAGCAGGTTGAGCTCGGCCCAGCCGGGGTTCGGTGCGTAGTCGACGATGCGCCGGATCATGCCGTCGAGGCCAAGGAGGTGCTGCGGGAAGAAGGTCAGGTTCGTGCCGACGAAGAGGAGCACGAACTGCCACTTGCCGAGGCGCTCGCTGAGCATCTTGCCGGTCATCTTGGGGAACCAGTAGTAAAGCCCGGCGAATATGCCGAACACCGCGCCGGCGACCAGCACGTAGTGCAGGTGCGACACCACCCAGTACGTGTCCTGCACGTGGAAGTCGAACGGCACCACCGCCAGGAAGGCGCCATCAAGGCCACCGATCAGGAACAGCGAGATGAAGCCCAGCGCGAACAGCAGCGGCGTTGAGAAGCGCAGCTGCCCGCCCCACAGAGTGGCCAGCCAGTTGAAGAACTTGATGCCCGTGGGCACGGCGATGAGGAACGTGAAGAACGAGAAGAAGGGCAGGTAT
>JAXDLE010000016.1:0-3849 GCA_034666725.1 Chloroflexota bacterium
GCCAGCGCCGCTTCGACGCAACCGAGTGCGTCATCGAACCTGCCGCGCGCGACGAAACCCCGCGCCAGCCCGGAAAGGTCGCCCGGATGCAGCTGCCCCCAGTTGGCCGGCGAGGCATAGCCGCCCAGCACAGCGAGCAACAATCCGAGCGACACGATGTCCTGGCGGTTGTGTTCGACAACGTCCCACAGCAGCTCGCCGCGGCGCGAACGCAGATAGCCGAAGTAGCGCTCAGGTATGAGCGCGCCTGGCAGGTCACCGTTGCGCACAACGGCGCACACGGCGTCCTCGATGGTGGCGAGGCGCGCGTTGCCGGTCCTGTGCTTCCACAGCTGGCGCGCGATCGGCAGCAGGTCAAGATGCCCGGCATATGAAGGAGCCGCGCGGCGATGGAGCCGGAAGCGTGCCGTCAGCAGCGGCCAGTCGAATGTGCGGCCGTTGTAGGTCACCAGCCAGGGGTCTGCCGGCAAGGCATCGACCAGTGCGTCGAGAAACGCCTGCTCGTCGGCGTGATCGGGCAGCAGCAGCTGACGGACGGACATTCGCGAGCCATCCCAGAACCCCAGGCCAACGAGGAACGCGACGGTCCCTGCTGCCGTTGCCAGACCGGTCGTCTCGAGATCGAGGCAGACAAACGGCTGGTCCGCGCCGGCTTGGTAGGGGAGGGCACACAGCGCGCCTCGATCGACGGGGACCTCCGACTGGGTCTCAACCCATACGACGGCGCCACGCGACGTGCGATCCACGCGCCCGCCGAGGACCTCCGCCAGCGCGCGTGCGTGGTCGGGCCGACTTCGCGGCCCAGCAGTCTCTAACGGTCTTCCACCGGCACGCAGCCGATCGAGGCGACGTGCCAGTAGATCGGTCGTTCCAAGCGCCATTAGCCGCAGCCTGAGCGCAGCCAGTGCCAGCTAGGCTGTCACGCAGCCTTCCGGTCCGACGCCTGATCGGAGAGCTCGCGCAGCAGGCGAAGTGACCACTCCTTGGCCAAGCCATTCGCCTCGATGCGCGGCCCGACGCATGCCGGGCAACCCTCGGTGCAGCCGCACGATTCCACGAGACCGAGCGCACCAGCGATCAGCTCCGCGTGCCGGTCATACAGCCGAGCGGCCAGCCCCACGCCCCCGGGTACCGCGTCGTACAGGTAGACGACCGGCTTCTCCTGGTGGGGCGAGCGGACCTGGGCGACCATACCGATGTCGTGCGGGTCGGCCATGAGCAGGATGCTGGCGACGGTCTGCATGGCGCGGCCGGCGCCGGCCAATGCGACGTCGAGCTCGTCGCGTCGCCATGGGTCGAACCCCGGACCGAGCGCCATCCAATACGAAGTCGTGTGCAGCTCGATCTCGGGCAGGTGGATCTTGCCCCAGCCCAAATTCTCGTGGGTCTCGAGGCGCAGCTTTTTGAAGAGCGTCGCGATCGAGGAGACCATCACCTCGCCATGCGCGCGATCCGCGCCCACGGCGGCCGAGGACGCGAACGTCTCGAGTGGCTTGAGCGTCACCGCCAGCAGCGCCTGCGTGTAATAGTCGACATCGACCGGGGTGACGTACGCCTTGCGCTCGCCCCAGTCGAGATGATCGACGTGGTACTGGCGCGACTCGTGGATGTAGATCGCCTGGTCGTGCACGAGCACCGGCGTCGCGAACAGGTCGACCTGGCCGATGACGATGGGCCGCGGGTGGCCGGTTGTATCGATGATGACTACGTTCTCTGGCGCGCCCACGCGCAACGAGGTCTCCGACGCGGGGAAGTTCTCGCTCGCCCAGTACCAGCGGTTGTCGTCGGCCAGCCGGACGTGACCCTCTTCTGCGAGGAACGCAAGCAGGTCGTCTGTTGGGACGCCGGACAGCGAGTCGCCCGACTCGAATGGCAGCTCGAAGGCCGCGGCACGGACGTGCGCCAGGAGGACGTGCAGGTTGGTCGGGTCGAGCCGCGCCTCTTCAGGCGAAGACTCAAAGAGATATTCGGGATGGTTGGCGATGAACTGGTCGAGCGCGCCCGCGCCAGCGACGAGGATCGCGACGCTCGCCTCGCGCCGCCGCCCCGAGCGGCCCATCTGCTGCCACGTTGCCGCGATGGTGCCGGGGTAGCCCGCGAGGATCGATACGTCGAGCCGACCGATGTCGATGCCCAGCTCGAGCGCGTTGGTGCTGACCACGCCGAGCACTTCACCCGATCTGAGCCCGGCCTCGATGTCGCGCCGCTCAGTGGGGAGATAGCCGCCGCGGTAGCCGCGGATCCTCTTCAGCGGGCCGCGGCCTTCGCGGAACGCCTCGCGCAGGGAGGTGAGCAGCAGCTCGACGGCGACGCGCGCCTTGCTGAAGACGATCGTCTGGCGACCCGCGCGCAGGAACGTCAGCGCGGACTGTTCTGCCAGGCCGAGTGGCCCCGGGCGCACGCCGGTTCGCGCATCGATCACCGGCGGATTGAGGATCAGCACGTGCTTTTCGCCGCTGGGTGCCCCATTGCGATCGACGACGGTCATGGCGCGACCCGTGAGCGTCTCGGCCAGCTCCCTGGGGTTGCCGATGGTGGCCGAGCAACACACGATCTGTGGCTTGCTGCCGTAGTGCTCGCACAACCGCAGGAGGCGGCGCAGCACATTGGCTACGTGGCTGCCGAAGATGCCGCGGTACATGTGCGTCTCATCGACCACGATGTAGCGCAGCTGCTCGAACAGCTGGAACCACTTGGTGTGATGGGGGAGGATGGCCGAGTGGAGCATGTCGGGGTTGGTCACCACGACCTGGCCTGAGGTTCGGATGTTGGTCCTGATCGGGCCTGGCGTGTCGCCGTCGTATACCCCGGCTTGGACATCCAGCTCCGATTGGGCGCTCAGCTCGCGAAATGCCGCCAGCTGGTCCTGTGAGAGGGCTTTGGTCGGGAACAGGAAAAGGGCCCGGGCAGCGGGATCGTCGGCCACGGCCTGGAGCACCGGCAGCCCATAGCACAGCGTCTTGCCCGACGCGGTCGGGGTGACGACGACAACATCTTTGCCGTCGTGGAGCGCGTCGAGTGCGTCCCGCTGGTGCGTGTAGAGCATCTCGATGCCCTGCGAATGAAGGCCGCGCACAAGTCGCTTGTCGAGCCATTCGGGGAACGGCGCGACCTGCGCCTCACGCTCGGGCAGCACGCGATGCTCGACCAGCGAGGCCTGGATTCGGAGCTCCGCGAGCAGGCGGTCGAGCGTCTCGAGGGTGCCCCCCGGGGCGTATATGCGCATCGCCTTTCCTCCTTAGCTCCGCAGGTCTGCTGCTGCGCGCTACCGCGCGAGCCGTCGCTTATGCGACCGCTTTCGCGCCGCTTGCGGCTCCCTGGTTGCCTCTATACCGCTCAGACGTTCTATATGGAGCGGCAGCATAGCACCGTGATTTGCGTGCGCGCACGCTCGACACACTCGATTCGAGGCGGGCATACTCAGCGACATGCCGAGACCAGCCGTGGCCGTGGCGAGCGCCGGTGCGCGCTCGACCCGTCCAAACAGCGGCCCTGACAACGAACTCAACGCGCGGCTGACGACGCTCGGCCGGCAGATGGGCTATGGCCGCGGCCTGCGGCCCGGACGCATGCAGCTGCTCGCGCTCGGCATCGTCATCGTCGCTTTCTGGCTTGTCGTGGTCTTCGGCCGCGCGCTGGGTCAGCTCAACGATGCGACCCAACGCCAGGGAATTGCCGCGACTGAAGCGGCCACTCTCCAGGCGCAGCTCGAGGCTGGACGGCGCGAGCTGGCGCTCGTCCAGACCGATGCGTTCCAGCGCATCCAGGCGCGCGCCCTGGGCATGGGCCAAAGCGGCGAGCTCGTGTTCACGCTGACAAGCGACGGACCAGCTCCCATGATCGTGCCGC
>JAXDLE010000017.1:0-23450 GCA_034666725.1 Chloroflexota bacterium
AGCGCGAAGAAGGCGTTGCCCGCCTCGACACGGCGCGAATCCACGGCGCCGCCGCGAATCGGAAGGCTGCCCTCGCGCACGACCGTGCCATTCACGGCGCGCGCCAGGGTGGCTGCATCAAAAGCGACGCTGGCGCCGGCGCCTCGGACCCGATCTGCCAAGGCGGGGAATTCTCGCACGGCCATGCCTAGAACTCGCGTCCGGCAACAGGCGCGACCTGCGGATCGACGGGATAGGTCGGGTACGGCGCCGGAGTGTCCGTCCCACCCAGGGGCGGAATCTCGAGTACCGAAATCGTGTCCAGGGCGACGCGCCGGAACAGCTCGTTCGACGTCAGCTCGATGCGGTACTGATCGCGGCCGTGGCCTTCCGGCTGAGCCTCGTGAATGCGCACCACGATTACTGCCTCGGGCTTGACCGAGCCGACAAAACCGACGAACGAGTGGTTGTAGATGTGCGCCTTCCACTCGTTATTGCGCGTGTCCCAGATCTGTGCGGTGCCGGTCTTGCCGCCGACGACGTAGCCCGGGATGAGCGTCTCGGCGGCGTAATGCGGCCCGGCGTCGACCACGTGGACCATCAGCTGACGCAGGGTGTCCGACAGCTCGGTCGAGATGACCTGCGTCGCGTCGGGCACGACGACCGGCTCGCCGTCGATCGACGAGTAGACATGAAGCGACGGCAGCAGGCCGCCATTCACCATTGCTGCGTAGGAACGCGCCAGCTGCAGCGGCGTGATCGCGACGCCCTGGCCGAACGAGCGGTTGACGAGGTCGATCGCCTGCCATGGGGCGTTGGCAGGATCGGGCACGATGCCGGCCGATTCGGCCTGCAGCCCGACGCCGGTGAGGTCGCCGAGGCCCAGGCGCTGCCACATCTGGTAGAGCCGCGCGGCCGCGTCGCCAACCGTGTCGCCCAGCGCCAGCGCGACATGTCCGGTCGCGACGTTGCGCGAGTTGGCGATGACGTCCTCGAATGGGATGATGCCCATGCCCTTGTGGTCGAAGTTCTCAACGGTGTTGCTGCCCAGGTGCAGCTGCGCGTCATCGAGCACCGGCGTGTCGAGGGTGACCACGCCGTCCTCGAGAGCGGTCGCGGCGGTGAACATCTTCATCACCGATCCGGGCTCGTAGATCTGGCTGTAGACCGGATCCGAGAAGCGCTCGGGCGTGGTCTCGGCAACGTCCGCGTAGTCGTTGGCGTCATAGCCGGGCACGCTTGCCCAGGCCAGGATCGCGCCGGTGTATGGGTCGATCACGACGCCCGTCACGTGGGTCGCCCGATCGGCCACCCATGCGGCGTAGAGCTCCTTCTCGAGGCGCAGCTGGAGGCTGGCATCGATGGTCAGCTGGACGCTGCCGCCCTCGGACGAGGTCGTGGTGCTTCCGACGGTAGATGCGACGGCACCACTCTGTCCCGAAAGCACGTCCTGGCTTGACTGCTCGATGCCGTAGCGGCCCAGGCCTTCCTGGTTGACGAAGCCCAGCAGCTGGCTGGCGAGCGTCGTGTTGGGCGAGCCACCAGCGTTGGGGTAGAAGCGAACGGGATGTGGCTCGAGATCGAGCTGCGCGAGCGACTCGTCAGCTAGGCCGGTCCGGACCGCGTCGCTCTGTGTCTCGGTCAGCTGACGCGCGACGATGACATATGGCCTGTCCGGAGTGAAGCGCGTGGCAAGGGCATCCCTCTGTTCGTCGGTCATTCCCAGGATCTCCGCCAGCCGCGCGGGAACGGATTCGCGCTGGTCGTCGCTCATGAGGTCGGGGTAGGCTGCGAGCAGGTCGCGGTACGCGGTCGTCGCCAGGACATTGCCGCTGCGATCGACGATCTGGCCGCGCTCGACGGCCTGCGCCTCGTTGGGGTCGAACACCTGGGCCGCAGCGAGGTCGCGCAGCATGTCCGCCTGGCCTATCTGCCAGTAGGCCAGACGCAGTCCGAGCAGCGACGCGATGAGACCAAAGATGCCCAGCAGCGCGACCAGCCGAAGCCGGCTGTCAGTTCGACCGAGCATCGTTCATCGCTCGATCAGGCGAGCCCCGACTGGGAGCTGTTCCAGGCCCAGGCCCTGGGCGCGGTCAAGCACGGTCGATTCGGCCCCCCAGTGAAGGACGCCCGTCTCGATCGTCTGGATCTGGCGATGGAGATCCTCACGCTGCACCTGGAGCTGAGCAATCTGGTATTCGGTCGCGGCCAGCTGGACTGTCTGCGCGAGGTACGTCAGGCCCAGCAGGAACGCGACGAGGATGACTGCCAGCAACGCGCCGACCGGATGCACCCGTCGACCCGCGCGATCCGGCCGCGACACGCGCCGCCGCGTGGTTGTTCCGGGTCGCGCCCCGACCGGCCACGGCCGCGCCGCGTAGGTGGCGCTCATCGCGCCCAGCCCTCGACGTTGTCGTACGCAGCGTCGCGCTGGGCCGCGTCATCGATGTGCTCAGGCGTGGCCCAATCGTCGTTTTGCTTTGGCCACTCGCTGCCCGGCACGTCGCTCGGGCGGCGCTCGCGGACCTCGTGCTGGCGCTTGCCGTAGGTGTGCCGCCGGGCGGAGCGATTGCGCCGGCTCATGCGGCGAGCCTGCGCGCGGCACGCAGCAGCGCGCTGCGTGAACGTGGGTTGCGCGCGACCTCGGCATCGCTGGGCCGGCGCGGCTGCGCGCCGACAAGGGCGAGGCGGGGCTGGCGGCCGCAGATGCAAACCGGTGATTCGGGCGGGCAGACGCAGCCGCGGCGCTCGGCGGCGATGAAGCGCTTGACGATGCGGTCCTCGAGCGAGTGGTACGAGATGACCGCGAGACGCCCGTTGGTGCGCAGGATCTGGACGGCCGCGGCCAGCGCCACAGGCAGCGTCTCAAGCTCGCGGTTGACCGCGATGCGCAGCGCCTGGAAGACGCGCGTCGCAGGGTGGACTCGCCGCCGCCCCCGAGGAGGGGCTGGGGCGACGGCGGCCACTAGATCTGCGAGCTGCTGTCCGGTAGCTATTGGTTCGCGGCCGCGCCGCGCGACGATGGCGCGCGCGATGCGGCGTGCATGCGGCTCCTCGCCCAGGCGCTTGAAGAGATCTGTCAGCGCGTCCTCGTCGAGCTCATTGACCAGGGACGAGGCGGGCACGCCGCGTCCTGTGTCGAAGCGCATGTCCAGCGGACCCGTGGCGCGAAAGGAGAACGCGCGTGCGTCGTCGGCCAGCTGGTACGACGACAGCCCTAGGTCGAAGAGGATTCCGTCGGCCGGGTCGAAGCCGGTCTGATCGGCGACCTGCGCGAGCTCCTCGAAGTTCGCCTGGCGCAGCGTGACCCGGTCGCCGTAGCCGGCGAGGCGTTCGCGCGTCCGGGCAATCGCCGCGTCATCGGCGTCCAGTCCAAGCAGGCGGCCCCCCGGTGTGGCGGCCTCCAGGATCGGCCGGGAGTGCCCACCACCGCCGACGGTTGCGTCAATTTGGAAGCTGCCCGGAGAGGGTGCGAGGGATTCAAGTACCTCTTGCACCATCACGGGCAGGTGCCCTTCCGTCACGGCGTCCGCCAACGGTGGTCCCTGCTGATCCTGGAGGCTCATTTAGTGGCGCCTAGATCCCGAGGCCGCCGATGCGCTCGGCGAACTCCTCGGAGCTCATCTCGGCGCTGACGCCGTCCCAGCGCGCGGGCTCCCACAGCTCGATGTGGTCCGCTGCGCCGACTACCACGGCTTCCGACTTCAGCGCTCCGAAGTGGCGCAGGCTGGCGGGCAGGACCAATCGGCCCTGGCCGTCGAGCTCCACCTCGAAGGCGCCCGAAAAGAGGAACCGCGTGAACGCCCGGGCGCCGGCATCGGCATAGCGCTCGGCCTGGGCTGCGTCGGCGAGCTGTTGCCACGCGGCCTTGGGGAAGATCGCGACGCAGTTCTCGAGCCAGCGGCAAACCGTCGCGCCGGCGGCCAGATCCGACCGGAAGCGCGCGGGCACGGCTACCCGGCCCTTGCCGTCGATCGAGTGCCGGAACTCGCCGGTAAACACACCCCTACCTCGTGATCGCTGGTCGGGAGCAGGGCTGTCACCACCCGGGCGTGCGCTTTCGTGCCAAAACGCGTGCCCGGGTGGGACTTCTTACGTCACTCTCCCCACTTTGACCCACTCTGGGCCACTTCGTGGGATCATAGTGCACCTCGAGGCCACGTCAAGCCCCAAACGCACCACTTTTGCGGGTGGGGATCGGCGCTTATGCGCCCTGCGCATGACCCGTCCGGCCAAGGTCTCTGCGCCGCGCCCTCGAGCACGCTCCATGGACCTTTGATGCGTCCGGCCCATGACTCCGCCGTTGAAGGGCCCTGCCGGGGCGCTTTGGCGGGGCTCGCCGGACAGGTCATGCGCCCAGCGCATAAGGCGCGCCAGCGCCGCTCGAGCTAGGCCCCGGTCGTCACCCCGAAGAGCCACAGGGCGAAGAGGATCCCGGCGAACACGGCGACAAGGACGAGCACGATCAGGATCTGCGGCGAGGCTGGCCCGCCGCGGTCTTCGAACGTCACTGACCCGAGCTCGCGATCACGGCGCGCTTTGCCGCCTCGAACTCGTCGGCGCTGATCGACCCCTGCTCACGCAAAGTGACCAGCCGCTCGAGTTTCGATACCAGGTCCTCCTGAGCGCCCCAACCGCGTTCGTGGGCGTGCGACACGAGGTCGTTGAGCAGGCGTTTGCGGGCAGTCGTCAGGCCGACCGGGGAGTCGGCCGTCCCCGGTTCGCCGAAGACTCGTCGGCTCGGCAGCAGCCCGAGCAACGGCACGATGCCCATTACCTCGAAGACGACGCCCGGGATCAGCCAGCCCAAGTCGATGCCGGTGTCGGGCGGCGGCGGCCAGACCGCGTACTCGAGAAAGTTCCAGCCCAGGCTGATGAAAAGCGCCGGCCAGGCAAGGGCCACCAGCCCGCCGAAGATCCCGCCGATCTGCGCGCCCTTCCAGGCCATCAGTCCCGCCGAGCCGAGGCCGGCGAAGATGGACAGCGGCAGCAGCACGACTGTGCCCTCGGGGCAGTGCGTTTGGATCTCGTACGGCCCGCCCTCGGCGCAGAACCCGCCGACATCCATCACCGCGCGCATGCCCAGGAAGACGAGCGTCAGGCAGGCCGCGAGGCCGGCAACGCCGAGCAGGTAGAGCGCGACATCGACCAGGCCGTAGCGCGAGCTCGAACCCCACTCGTTCACGCTCGCGATGGTAACTACCCGCCACTCTCGGCGTAGTACTGCTGGTTGCCTTGTCGCACCAAGCGGTGCGGCCTAGGGTCCTCCCATGGCGATCCAGACGCGGCAGTTTCCGCCGCAGCCGGGCACGCAGCCGCACGGTGCCGGCGAGCCCGCGCCGCTGCGCCGCTGCACTTTCCGCCGCATGGCTGTGAAGGCCGCGGCCGGTCCGCGCGCGCTTCCCATGTATGACGTCGCGTGCACGTTCCCCGATCGACGCAGGGCCGTGCCGCTGGGTGACATCGAGGACGCCCGCCCAGTGTGCGCGGCATGCACCTACCAGGGGATCTTCCGGGCCGACTCCGACTAGTCGCTCCGTCCGGACCAGCCGGTTCTCACCGAACCGCAACGATCGTTCATCTCCGCAGTCGGCCCCGCCGGGCCGCTTCTGCGCACCCTTGGCCCGCCCCTGCAGATGCAGGCGCTGGCCAGCGGGCTTGCCAACGAGATGGTCTGTAAGCCGAGTTCTGTCCCACGCCTTGCGGCGCGGGGATGGTCATCCATCTACGACGACGGTTACCCGCCGTCTCTAGCGGCCGACCCGGGAGCCGAGCGACGCCGCTCGCGCCGGACTTGCGCCCGACTGCTCCCCTATTTGGCCTTGCTCCGGGTAGAGCTTGCCCGTTTCACTCCCATGGTTGCCCATAGGCATCGTCACTGTGGCGCTGGTCCTCGCCTCACGGCGGACGGGAGTTACCCGCTACCCTGCGTCGCGGAGCTCGGACTTTCCTCGTGTCGGTAACGGCTTGCGCCGACGGGACACGCGACCATCCAACCATCTCGCTGGCCCCCCGATTCTACCCCCGACCTACTCCCCGGCCTCCGCGATGCGGGCCGCCGCTGGGTCGTCGAGCGCCAGGTTTGCCAGCGCGTCGGCCTGGACGTTGTTCTCGCGACGCTCGTGGCGCAGCGACCAGACGTTGAATTGGCGCAGCAGCGCCATCGCCCGCGCGGCCAAGGGACGAATCAACGGGTGCTTGATCTTCCAGCGCCCGCTCAGCTGCTCGACGATGAGCATGGAGTCGAGGACGAGCTCCACCTCGCGCGCCCCCAGGGTCAGTGCCTTCTCCAGGGCAAGGATGACGCCCATGTACTCGGCGTAGTTGTTGGTCTGGATGCCGAGCGGTCGCGCAATCACCGCAACGGGCGGGCACTCGGGGTTCGCGGCGTCAGGTCGGGACGCGTCGATGATCACCGCGCCAGACGCGGCCGGCCCCGGATTGGCGCGCGACGCACCGTCGGCGCGGATCAGGACGCGCTCCAGAGTCAGCGCCGCTCCCCGATCGCGCCGTTCACCTCGAGGATGGCGCGCGTGATGTTGATGCCGCGCGGGCACGCGTCGACGCAGTTGAAGATCGTGCGGCAGCGCCAGACGCCGTCCTGGTCGGCCAGTATCTCGAGCCGCTCATGGGCGTGATCGTCGCGCGAGTCGAAGATGAAGCGGTGGGCGTTGACGATCGCGGCCGGCCCGACGTATTCGGGCTGCGCCCAGAAAGATGGGCACGACGAGGTGCACGCCGCGCACAGGATGCACTTGGTCGTGTCGTCGTAGCGCTCGCGCTCCGCGGCAGACTGGTGGCGCTCGGCGTTCGCCGGCGGCTCGCTGTCGGCCATGAGGTACGGCATGACGCTGCGGTACTTCGCAAAGAACGGATCCATGTCGACGACCAGATCCTTGACGACCTTCATGCCCGGCAGCGGCGCGACGCTGATCTTGCTGCCCAGCTGATCCACGCGGATCTTGCACGCCAGGCGGTTGCGGCCGTTGATCATCATCGCATCCGAGCCACACACGCCGTGGGCGCACGATCGGCGGAACGTCAGCGACCCGTCCGACTCCCACTTGACCTTGTGCAAGAGGTCGAGCACGCGATCCATGGGCTCGCTCTCGACGATGTACTTCTCCCAATGCGGACCGGTATCGCCGCGCTCGGGATTGAACCTTTGGACGCGCAGCTCGACTTGCATCAGTAAGTCCGTGGCTTCGGCTGGAACTTGGTGATCGTGACCGGCTTGTACGCAAGCTTGGGGCCGCCCTCGGCGCGGTAGGCGAGCGAGTGCTTGAGCCAGTCGCCGTCGTCCCGCTCGGGGAAGTCTTCGCGGTAGTGGCCGCCGCGCGATTCGGTGCGGGCGAGCGCCGCGGCAACCGTCGCCTCGGCACAGTCGAGCAGGTAGCCCACCTCGCGCGCCTCCAGCAGCTCGGTGTTGAAGATGCGGCCGCTGTCCATGACCGCCACGTTGGCGTATCGGGCGCGAAGGTCACGCAGCTTGCGCGTCATGGCTGACAGGGTCTGAGCGGTTCGGAAGACGCCACAGTCTTCCATCATCGCGTCTGCGAGCTCCATCCGGATGTGCTGCGCGTTCTCGCCGCGCGACCGGGTGCGCATTGACTCTATCTCTGCCCTGACCGGCTCCGCCGCAGACGCCTTCACCTCCGGCAGGGAACCGCTCGCGGCGCGGATGTCCTCCGTCATCGAGCGCCCGGCCCGCCGGCCGAAGACCAGGATGTCGAGGAGCGAATTGGTGCCCAACCGATTTGCACCATGCACCGAAACACATGCGCATTCGCCGGCCGCGTACAGCCCGGGCATGACGGTGTTCTTCTCGTCGACGATGACGCGCGACTCAATAGTTGTAGGGATGCCGCCCATGGCGTAGTGCGCCGTGGGCTGAATCGGCACTGGCTGGGTGATCGGTTCGATGCCCTGGTAAACCCGCGCGAACTCAGTGATGTCGGGCAGCTTCTCGTCGATGACCTTCTTGCCGAGATGCGTCAGGTCCATGTGGACGTAGTCCTTGCCGCCAATCCCGCGTCCAGCGCGGATCTCGGTGACGATCGCGCGGCTGACCATGTCGCGCGGCGCGAGGTCGAGCATAGTCGGCGCGTAGCGCTCCATGAACCGCTCGCCGCTGTCGTTGCGCAGAATGCCGCCCTCGCCGCGCGCCGCCTCGGACAGCAGAATGCCGATGCCGACGATGCCCGTCGGGTGGAATTGGTAGAACTCCATGTCCTCGAGCGGCACGCCGCGCCGGTACGCCAGCGCGCAGCCATCGCCGGTCAGCGAGAACGCGTTCGACGTGATCTTGAACATGCGTCCAAAGCCACCCGTCGCGAACATCACGGCCGCGGCCCGGAACACGTGCAGCGACCCATCGGCGATGCAATAGCCAACGACACCGCGCGTCTCGCCGCCTTCGATGAGCAGGTCGACCACGTGGTACTCGTCGAAGAACTCGACGCCGTGCTTGATGCACTGCTGGTACAGCGTCTGCAGGATCATGTGGCCGGTTCGGTCGGCCGCGTAGCAGGCCCGCCGGACAGGCGCCTCGCCGAAGTTGCGCGTGTGGCCACCGAAACGGCGCTGGTCGATCTTGCCGTCAGCCGTCCTGTTGAACGGCAGGCCCATGTGCTCGAGCTCTATGACCGTCTCGATCGCCTCGTTCGTCAGGATCTCGGCGGCATCCTGGTCGACCAGGTAGTCGCCGCCCTTGACGGTGTCGTACATGTGCCACTCGGGGTGGTCTTCCTCCTGGTTGCCGAGTGCCGCGCAGATGCCGCCCTGGGCCGCGCCGGTATGCGACCGCGTGGGGTAGAGCTTGCTCAGGACCGCAGCTTTGACGCCGCTGCGGGCGAGCTCGAGCGCGGCCCACAGCCCGGCGCCACCGGCACCGACGATGACCGCCTGGTACTCGTGAATCGGGGTCTGCGGCGCGGCCATTGCCGCGCTCACCGCACCCCTCCGGGCGACGGCAGCGTCAGGATCACCTGCGTACCGATGATGAAAAGCAGCACGCCAACCGTGTAGAGCAGCAGCAAGGTGAACTCGCGCAGGGCTGGCCGGTGAACGTAGTCGAGCACGACGGTGCGCACGCCCAGGAAGCCGTGGAACAGCACGCTCATCAGCAGCAGCCAGTCAAAGCCGCGCCAGAAGAACTGGTTCCAGCGCTGGCTCGCGATGAAGTCGGCGGTCTGCTCGCCGGGATCCCAGATGAAGTGCAGGATCGAGAAATGCGCCAGCGCCAGCACGAAGAGCATCAGGCCACTGATGCGGATCGTGTACCAGGCGAAGATCTCGCGCCGCGAACCGCGCGGACGCATCCTGCCCCGACTTACCGGTGAGATTTGCACGGACTGCACAGTTGAATCCGACACCGATTGGTCGCCTGCAACCTGCTGCGGTTGGTCGGCCATCACGCCAGCCCCAGCTGCTGGAGGATCGGCAGCCACACCGGGCGCAGGATGATCAGGCCGCCGGGAACGCCGACGCCGACGAAGATGACCCACGTCCCCCACCACAGCGTCCGGTGGTAGACGGTCATGCGCGGCCAGAGGTCGATGATGATGATGCGCAGTCCGTTCAGCGCGTGATACAGCAGCGCCGCGCCGAGAATGACCTCGAGGAAGCGGCCGGGGATGCTGGCATAGAACGCGAGCACCTCGTCGTACAGCGCCGGGTTGCCGCCGACCAGGTAGATGTCGAGCACGTGCAGCACGACGAACGCGAAGATCCCGATGCCGCTGATGCGATGAAACGCCCACGCGAGCATGCCCTCGCGGCCGCGATAGCGCAGGACGTTGGGCAGCCGGATCACGCTGTCGCGATCCGCTCCGCGACGGCATTGGCGAAGGCCTTGGTCCCAGCCGTGCCTCCCAGATCGCGCGGCACCGTCTGACCCTCGGCGATGATGTCGCGCACTGACTTCTCGACGCGTTCCGCGGCGGCGAGCTCACCCAGGTGGCGCAGCATCATCGCGCCGCTCAAGATCAGCGCCGTGGGGTTGGCCACGTCCAGGCCGGCGTACTTGGGCGCTGAGCCGTGGACCGGCTCGAACACCGCCGCGGTCTCACCAATGTTGGCGCCCGGCGCGACACCGAGGCCGCCTACGAGGCCGGCGCACAGGTCGCTCACGATGTCGCCATAAAGATTCGGCAGCACCATCACGTCGTACAGCTCGGGTTTCTGAACGAGCTGCATGCACATGTTGTCGACGATGCGGTCCTCGAACTCGATGCCCTTGCCCTCGTACTGGGCCGCGACCGTGCGGCACGACTCCAGGAAGAGGCCGTCGGACAGCTTCATGATGTTTGCCTTGTGGACGGCGGTCACCTTGTGGCGGCCGTTGGCGATGGCGTAGTCGAACGCGAACCGCGCGATCCGTTCTGACGCGGCGCGAGTGATGATCTTGATGCTCTCCGCGGCGTCCTTGCCGACGCGGTGCTCGATGCCCGCATACAGGTCCTCAGTGTTCTCGCGGACGATGATCAGGTCGACATCTTCGTAGCGCGTCTCAACGCCCTTCATCGATCGCGCCGGACGCAGGTTGGCGTACAGGTCGAGCGCCTGGCGGAGCGTGACATTGACGCTTCGGAAGCCCTCGCCGACGGGCGTCGTGATCGGGCCCTTCAGCGCGATCTTGGTTTCGCGGATCGAGTCGAGCACCGCCTCTGGCAGTGGCGTGCCATGAATCGCGATCTGCGCTTCGCCGGCGTCGACGCGGCGCCATTCGAACTTGAGACCGGTGGCCTCGAGAACGAGCGTGGTGGCATCCGCGAGCTCGGGCCCGATGCCGTCGCCGGGGATCAGGGTGACGGTGTAGGTCACGTGACGGTCAACTCCTCGCGCAGGTCAACGCGCCTGCAGCCGCAAAGCGTAGCGACAGTCATCGCGGCGCGCGATGACTGGCGTGAAGCGCGCAGCAGCAGCCGTGAGGCAGCTGCGGAGCTTTGCTTGGAAGCAAGCGTAGCGCCAGACGCAGCGATTCGCGGCGACTGGCGCGAAGCGCGCAGCAGCGGCCCGGTCGGGCCGCCGGGGACCCGCTCGCTACAATCGGGGACCCGTCGTGAACAGCGTCCCCTGGAGGCCACTGCCCGAATGAAGCTGCAGGAGTACCACGCCAAGCGGCTCCTGCTCGCCCAAGGGCTGCCGGTTCCCGACTACTCCGTCGCAGCCACCGTGGATGAGGCACGGACCGCCGCTGCGGGCTATCTCGACAACGGGTCCGGCAGGGTCGTGATCAAGGCCCAGGTGCTGGTCGGCGGCCGCGGCAAGGCAGGCGGCGTCAAGCTCGCCGGGTCGGCCGACGAGGCGCAGCAGATCGCCTCTCAGATCCTCGGGATGGACATCAAGGGCACGACCGTTCAGCGCGTGCTGGTTGCACCGGCGGCGGACATCGTTGCCGAGTACTACCTGGCGTGCGTGCTGGATCGTTCCGCGCGCAAGGTGCTGCTGATGGGCTCGGCCGAGGGCGGCGTCGAGATCGAGGTCGTCGCGGCCGAGCGACCCGACACGATCAAGCAGCTGCATGCGCACCCGCTGTTGGGACTGCTCGACCACCAGGCGCGACGGATGGCCTTCGAGCTCGGCCTGGGCACGAACCATCTCAGGGAATTCGTGACGATCGCGAAGGGCCTCTACGCAACGATGATCGCCAACGACGCGGACCTGGTCGAGATCAACCCGCTCGCGATCGTGAAGACCGCTGCCGGGGTGGAGCTCCAGTGCCTCGACGCGAAGATCACCGTCGACGACTCCGCCCTCGAGCGCCACCCCGATGTCGAACACATGCGCGACATCGCCGAGGAGGACCCGGTCGACGTCCAGGCGCGCGAGCAGGGGCTGTCGTTCATCCGCCTCGACGGCAACATCGGCTGCATGGTCAACGGCGCCGGCCTGGCGATGACGACAATGGACCTCATCAAGCGCGCCGGCGGCGAGCCGGCCAACTTCCTCGACATCGGCGGCGGCGCGAAAAGTGACAAGGTCGCGGCCGCGATGAGCCTCATCCTGGGCGACGAGAGCGTCAAGGCGATCCTCGTCAACATCTTCGGCGGCATCGCCCGCGGCGACGAGGTGGCGCACGGCCTGGTCGAGGCGCGCCGGCTGCAGTCGCGCCACGTCCCGATGGTGGTGCGCATCGTCGGCACAAACGCCGTCGAGGCGGCACGCATCCTTGCCGAGGCGGGCGATCCCGATCTGCAGACTGCCCTATCGCTCGACGAAGCGGTCGAACGCGCCGTCGCCGCCGCAACCGAGGCGGTAGCGGCATGAGCATCCTGGTCGGCGCCGACACGCGGCTCCTTGTCCAGGGCATCACCGGACGCGAGGGCAACTTCCACGCGCAGCAGATGCAGGACTACGGCACCAACATCGTCGCCGGCATGACCCCGGGCAAGGGCGGCCAGTTGGCACTCGAGAAACCCGTGCCGGTATTCAACACGTGCCTCGAGGCGGTCAGCGAGACAGGCGCGAACACCAGCGTCATCTATGTCCCTGCCGCGGGCGCACCGGATGCCGTGCTCGAGGCAGTCGACGCGGGCATCAAGACCATCTTCTGCATCACCGAGCACATCCCCGTGCTCGACATGCTCAAGGTCGTCCAGTTGGTCGACCAGGCAGGCGCCCGCCTCATCGGCCCGAATTGCCCCGGTGCCACGAGCGTCGGCACGGCCAAGGTGGGCATCATCCCAGGATCGATTCACCGACCGGGCCATGTCGGCGTCGTCAGCCGCTCCGGCACGCTGACCTATGAAGTCGTGGAGGCGCTGACGGAGGCTGGCATCGGCCAGTCGACATGTGTCGGCATCGGCGGAGACCCGATTGCGGGCTCGAACTTCATCGACATGCTGGCCCTTTTCCGCGACGACCCCGAGACCAATGCGGTCGTTCTGATCGGCGAGATCGGCGGCGACGGCGAGGAGCGCGCGGCCGAGTGGATCGCGGCCAAAATGAAGGGCGTCCCGGTCGCGTCGTTCATTGCCGGCCGGACCGCGCCGCCAGGGCGGCGCATGGGCCACGCCGGCGCGATCATCAGTGGCGGCCGGGGTACCGCGCAGAGCAAAGTGGCTGCCCTGGAGGCCGCCGGCGTCCGTGTCGCCGATGCGCCCAGCCAGATTCCGCAGCTGCTGCTCGAGATGGGCGTTAAGCCAAGCTGACGACCCGCGTCACATTTGGCGGGAGTGGAAGAAGGAGAGCACAAACGTGTCGCAGTTCACTGGGGGGACATTCGGCAACTACAGCCGGCTCTGGCTGATCATCACGGGTGCCATCCTGCTGGGGGTCGGCGCAATCCTGATTTTCGCTTTGGGCAGCGTGCCCTACGCCGGCGGGGCCATGGTGGCCACAGGCGGCTTCATGGCCCTGGTCGGGATCGTGCTGATCGTCATTGGCATCGTCGTCGGCCGCCGCGCGGCCTCGACCGACGCGCTGCTCCAGACGGGTACGCCCGGCACCGCCACCATCACCGGTCTTACGCAGACCGGCATGTACGTGAACGAGAACCCGCAGATTCGGATGCAGCTGCTCGTGTCTCTGCCCGGCCAGACGCCCTACGCGGCGCAGCACACCGAGATCGTGCCGCTGATGCTGCTCGCGCGGCTCAACTCGGGCGCTCCCCTGCAGGTGCGCGTCGATCCCATGAACCTGAATCGGATCGCCGTGGATTGGGGCGGCAGCGGCTTCGGTGGCGGTTCGCCGTTGATGAGCGGCGTCGGCATACCCATGGGTGGAGTCGGCGCAGTACCGATGGGCTCGGCGGCGGGGGTCGCGGGTGCAGCTGGTGCCGCGGCGGCGACAGCGGGATCAGGCATGGACGAGAGCCTCGCCCAGGTCCAGGCCGCGATGGCGGCCAGCGGCATGCAGGCCCACTCCCCGTTCCAGACGGCCGAGCAGGGCAACTACACGATCGAGCAGCTGCGCGCCTACCTGCGCGCGAGTGGCCAGGACGCGAGCGCGACGATCGACAAGCTCGACGACTCGGGCAAGGTCGTCGGCGACGAGCACCTCTTTACGATGGAGATGACGCTGAAGATCCCCGGCCAGCCGGACAGGAAGCTCCCGTCGTCGGCCGCCATGGTGCCGGTTGCCAAGGCACACAGGCTCTTCCAGGGCATGACCGTGCCGGTCAAGTACGAAGCAACGAATCCGAACCTGCTGATGGTCGACTGGGAGAAGGTCTAACCCGTCAGCTCGCGGCCGTAGCCCAAAGACTTCCAGGCAGGCCCGCCGGGAGCCTCGATCAACTCGACCAGCACGCCGTGGCACGAGCGCGGGTGGATGAACGCCACCGGCCCTTCGGCGCCACGGCGCGGTGCGGTGTCGATAAGCTCGATGCCTTCTGTCGCCAGGCGGTTCAACTCGGCGCCGAGGTTGTCGACCTCCAGGCACACATGGTGGAAACCCTCGCCCTTGTTGGCGAGGAAGCGCGCCACGCCGGTGTCGTCGCGCGTCGGCTGCACCAGCTCGATGCTTGACTCGCCCACGGGAAGGAAGCCGATCTTCACGCCATCGGACTCGATCGGCATGACCACGTCGAGCTCGAGGTGGAGGGTGTCCCTGTAAAAGGACAGGGCGGCATCGAGGTCGCGCACGACCACGGCGACGTGGTGCACGCGGCCGGGGTGCTTCGAGATATCGAACGCCCGTTCTGTATCTCGCGTACCTTCGCTCATACGGTGATCAGCTCGCGGTGCTCACCGAACGCGACGCGCAGCGCGTCGCTGATCTCGCCCAAGGTGGCATGTGCCTTCACGGCGTCGATGATCGCGGGCACAAGGTTGCCGTCGCCGCGCGCGGTTTCAGCCAGCGCCTGCAAAGATGCCTCGTACGCCCCAGCGTCACGCGTCGCGCGCACACGTTGCACCCGCGCGATCTGGTCGCGCTCCCCCTGTGGGTCGATGCGCTGCAAGTCGGGCGTATGGACCTCATCGTCCATGAACTTGTTGACGCCGACTACGATCTGCTCGCCCGCCTCGATCCGCCGCTGCGACTGGTATGCCGCTTCCTGGATCTGGCGCTGCTGGTAGCCCGCCTCGATCGCCTTGACGGCGCCGCCAAGGGTGTCGATCTCCGCCAGGTAGTCGTTCGCGGCCGCCTCGAGCTGATCGGTCAGCCGCTCAACGAAGTACGAGCCGGCCAGCGGATCCGGCGTGGCCGTTACCCCGCTCTCGTACGCGATGACCTGCTGCGTGCGCAGCGCGAGGCGCGCGGCCGCTTCCGTTGGCAGGGCGAGCGCCTCGTCGCGCGCGTTCGTGTGCAGCGACTGGGCTCCGCCGAGGACTGCCGCGAGCGCCTCGATCGTCGTGCGCACGACGTTGTTGTCGACGCTCTGCGCGGTCAGGCTCGAGCCGGCAGTCTGAACGTGGAAGCGGCACATCATCGAGCGCGCCTGCTTGGCGCCGAAACGATCGCGCATGATGCGCGCCCACATACGCCGCGCGGCACGGAACTTGGCCACTTCCTCGAACAGCTCGCTCCACGCTGCAAAGAAGAACGAAAGCCGGCCGGCGAACTCGTCGACATCCAGGCCGCGCGACCGCGCCGCGTCGACGTAGGCGATGCCGTCGGCAAGCGTGAAGGCGAGCTCCTGCGCCGCGGTCGCCCCGGCCTCGCGCATGTGGTAGCCGCTGATCGAGATCGTGTTCCAGCGCGGCAGCTCCTTCGCGCAGAACTCGAAGATGTCGGTCACGAGGCGCATCGATGCCTCGACCGGGTAGATGTACGTGCCGCGGGCGACGTATTCCTTGAGGATGTCGTTCTGGATGGTCCCGCCGAGCTTGTCGCGGGGTACGCCGCGCGCGTCAGCAACGGCGACGTAGAACGCGAGCAGGATCGCGGCGGTGGAGTTGATCGTCATCGACGTCGTCATCTCGCCCAGCGGCAGATCGGCCAAAAGGGTTTCCATGTCCTCGATGCTGGAGATCGGTACCCCTACCCGGCCAACCTCGCCGGAAGCAGCCGGTGCGTCGGGGTCGTAGCCCATCTGGGTCGGCAGGTCGAACGCCACCGACAGGCCGGTCTGGCCCTGCGCCAGCAGGTATTTGAAGCGCTTGTTGGTGTCGGCCGCCGTCGAGAAGCCCGCGTACTGGCGCATCGTCCATAACCGGCCCCGGTACATCGTCGGCTGGACGCCGCGCGTGAACGGGTACTCGCCCGGCCTGCCCAGCTGGTCGTCGGGATCCCAGCCTTCCAGATCCGCAGCCGTATATAGCCCCTCGACCGCGATGTCGCTTGTCGTCCGCTGGCGCTGCCGTTCGTCGCCCACGAGCCGAAGTCTACTGACGACCGACGCTCACATGGCGCTGGTAGCGTTTCTCCATGGTCAACCTAAGTACGCCTGTGTGCTCGTTGCTCGGCATCGGTGTGCCCATCGTTCAGGCGCCCATTGGCAGCGCTGCGACGCCAGAGCTCGCAGCGGCAGTATCGAACGCTGGCGGCCTGGGCATGCTCGCAGTTACGTGGCTCAGCGTTGAGGGTATCGCCGAGCGCGTTGAGGCGACTCGGGCCCTGACCGACCGGCCGTTCGGTGCCAATCTCGTACTCGCCTTTCCCTACGAGGACAGGCTCCGACGACTCTTGGAGATGGGCGTGAAGATCATCTCCACGGCCTGGGGCGATCCAAGCGCGGTTCGGTCGGCCACGACGACGGCGGGAGCGACCCACATGCATTCGGTTGGTTCGGTTGCCGAAGCTCGTGCTGCAGCGCATGTCGGGGTCGATGCCATCGTCGCCCAGGGCTGGGAAGCAGGCGGGCACGTGCTCGGGACGGTCGCTGGCCTGCCGCTCATTCCGGCCGTCGTGGACGCTGTGCGCCCAGTGCCCGTGATCGCGGCGGGCGGGATCAGCGATGGCCGCGGTCTGGCTGCGGCGCTGATGCTCGGCGCCGAGGGAGTGTGGCTCGGGACGCGTTTCCTTGCGGCAGAAGAGGCAGCCACCCATGAGACCTATCGCGCTCTCGTGCTCGCCGCCGACGCCGATGATGCGCGCCACACGCTCGCATTCGACGGAGGCTGGGCCGGAGCGCCGCACCGCGCCCTGGTCAACCAGACAATGCTGGGCTGGGAGCGTGCGGGTCGACCTGCGTCACCTGGCCGGCCAGGTGAAGGTGACGTGGTATCCGTCGACCGCGCGGGTCGCGAGCATCTCAGGTACGAGGACCTGATGCCGCTGCCTGGGATGACCGGTGAGCTGCAGGAGATGGCGCTCTATGCCGGTCAGTCGGTCGGCCTGGTCCGAGATGTGCGGCCGGCGGCCGAGATCATTCATCGGATCGTCGCGGAGGCCACGTCGGCACTGGCGGCCTACCAAACCGCCGACTAGGACAAGGTCAGTAGCTCTTCGTTCTTCTCCACGAGCTTGCCCACCTCGACCTTGATCGCCGCCACCTTGCCCGCATGCGGGGCACGAATCTCGTTCTCCATCTTCATAGCCTCGATCGCGAGCAGCCGCTGACCGGCCTCGACCTGATCGCCTTGTGCGACCCACAGCCGGACGACGCGCCCCGGGATCTGGGCGCGCAATGTCACGTCTGCCGCGCGGTGGTGAGCGGCGGCGTCTCTTGCGGCGCGATCCTTGAGCTCAGCGCGAGCGGCCGATTCAACCGTCGCCTCGAAGCGCCAGCCACCGACTACCACTTCCAGTCGCGTTCGACCTTCCGACCGATCTTCCGCGCTGGCAGGCAACTGACGGACCGACTCTCCCCTGCCGGCCCGCTTGAAGCCGTCGATGTCGGAATCGGCGGGCTGAACGGTCAGCGGCACATCTTCGATGACGACGCGTACTCGATCGCTCACGGCTTCTGCTCCGTCGCGTCGGTTATGCCGGCGCGCCACCAGGCCGACGCCGCGACACCGTTCGGGTGGGCCGTCCCCTCGGCGTTTGAAGTGACTGCGCGGTCACGTGACGCGAGGGCCGCGAGTTCGGCGGCGCGCAGGGCCGCGACCGATACCAGCTCCGCCGGCTCCCACTTCCGCGCGACGAAGTCGGTCGACAGGTCGTCCGCGTCCCTGAAGCCAGCCTGCTCTACCAGCCAGCGATGGAACGGCAGGGTCGTCTGTAGCCCGCCGATCTCGAACTCGTCGAGCGCCCGGGCGAGGCGCGCCAGCGCCTGGGGCCGGTCGTTGGCCACGACCATCAGCTTGGCCAGCAGCGGGTCGTAATTCGGGCCCACGACGTTCCCCTCCTCGACGCCGGCATCGACGCGCACGCCGGGGCCGGCCGGCGTGGCCCATGCCGTGAGGCGGCCGGGCGCCGGCGCGAAGTCGTGCGCCGGGTCCTCGGCGCTGAGACGAACCTCGATCGCGTGGCGCACGGGCGTGGCTGCCGCTTCAGCTGCCGCGAGGGCGCGCTCGGACAACGGCCGGCCTGCCGCGATCCAGAGCTGCTCGTGGACCAGGTCGAGATCGGCCACGAGCTCGGTCACGCCGTGCTCGACCTGGAGGCGCGCGTTGACCTCGAGGAACCAGAAGTCGCCATCAGGTGTGAGCAGGAACTCAGCGGTCGCCGCGTTGCGCAGGCCGACAGTGCGCGCCACCTTGACGCCAAGCTCATGGAGGGCTCGCCGCTGCGCTTCGGAGAGACCCGGCGCGGGCGCTTCCTCGACGAGCTTCTGGTGGCGGCGCTGGGTCGAGCAGTCGCGCTCGCCAAGGGCGACGATCGTGCCCTGGCTGTCACCGAGTAGCTGGACCTCGACGTGGCGCGCCCGCTCGACATAGCGTTCGAGGTAGACCGAGCCGTCGCCGAAGGCGGCAGCAGCCTCGCGCGCCGCGGAAGCCGCGGCGTCAGCCAGCATTGCCGGATCGTCGACGCGGCGCATACCCCGGCCGCCGCCACCCGCGGCAGCCTTGACCAGCACCGGAAAGCCGATGCGAGCCGCCTCCTGGGCAATGCGCTCGGCGTCCGCATCGCCACCCGTGGGGAGCGGCTCGAACGTTCCCGGAACAACCGGAACGCCGACGGCCTCCGCCCGCTGCCGCGCGGCGAGCTTGTTGCCGAGGGACGCGAGCGTCTCGATGCCGGGGCCGACGAAGACAATCCCTGCGGCGGTGCAGGCCTCGGCCAGGGCCGGCTGCTCGGACAGGAAGCCGTAACCCGGATGGATCGCCTCGGCGCCGCTCTCGGTGGCGGCCGCGATGATCGCGTCGACCCGCAGGTAAGACTCGGCGGCCGCCGCCGGTCCGATCCGCACGCCCCTGTCCGCGGCCCTGACATGGACCGCGTCAGCGTCCGCATCCGAATACACGGCGATGGCCTCGATGCCCATTTCGCGGCAGGCGCGGATTATCCGGACGGCGATCTCGCCGCGGTTGGCTATCAGCAGCCGATCGAAGGGCCTGTCTTTGCGCAAAGACACTAAAGGGGAATGTTGCCGTGCTTGCGCGGCAGGTTGGCCTGGCGCTTGCCGGCGAGCATCTCCAACTCGGCGATCAGCCGCGGCCGCGTATCGGCGGGCATGATCACGTCGTCGATGTAGCCGCGGCCCGCGGCGATGTACGGGTTGGCAAACCGCTCCTCGTACTCGGCGCGCAGCCTGGCGCGCTCCGCCACTGGGTCCGCGGCCGCGGCGATCTCGTCGCGGAAGATGATGCTCACGGCACCGTCGGGACCCATCACGGCGATGCTCGCCGTGGGCCACGCCAGGTTCACGTCGCCGCGGATGTGCTTGCTGCTCATGACGTCGTAGGCGCCGCCGTAGGCCTTGCGCGTGATCACCGTCAGCTTGGGCACGGTCGCCTCGGCGTACGCGTAGAGGAGCTTGGCGCCGTGGCGAATGATGCCGCCGTGCTCCTGGTGCACCCCGGGTAGGAAGCCAGGCACGTCGACGAACGTGATCAGGGGCACGTTGAAGGCGTCGCAGGTGCGCACGAAGCGTGCCGCCTTGTCGGAAGCGTCGATGTCCAGCGCCCCTGCGAGCACCGCCGGCTGATGGGCCACGATGCCAACGCTGTGCCCACCCATCCGCGCGAAGCCGATGATGATGTTCGCCGCCCACGCCGGCTGAATCTCGAGGAAGTCGGCATCGTCGATGACGCGCGTGATCACCTCGTGCATGTCGTAGGGCTGCGACGGCTCATCGGGGATCAGGGCGTCGAGGGCTGGGTCCCGCCGGTCGCGTGGATCCGTCGTGGGTCGGTCGGCCGGTTTCTCGAGGTTGTTCTGCGGCAGGTGGTCGAGGATCCGCCGCGCCAGCGTCATTGCCTCCACCTCGTCGGCGGCCGCGAGGTGAGCGACACCGCTGATCGTCGTGTGCACGCTCGCACCGCCGAGATGCTCGCGATCAACGTCCTCGTGAGTCACGGTCTTCACCACATCGGGCCCGGTTACGAACATGTAGCTCGTGCCCTCGACCATGATCGTGAAGTCGGTGATCGCGGGCGAGTACACCGCTCCCCCGGCGCACGGCCCCAGGACGAGCGAGATCTGCGGCACGACTCCTGATGCGAGCGTGTTGCGCAGGAAGATGTCGGCGTAGCCGCCGAGAGACACGACGCCCTCCTGGATGCGCGCGCCGCCCGAATCGTTCAGGCCGATAACCGGCGCGCCGACGCGCACCGCGAGATCCATCACCTTGCAGATCTTCTCTGCGTGCGCTTCGCTCAGCGAGCCACCGAAAACGGTGAAGTCCTGGCTGAAGACGAACACGAGGCGGCCATCGATCTTGCCGTGGCCCGTCACGACGCCGTCACCCAGGTAGCGCTGTGCGTCCAAGCCGAAATCCGTCGCGCGATGCGTGACGAACGCGTCGAACTCCACGAGCGAGCCGGGATCGAGCAACAGCTCGAGGCGCTCGCGCGCAGTCAGCTTGCCGCGTTCGTGTTGTGTGTCAATGCGCTCCTGCCCGCCACCGAGCTGTGCTTGCGCGCGCAGATCGCGCAATCGGTCGAAACGTTCACTCTTAGGGGCCATGGAGTGATCGTAGCAAGCGCGAGATGTCCACAGAAACGGTGAACAAGTCCATCATCCTGTGGATAACCGGATGGTGTCGCGAGCGTGATGCTTCTAGATTGACGATCCAAATGGGGTAGGAGGGTTTTGGTGGCACGGATCATCGCCATCGCCAATCAAAAGGGCGGCGTGGGCAAAACCACCACCGCGATCAATCTCGCGGGCTCGCTCGCCGAGCAGGGCTACCGCGTTCTGTGCGTCGACATGGACCCGCAGGCCAACCTGTCGGTAGGTCTCGGCATCAACCTGCGCAACGTCGAGAACGCGATCGGTGACGTCCTCGTCGGCAACGGCGTGGGCCTCGACCAGATCATCCTGCAGACCCAGACTCCCGGCATCGACGTCGCGCCGGCGACGATCGATCTGTCCGCCGCCGAGAACCAGCTGTTCGCGGCGATTGGTCGCGAGCAGACGCTGCGCGAGGCATTCGCCGCATCAAGCTCCGACTCGTACGACTTCATCATCATCGACTGCCCGCCGACGTTGGGCCTGCTGACGCTCAACGCGCTCGTGGCGTCTGACGGCGTGATCATCCCCGTCCAGACTCAGTACTACGCCCTCAAGGGCTTCTCTGCACTGATGAACGTCATCACCCAGATCCGGACCAAGGGCCTCAACCCGAACCTGCGCGTGCTGGGCCTGCTGCCAACGTTCTACGACGGCCGCACCGTCCTCGGCCGGGACATGCTCCAGGAGCTGCGCGACATGGGCGACCACCACATCTTCGAAAACATGATCAAGCAGACCGTCAGGCTGGGCGAGGCGCCGCTGGTCGGCCGACCCGTCACCTCGTATGCCAGCAACACTGAAGCGGCGCGCGCCTATCGGGGGCTGGCGCGGGAGGTAATCGAACTTGGCTAGACCAGATTTCCGCGGCACGGCCGCGCGTCGCCTCGCCGAAGAGCGCGACCTCTCACCGGCGATCCTGAGCCTGATCTCGCCCGAGGGCACCGAGCGCCCGACTGGTATTCGCAACATTCCGCTCGATCGGATCGAGCCCAATCCGGATCAGCCGCGCATGAACTTCGATGAGGCGGCGCTGGCCGATTTGGCGTCGTCGATCCGCGAGCACGGCGTGCTCCAGCCGATCCTGGTCCGACCGACCGGCGAGCTGCAGCGCTACCAGCTGGTGGCCGGCGAGCGGCGCTGGCGCGCGGCCAAGGCTGCCCAGCTTGAGGTGATCCCCGCGCTGATCGAGCAGCTCGACGACGAGACGGCGCTCGAGATCGGCATCATCGAGAATCTCCAGCGCGAGGATCTCTCGCCTCTCGAGGAGGCGATGATCTACGACCGCATGACCCGCGAGCACGGCTACTCGGTGCGCCGCCTGGCGCAGAAGATCGGCAAGGACAAGGGCTACGTCGAGAACCGGCTCCGCCTGGCCGGCGCACCGACCGAGATCAAGCAACTCGTGTCTTTGCGCAAAGACACGCTCTCGCACGCATATGAGCTGCTCAAGGTCGAGGACGCGAAGAAGCGCCGCAAGCTGGCCGCGGAGGTCGCCAGTGGCGAGCTGTCACTGGTCAAGCTGCGCGAGCGGATCGAGGGCCGGCCGCCACGCAAGCCTTCGACCAGGAAAGCTGCGGCTGAGCCTGAGGTCGCGGCCGAGATCGAGATCGAGGAGGCGCCGGCGCGGCGTAACCGGACGGAATCCTATGTCGGCGACGACGCCCTGATCAACGCCAAGGCCGACCTGGACGACGCTCTGGAGCACCTCGCCAAGCTGCTTGGCTCAGCCGAGGTCCTGGGCCAGATCGGCGAGACCGATCGCTCGAACCTCGCCAAGTACCTGACCATCGCCAAGCTGCGGCTCGAAAACGCCATCATCGTCGTCCGCAGCGGGCGGGTGCTGGAGCACTAGTCAAGCCGGCCGATCAGGCCCGGCCGCCCGACACCGCCGATAGCCAGGCCAGGCCCAACAGCGCGATCGCGCACGCCTGGACCATCCAGCCGACTTCGCGCCACGCTGGTCGTCGCGCGGCCGACAAGGCCAGCCCGCCGAGAGCCACGCCCGATGCCAGGGCAACCGGCAGCAGCGTCGTCGCGTTGAGTCCGGCCAACGTCAGCCAAGCGAGCCCGTGCACGACCAGTAGCAGCGCGGCCATCACGAGGAGCGAGCCGCGTCGGCCGAGCCGCGTCGCCAGTGTTCGAATTCCGGACGCCGCGTCGCGCTCGAGGTCAGCGAGGCCGTTCGAGAGCTGGATCAGTGGGCCGGCCAGCGCCGCCAATGGCAGCAGGAATTCGGGGCGCGGCGGCAGCTGGCCGGTCACGCCGTGCCAGGCGTAGACCGGCAGGATCGCGAACGCGACGCTGAAACATAGCCACGCCCAGGCCGTGGGCTTGAGCCACGCGTCGTATATGAGGCCGCAGGCCAGCATCGCCGCGGCCATCGCAAGCGACGGTAATCCGGCCGCGGTCGCGGCCAACGCGAGCCCTCCCCCGCCCGCGACCAGGGCAATCACGGTGGCGGCACGGCGGCAGACGATTCCGGCCGCGACCGGCTTCCATGGCTTGGCGCCACGATCGATGCG
>JAXDLE010000018.1:0-7659 GCA_034666725.1 Chloroflexota bacterium
TTCACCGGGACGCCCTGCTTTGCGCCATCCAGATCGACGAGATGGATCATCGGTGCGCCGAGGGCCACAAAGGCGGTGGCGATGCGCTCCGGCCGGTCAGTCGGGGCACCCGTGCCGCTCGCGGCGCCCGGCCAGAAGACGAGACGCGAGCGACCGTTCGCAAGGTCGATGCTCGGGACTAGGCGCATCGTTACGCGCTCTGAGCCAGCAGCCGGCGGTGGTAGCTGATCGGCAGTCCGCCCTGGTTGAGCAGCGCGTCGTGGAAGCCGCGCAACGAGAACGAAGAACCGAGGCGCTTCTCCTCGTCGGCCTTGAGGCGCAGCAGGAGCTGGCGCCCGAGGAGGTACGAGAGCGGGTAGGTCGGCCGGTACGTGTACCACTTGACCTCGGCGGCGGCCTGCGGTCGCTCGAAGCCGGTCTGCTCGACCATGAAGTCGACCGCCTCGTCCACCCCGATCTCACCGCGCTGCAGGCGGACGTCGAGGATGATCCGGCACGCTCGCCAGATGGCGTCCGTGTGCATCATCAGCCGGTGTGACGGCGCCGTGTCGAAGCCCTGTTCGCGCATCATCAGCTCGCAGTACATTGCCCAGCCCTCGACGAACTCGGGCGCGTCGACCAACAGCCTGATGAGACTGGGGTGTTGGTTCGCGACCACGAGCTGGAGGTGATGGCCGGGGTACGCCTCGTGGATGCTCGTGTTGTAGATGGACGCGTGGTTGTGCTCGCGCATCGCGCGCGCATCGCCGTCGATCGATGGCGTGACGACGTAGATGCCCTCTGGCCGGCCGGGCTCGAACTTACCGGGCGAAAAGTACGCCGCGAACGGGATGACGCCGCGCATGTATTCGGGCGTCTCGATGACCTTGAGCCTCTCGGTCGGGGGGATGGTCGCGAGGTTGTGGTCGACGATGAATTGGCGCGCCTCGGCCATGGCCGCGCGGTACTCCTCGAGGGCGCCGGGGAAGTCCGTCGCATGCTCCGATTTGACCCGATCGACGACTTCCTGCTCGGACGCACTCGGGTCGATTTCCCGCGCAACCTCCTGGCGTGCCGCGCGCTCGGCGGCGAGCTGCTCCTTGCCGACCTCAAGGATGTCGTCGGCTGACAGGCCGTCGAACGCCCGCAGACCCACCAGCGTGTCGTAGTCGGCGCCGCCCATCGCGAACTCGTCTGTGCCGCGGCCGATCTCCTCCTTGAGCCACGCGGCGTAGGTGTCGAGGGCGACTCTGGTCGCGGCGATGCCCTTTTCGATGCGCCGGGTCGCCGTGTGACTCTCCCCGAACTCGCGTCGTGCGGCGCCCGCGACATCGTCGAACAATGTGGGCATCGATTCGATTGCGTCGAGCTCGGTCTCGTTCCACAGGCGCACCGGCGCGCGCTCGCCAAAACGGGTGCGCGACTCGTCGAGGTAGTGCGGCGCTGCCTCGAGCCGCCCGGCAATTGCCTCCAGACGTTCGGCCAATGGCCGGCCGCCACGGGCAAACAGCAGGAAGATGCCGTCGCCGATCTCGTCGCTCGCCGACGCGCGGCGCTCCCAGACGCGGTGAACGTCGGCGTCGAACAGGTCACGCCGCGTGACGAAGAGGGCCAGCTCGCGCTCCGTTGCGTAATAGGCCGACAGTGAGGTCGCGTCCATCCGTTCCAGCGTGTCCAGGAAGCGGCGCGTTTGCTCTGTATCCGCGAGCAGCGCTTCACGCGAGGCATCGCCCAGCTCGCCGTCGTGTTCGTGCAGCCCCAGGTACGTCGCGTATACCGGGTAGCGCGTCATGAGTGCCGCGAAACGCTCTGCGGCTAGCCGTTCGAGCTCTTTGTCGGCCTCTGTCTGCGGCTCCGGCGCGACGACCGCGTCAGCCACCGGTAACTGCGGCAGCCGTGGGCGCGGACGCCGGCGCGAGGCCAACGTCGGCCAGAGCGCGCCGGACACCGCTGATTGCCCGATCAACGTCGTCAGCCGAGATGCCGTAGTGCGTTACGCCCCGGATCAAATCGCCGCCGGGGTAGTCGATCATCTGCGTGCCGGTGCGCTCGAGCGCCTCGAGGAACGGCATACGCAGCTCGGGTTTGCTCAGTTCGAAGAACACGAAATTGGTCCGAACCCGTGCCGGGTCCAAGCCGACGACGCCGGACATGTCGGCGATCCCCTCAGCCAGCCGGCGCGCGTGGACGTGATCCTCTGCGAGTCGTTCGATCATCCCATCCGAGCCGTCGCGCAGGGCGACCAGACCAGCCGCGGCGAGCACGCCCACCTGGCGCATGCCCCCACCCAGCAGCTTGCGCGCGCGGCGTGCCTGCCAGATGAAGTCCTTCTTGCCGACGATCACCGATCCGACCGGGCAGGCCAGACCCTTCGACAGGCAGAACGTGGCCGTATCGGCCGGCGCAAGGAGCTCCTTGACCGTCGTGTTCAGGGCGATGGCCGCGTTGAAGATTCGCGCGCCGTCGACATGCAGCGGCACGCCACCGTCGTGGGCCACCTTGCCAACCGCGGCGACGTAGTCGGCCGGCAGCGGCTGGGCCATCGAGTCGGAATGCGTGTTCTCGAGCATCACGAGGCTTGTCAGGGGTTCGTGGACGTCCTTCGGGTTGCGCCACGCCCGCCGGATGTCGTCGAGGTCCATGCGGCCACGGTCGTCCCAGGGCAGGAGCTTCATCGACGCGCCTACGACGACGGCATAGTTGGCGGCCTCGTGTGCGAACGAGTGGGCGCCGTTGCCGGCGATCAGCTCGCCGCCGCGCGGCACCTGGGCCATGATCGACACGAGATTTCCCATCGTGCCGCTCGCGACGAAGAGCGCGGCTTCCTTGCCGGTCAGCGCCGCGGCGCGCTCCTCAAGGGCTATAACCGTGGGGTCGTCGCCGAAGACGTCATCGCCGAGTGGCGCTTCGCTCATCGCGCGGCGCATCTCAGGTGACGGCTGGGTGACGGTGTCGGAACGAAGGTCGATGAGGCGGTCGTTCATGGGCTGCCGAGTATAGGTCGCGCGAGGGGGAACTCAGCCCGAGGCTGGTATGCTCACCGACCGCTGCCCGGGCCCGTGGTGTAGCGGCCAAACATGCCAGCCTGTCACGCTGGAGATCGCCGGTTCGAATCCGGTCGGGCCCGCCAGTCCCTTTAGATCGAGCCCAATTCGGGTATGCCGAGCTCGTCCAAGAGATCGGCGATGACCTGTATGCCGAGCTCGCCGGGGTGGCTGTGGTCGGGCGCCAAGTATTGTGCCGGATCGCTGAGCCCATCCGCGCCGCTGAAGACATGCAGGTAGTCCACCCTCTTGGCGCCGTGGCGTTCTGCAATTGCGAAGACGGCCTGTGTCTGCGCCTCCACGACCTGAGCGAAAAAGTCGCGGGCGAACGTCGCCGACGGCGCCTCGGGCATACCGACGAACGGATCATCCATGGACGTGACCCGGACTGCAGTTGGCTTCCCGGCGCGCAGGTCGCTGATCGCGGTGAGGATCGCCTCGTAGTTGCCGGCCAGCGTTGGCGAATACGCCTCAAGACATGCTGGCAATGGCTGCATGGGCGCGCACGTACCGTGGGGGTAGATGCCGAATGGGTCGGCGTCGTTGCCGCCGACAGAGATGACCACCACGTCCGCGTTCGCGACGCTGGCCCGAGTGGAGTCGTTCGTGGCAAGTCGCTCCTTGAGTTTGGCGCTCGTCATGTCGCCACTGGCGACGAGCGCCAGTTCGACCGGTCGCCCGATCTTTGATTCCAGCGCAGCGGCGTAGAGGTCCATGAACGACTCGCCCTTGGCATTCTGGGCTGACATGTAAGAGTCACCAAGGCCGACGACCCTCAGCGGTGTATCGGCTGGTGACGGGGACGGACCGGTCGTGGCGGTCGCGGCAGGCGGCGTCGGCGTCGCGAGTGGCCCTGTGATCACGGGCCCGGATCCACATGCAACAACCAGCAGCGCGCACAGCGCGCCAAAGAAAGTTCTCGTTGTCATTCGGTCACCGTCCCGCGTACGCCCGCGAAGAGGTCGTCTTCGGGCAGGCGCATGCCGATGCGGGAGACCTTGAGCGTGAATTCCTCGGTCGGCATCAGCTCAAGCCAGTCGTCTTGAGTGAGCGCCAGGAAGAAGCCGTCCGCCGGTAGCTGGGTCACGTGCTCGCGCAGCGCCGCCAGCTTGTTCGGGATCCAGCGCGCGACATCGACCACGGTCGTCACCGGCCCCTGCGCGTCGGCCATCTTCTGCATGAACGCCTCGCGTTCCGCCTTCTGCTCGTCGGTTTCGTCGTCTGAGGCGCCCCAGCCCTTCACGCCGCGTTCCGCAGCCCGCTTCATTACCTCTTCGCGGCGCCGACTGAAGCCGGCGGTCTCATACAGCTTCACAGGCCCGTCCGCGTCCCCCGCCGTCGCTTCGAACGCGGCCTTGGCGATCAGTCCGGCGCGGATATGGTCGGGATGGCCGTAGCCACCGAAGTCGTTGTAGCCAACGATGACCTGGGGCTTGACCTCGCGGACGATATCGACCAGGCGGCCCACCGCTTCGTCCATGCTCGCCTGCCAGAAGGTGCCGGGCAGCTCGTTCTCGGGTGTGCCCATCATGCCGCTGTCGACGTAGCCGAGCATGCGCGACTCGACATTGCCCAGGCGAGCGAGCGCGTTCTTCAGCTCGACCGCGCGGATCTCGGCCAGCTTTGCGTGGTTCTCCGGCGTGTCCATGTCGGGGACGACGATCTCGCCGTGTTCGCCACCTGTGCAGGTGACGCACACGACGCGCGCGCCCTCGGCGGCATAGCGCGCCATGACGCCGCCGGTGGCGATCGTCTCGTCGTCGGGATGGGCGTGGACAAGCACAACGGTCAGGGGTTTGGACACGCCTCCGATGATATGGTCCCCCGCGATGTCCAGCACCGATTCCCGTCAGCGGTGGGCGCTAATTCTCGGCGCCAGCAGCGGCTTCGGTGAGGCCGCGGCAGTTGCGCTGGCCGGGGCCGGATACGACATCTGCGGCGTCCACCTGGACCGCCGCCAGGGCGTCGCCCACGTGGACGAGATCAAGGCTCAGATAGAGGCGCACGGCCGCAAGGCGCTGTTCTTCAACGGCAACGCCGCCGATGACCAGAACCGGGCCAAGGTCGTCGCGGACCTCAAGGCCGCAGTCGGCGCGAACGGCTACGTCCGGGTGATGCTCCACTCGCTGGCGTTCGGGACGTTGAAGCCGTACCTGACTCCGGATGCCGACTCGGGCATCACGCGCAAGAACATGGAGATGACCCTCGACGTCATGGCCAACTCGCTCGTGTACTGGGCGCAGGACGTGTGGCGCGCCGGGTTGTTCGGCGACGGCTCGAAGGTCTACGCGATGACTTCGGAGGGCTCGTCGCGCGTCATCCCGTCATATGGCGCGGTCAGCGCGGCCAAGAGCGCGCTCGAATCGAACTGCCGCCAGCTGGCGATGGAGTTCGCCAAGCTCAGGAGCGGCGTGACCGTGAACGCCATCCGGGCGGGCGTCACCAAGACCCCGGCGCTGATGCAGCTGCCCGAGGCACAGGACCTCATCGATCACGCCCTGCGGCGCAACCCCATGGGGCGGCTGGCATCTGTTGACGACGTCGCCCAGGCGATCGTCGCGTTCTCCGGCGAGGGCACGCACTGGATGACGGGCAACGTCCTAGGCGTTGACGGCGGCGAGCTCGTCACCGGCTAGTCACTCCTCGCTCGTCCCGACT
The DNA here is from genome assembly GCA_034666725.1 of Chloroflexota bacterium. Taxonomy (GTDB): domain Bacteria; phylum Chloroflexota; class Limnocylindria; order Limnocylindrales; family CSP1-4; genus JALYGJ01. The sequence goes on from JAXDLE010000018.1 coordinate 5,682, forward strand.
AGGGCGCGTACCCGGTCAGCTCAACGTATGCCTCGCCGCTCAACGGTGAGCCGGCGCGCGACGCCTCAACGTGCTGCGAGCCCTCCCAATAGATGACGCCCGTAGTCGGTTCCGTGTTGAGCTCCTGGTCCGCAACCGTGGGCGTCAGCGTGATCTCCAGCTGCTCGCCCGGGATGTCGACGCGCCATGACGCCGGGTATTCCGCGCCGGTGTGCGGGCTGGTCCACGTGCTGAGCGACTCGATCGTGAAGGCATCCTGTTGCAGGTGTTTGACGGTGCCGTCCGGCGCGACGAGCGTGCCATACACGAGCGGATACGTGCCGTCCGCAGCGCGGACAAGCGACAGCGTCAGATCCGTGCCGTCATCCAGGTTCACCGCGAACCAGTCCCAGCCGCCACCACCGACGGCGATGAAGTCGCCCCACTGATGGTCGAACCAGGCTTCGCCGCTGACCTCCATTGCCTGGTCGCCAATCGTGAGGGTGCCACTGGCGGTCATGCGCGGCCGCGAGTAGTAGTACGACGAGCCGGCATCGCCAAAGTCGACCCAGCCATCCGTGTCGTGCAGCACGGGGGCATCACGCGTGTCCGTTAGGAGCACGTTGATGGCGAAGTCATCTGTTTGAGCATCCAGCCCATAGCTGCCGCCGAGGCCCGCCATCTCCCAAGGCTTTGCCGCGGCGTCTATCAAGCCCCCATCGCTGCCGCCATGAATGCGCAAGTCGAACCCCGCGTCCTCGCTGACATCGACCTGCGGGCCGATCTCCGAGCGCTGTGCGTATCCGAATCGCTGGCCGGTTTCGTCAGTCAAGGCCAGATGCGACGCCCACGAGACCGGGAAATCGCCCCGCTCCGCGCGGAAGATGACGAACTCGAAGCCATAGCTCGGTCCCGGTGCATGTCCGCCCCTGCTCGACGGCCGCAGATGGCCCGTGTAGTACCACCACTCGGTCAGTCGGTCGTGGGCGGCTTCGTCGCCCGGGAAGACGACCGGCTGAGGATCGGAGGTCGCGACGTCAGTGGGCGCAGCCGGCGGGCCAGTCGGATGCTGGGCGGGCGAATTCGACAGCAGGCGGCCATCGGCGCCGCAGCCGATGACCAATGGGCCGATCAATAGCAGGGCAGCCAGCGGTGGCAAGAGGCGCCGCAGGCGGGCCGGCATCCACCAGTTCACGTTGCCCAGCAGGCGCATCGTTGAGGGGACGAGCAACGCCCGCACGAGGGTTGCGTCGAGCGCCACGGCGATCGCGACGCCCAGGCCGAGCGCCTTGATCAGGACGATGTCGGCAAAGGCGAAGGATCCCGCCACGACAACGACGATCAGCGCCGCGGAGGTGACGATGCGGCCGCTGCGCTCCATACCGCGCGCGACGGCTTCACGGTTGTCGCCGGTCTTGTCGTAGACCTCCTTCATGCGCGACAGCAGGAACACCTCGTAGTCCATCGAGAGCCCGAACAGGACGCAGAAGAGAATCACGGGCTGGGTCGTCTCGACGAAGCCGAGCGGCTGAAACCCGAGCAGCGCCGACAGGTTGCCGTCCTGGAAGATCCAGACCAGGGCGCCGAAGCTGGCCAGGATCGACAGTGTGTTCATCACCAGCGCCTTGGCGGGCAGGACCACGGACCGCAGCAGCAGCGCGGCGCTGGTGATGATGCCGCCAGTGCGCTGCAGCCCGGTCGCGACCGCCGTCGTGTTGTCGCCCGTGAGGTCGTACTGCTCCCGGATCCGGGACATCAGGAAGACCTCGTAGTCCCTCGACAGCCCGAAGACGATCGCCAGGATCAGGATCGGCTGGGTGGCCTCGACCGACCCGGTGGTCGTGAAGTCCAGCAGCCCCGACAGGTTGCCGTCCTGGAAGATCCAGACCAGCGCGCCGAAGCTGGCCGCGATCGACAGCGTGTTCATCACCAGCGCCTTTGCCGGGAGGACCACGGACCGGAGCAGGACGAACAGCACGAGATAGGTCGAAACGACGAT
>JAXDLE010000019.1:0-8028 GCA_034666725.1 Chloroflexota bacterium
CCACCGACTCGACCCTGCGCCTCGAGCACGAGCGGATCGTGCCCGGCCTTGCGCAGCTCGTAGGCGGCGACGAGCCCGGCCATGCCGCCACCAATGATCAGGACCCGCTTGGCCGGCCCGGGCCGCACCTCCAGGCCGTCGCGGGCGATCGCGAGAAGATCGGCCGGTACCGCGGGCGCCTGGGATGGATCGGGCTGTGCCGATGGGTCGGCCTTGGCCTGCTCAGCCGCCATCGCCTCGACCTTGTCGGTGGGAGTCCAGCGTTCGTCGCTCATCGGTTGGTCTCCGTTAAGTTCCCACTACGCGGCGCAGATCGTAGGCGTTCGCGCATTACGCTCGCCATCATGCGGCGCAGAGCAATCATCCTGGTCATTCTCATCGCGGGTTGTGCGAACCAGGTGCCACCGACGGCCAGCCCCAGCCTGATCCCAACTGACGCCCCGACTGCGACGCCCAGCCAAGCCCCGACCATCACGCCCTCGGCCACAAACACACAGGTGCCGCCGAGTCCGACCGAGGCGCTGCCTGGCGCATTTGTCGTCGACCAGGCGCTCATCGGCGACCACCTCGACGCGCTCCAGCAGATCGCGGACGACAACAACGGCATCCGCGGCGCGGGCACACCGGGTTACGGCGCGTCGGCCGACTACGTCGCCCAGGTCATGACCGATCTCGGCTACCAGGTCGAGCGGCAGCCGTTTGACTTCCCGTTCTTCAACGAGACGGAGCCCGTGACGCTCACGGTGGGCGACGAGACCTGGACGTCGCCGGAATGGGTCCACGCCGCGCTCTACTCGGCCAGCGGCGATGTCGAAGGCGCCCTTGAGGCGGTCGGCGGCGGCTGTAACCCAGGTGAATGGAGTGGCTTCACTGCCGGGCACGTCGCATGGGTCGAAGCCGGCGGCTGCTTCACTCGCCAGAAGGTCGAGAATGCCCAATCGGCGGGCGCCGTGGCGATGATTTCGTTCTACCCGTTCTGGGAGAAAGACCAGATCAGGCGGCCAACGCTGCTCGATCCCGCGGCCATCACCATCCCGGTGGTCGCCGCCGGCCGCGGGCCATGGGAAACTCTCGCTAGGAACGCCGACTTTGAGGGCGCGACGACACGCATCAGCGTGCATGGCGACTCGCACACAGCGACGGTCGACAACGTCATCGCCACGCTGCCCGGCCAGACCGACGACGTGGTGATGCTGGGCAGCCACTTGGACTCGGTGCTCGACGGGCCGGGCATCAACGACAACGGCTCGGGCGTGGCGACCTTGATGTCGCTCGCCGTGTCGGTCGCGGCGCATCCGCAGCCGGTGCCGACCATCCGTTTCGGCTTCTGGTCGGCCGAGGAGTTCGGCGACCTGGGCTCAATGGCCTACGTCAACCAGCTCGGGTTCGAAGACCAACAGCGGATAACGGCATACCTGAACCTGGACATGGTCGCCTCACCGAATCCGGGCCGCTACGTCTACGACAACGCCGGCGCCCCGATCGGATCGTCAGAGATCACCCAGGATCTGCTCGATGCCCTGGCCTCGTTCGACGCCCCCGGCTTAGCAGTGGATCTGGGCGCTAACTCAGACCATTTCGCCTTCGCGCAGGCCGGCGTGCCGATCGGCGGCGTGTTCTCCGGGCTTGACCCCAAGAGCCCGGGCGACGCACAGATGTTCGGCGGGACCGCGGGCGTGCCTGAGGATCCCTGCTACCACCTCGCCTGCGACACACTCGACAACATCGATCTTGCCAACGCGGCGCTGCTTGGGCAGGCAGTCGCGGACGTGCTGTACCGGCTCGCCTACTAGCGCTTTGGGCTGGCGACCCGCTTAGCCCTCGGCGGCGCTGGCCACCGCCGCCGGTGCCTCGTGGATCTCCTTCGCCGCGCGGATGCCCGATTCCAGCGCGCCCTGGATCCAGGCGTGGTAGAGCGACGTGTGCTCACCGGCGAAATGAATGCGCCCTTCGGGCGCGACGATCGACGGCTGGAGGCGGGTCTGCTGCTCCGGCTCGAACAGCGCGAACGCGCCCCGTGCCCATGGGTCGTCGTACCAGTTCTGCACGGCGCCCACCTCGAACTCCGTCGTGATCGACGGGTGAATCTTGGCGACATCCTCAAGCGCCTGCTCGATGGTGTCCTCGGCGCTCATGGCGCCCCAGCGCAGCGCGTCCTGGCCCCACGTGTACGACGCGAGCAGCGTGCCGCGCTCCTCGTTCGGATCGGAGAACGAGGGGTAGCAGATGCGCCGAATGGGCAGGTCGGTGACTGTCGTCCCGCCGACGATGCCGTCCTCCCACTCCCAGAAGCGATGACGAGTCTGGAACAGGATCTTGCCCGACGCGTTGTAGTTGAGCTCGCGAATCGCCTTCTGCTTCTCGCGGCTGAACGGCGTGTTCAGCACCTCGATGTCGCGCAACACGGAAAACGGGATGGCGCAGATCGCGTAGTCGCCCGTGACGGATGCCCGCCCGGCCGGTCCGCGGTAGTGGACCGTGACCGAATCCGGGCTCTGGTCGATCGCCGTGACCGCCGCGCCGAAGCGCACGTAGGGCCTGAGGTTCTCGTAGAACGCTCGTGGCAGCAGGTCCAGCCCGCCGACGATCTCCTGCATGTCCTCGAACGATCGGCCGACGATCTCGCGCAGCTGCTCCACCACCGCCGCGTTCATGTTCGACTCGCGGAAGCTCATGACGCCGTACAGCTCCAGCGCGCCCTCGCTGAAGCCGCGCATCACCAGGAATTCGCGCGTCGAGTACTGGTCGTATTGGCTCAACAGGTCATCGAGTGACTCCTGGCCGCCCTTCTCGTATTGCTCGCGAAACTCGGCCGTCGCTTCGTTCCAGAGGGCCGTCCAGGTCTTGCCCTTCTCGTTATCGGCGAGGTCGAAGGGCAGCCTGTCGGGGTTGGCGTCGGCTTCCTCGACGGTCATGCGCTGGCCATTGATGTACACAAGCGTCTTGGGATTGCCCATCACGAACGGGCGCAGCTTGAGGCCGAACAGGTCGCAATAGGCGAGCGTCAGGTCGTGGACCCGCGGGATGCGCATCGCGCCGGCCTCGGCGTACAGCCCGGGCGCGAAATCGCGAATCGTGCGCACACGCCCACCGACGTGGTTCTGGGCCTCCAGCACGATGGGCTCGTGGCCCTGGCGAACCAGCTCGAACGCGGCCACCAGGCCGGCGATCCCGCCGCCGATGATGACCACCCTCTTGCGAGTGCCTGAGCGCGGATCGAGTCCCTCATCCGCGGTGTCCACGACTTCCTGGGAAATGGGCGGCGCCGACTCGGGCGCGGGCAGTTGATCAGTCATTTTCCGAGTCTACCGATCCCTCTTTGAATAGATCGCGCCGCGCCAGGCCCGTGCGAGAAGCCACTTCCCGGGCGGCCGATGAGCGGCTCATGCCCTCCCCCACCAGACGTTGGACGTCATCCCGACCCTCCTCGAGCCCGACTCCCGGGTTGATGTTTTCACGCTCACCACCGCCGACGACGATCGTGACCTCGCCGCGCGGCGGCACATCTTTCGCTCGGCCGGCAAGTTCGCCGAGTGAGCCACGCCACGTCTCCTCGTGCAGCTTCGTGAGCTCGCGACTGAGGCTCGCCTGCCTTTGGTGACCGCACGCGGCGGCCAGGTCGGCCAGCGTCGCCGCCGCGCGGCCTGGTGCCTCGAAGATGATCGTGGCGCGCTCGTCGTTGGCGATGCTCGCCAGCCGTTCGCGCCGTTCCTTGCCGCGCCGCGGCAGGAACCCCTCGAACGCGAAGCGCGCGGCGGGCAGACCGCTCGCCACGAGCGCGGCCAATGCGGCCGACGGCCCCGGGATGGGCACGATCGTGCCGCCGCGCGCGGCCCATGCCGCGACCAGGTCCTCGCCTGGATCGCTGACGAGCGGCGTGCCGGCATCGCTGACGAGTGCCAGGTCCGCACCGCTCTCCAGGTGAACCAGCAGCGCCGCCACGCGCGCCGCGCCGGAGTGCGCGTGGAACGACTCGAGCCGCGTCTCGATCTTGTATCGCGCAAAGAGGCGGCGCGTCACGCGCGTGTCCTCGGCCACGACGAGTGGCACCGCGCGCAGCACGTCCAAGGCCCGCTGCGACACATCGCCGAGATTGCCGATGGGCGTCGCCACCACGTAGAGCGTGGCTATGGCCGGCGCCGTGGGTACAGGTAGTCGACGCCGGGCGTGCGCGTCGTCAGCTTGGCCACGACCGGCGTCTGGCGCTTGTACTCTGAACCGGCGATGAGCCGCTCGACGCGCTCGATCTGCGCCGCGCCGAAGCCCATCTCCTCGAGCTGGTCGTGCGTGCGGCGTTTGTCCACGAGCCAGTACAGCAATCGGTCCATGTCGGCATAGGTCATGCCCAGCTCGCCCTCGTCGGTTTGGCCCGGCCAGAGGTCGGCCGTCGGAGGTTTCTCCAGGATCGCTGAGGGCACGCCCATGTCGGCTGCAAGCTGGCGCACCTGGCTCTTGTAGAGATCGCCGATCGGCAGGAAGGCCGCCGCGTTATCGCCGTAGATGGTCGTGTAGCCGAGCAGGGCCTCGGTCTTGTTACCCGTGCCGGCGGGCAGGCCGCGCCACGACACGCTCTGGTCGTACATCACCGCCATGCGCGCCCGCGCGGCGAAATTGCCGCGGCGCACTTGCTCGACATCGCTATCGCCGAGCGCCGTCTCGAAGTAGCCGTCGACGATCGGCGTGATGTCGATGACCTTGCCCTGGCAGCGCAGCGCAGACACCACCGCCTCGGCGTCCGCGCGCGATTCGGCTGCCGACGTCCGGTATGGCAGCAGCAGGCACAGCAACTTGTCGGGACCGATCGCCTCGGCCACCAGGTATGCCACGAGGGCAGAGTCGAGCCCTCCGGAGAGGTTCAGGATGACGCGCTCAAATCCGGTCTGGCGCAGGTGACCGCGGATGAACTCGCCGATCATCTGCCGCGCGATGGCGGTATCGATCAGCAGCTCCTGCGGCAGCTCGTAGGTTGGCACGCCCCTATTCCGGATCCTGTGGCACGCCGGCCTGCTCGCGCACCAACCGCTCCAGGTTGCGCAACACGAACTCGGGCCGCTCGTCGCGCAGGAGCGTCATCGCTGTTCGTTCGCGGCGTACGTCGTCCATGTCGATCTCGCACGTGAACAGGCCGCTCTCCAGCAGCGGCGCCTGGTACACCACGTCGCCCGCGGGATCGATCACCTGCGAGCCGCCCCAGAACGTCACCGACTCGTCGACGCCGACACGGTTGACGAAAACCACGAAGGTCGTGGTCAGCTGGGCATAGGCGCGCATGATCGTGCCCCACGACTCGGCCGTGCCCAGGCCGCCTTCGGTTGTCGCGGCGACATCGCGTCCTGGCGACGACGAGATGTTGACGAGGATCTGCGCGCCGTCGAGCGCCAGCAGATACGGCACTGGCAGGTGCCAGAAGTCCTCGCAGATGCACAGTCCCAGGCGCACCCCGAGGCGCGAGTCGACCGCGCGCAGCTTGTTGCCGGCGCCGAAGAAGCGCCGCTCGTCGAATAGACCGTAATTGGGCAGGTACGACTTGCGATAGACGTGCTGGATCGCGCCGTCTTCCATGAGCGCGGCCGCGATGAGCAGCTGCTCGTCCGGCGCGCGCTCGACGAAGCCAACCACGGTGCTCATGGACCCGGCACGCTCTGCAAGCGCGACGAGGCGCGGATCGTCAGCGGCCAGCGCGACCTCGGAGTTCAGGTCCTGGAGGAGGTAGCCGGTCAGGCCCAGCTCGGGGAACACCAGCAGGTCGACGCCGGCGGATCGGGCCTGATCGATCATCTGTTCGTGCGCGGCGAGGTTGTCGCCCACGCGTCCCAATGCGGGCGCGACCTGGCCGAGCCCGACTTTGAGGCGCCTCAACCGGCCGCACCCACGCTCATGCGGCGATGTTAACGGCGTGGGTTAAGTGGCCTAAACCTTATGGTCAGCGGCTGCTGCGCGGTGCTAGCCTTCCCGGACCTGTCGACAAGGACGGCCGTCGCACCATGCGCGGCTGCAACCGTGCAGCGGGGACCGAGTGGTCCCGCGAGTGTTGCGGCAAGGCAGGCAGACAAATAGAGGAGGAAAACCCGCATGGTCCAACGACCAGCGTGGCTGACCAGGTCAGCCATGATGATGGTCGCGGCGATGATCTTTATCGCCTGTGCCGGGCCGGCTGCGACGCCGACGCCCGCACCGACCGCCCCGCCGACCACCCCGCCGACCGGCTCGCCGACGGCAACGACCCCGGCAACACCGGTCGCGAGCGCAACGCCGGGCGAAAGCCCCGCTGTGAGCCCGTCGGCTGAGCCGACCGGGACCCCGTATCCGGATCCGGCCGCACCCGCGAGCGACCCGGCGTCGATCACCGACTCGTACCCGAACTACGGTGACGGCGTCGACTGCGATGCAGGCACGTTCAACGGCCGTCCGTACACGGGCACGGTCCAGTCGATCACGGCGACCGACGATCACACCGTCGTGTTCACGCTGTGCGCACCGGACGTCGCCTTCCTTTCGAAGGTCGCGTTCTCGGTCTTCGGCATCAACGACAGCGACTACCTCATCACGCATGCCACCGCCGGCGATCTCAAGGACAGCATGAACGGCACCGGGCCTTACAAGCTTGACGCTTGGCAGCACGGCACCGAGCTCGACTTCAGCGCTTACGACGGCTACTGGGGCGATCCGGCCCTGGCGCCGAGCGCAGTCCTGAAGTGGATCACTGATCCGGGGCCCCGCCTACAGGAGCTCCAGTCAGGCAACACCGATGGCATCACCAACGTCGGTCCGACCGACTTCGGTACGGTCGAGGGCGATCCCACGCTGCAGCTGCTTCAGCAGGGCGGCCTGAATACCCTCTACCTGGGTATGAACCACAACTTCGCACCCTGGGACGATGCCGCGGTGCGCCAGGCGCTGGCGATCGGTATCGATCGGCAGCTGATCGTCGACCAGTTCGAGCCCCCCGGCTCAGAGGTCGCGACCCACTTCACGCCTTGCTCCATCGCGTTCGCGTGCACAGGTGACGCCTGGCCCGATACGGACGTCGCTGCAGCGAAGCAGATGATCGACGACGCCACTGGCGGCGCCGGCATCGACACCACCCTGGCCTATCGCAACGTGGCCCGTGGCTACCTGCCCTTGCCGGTCGAAGTCGCGACCAACATGCAGGAGCAGCTGGCTGCAATCGACATCCGCGTGACGCTTGACGAGCAGGTGTCGGGTACGTTCATCGGCAACGCCAACGCCGGCGCGCTGACAGGGCTGTTCCTGCTCGGCTGGGGCGCTGACTACCCCGATGTCACGAACTTCCTCGACTACCACTTCGGCGCAGGCTGCACGAGCGCCTTCGGCGATTGCTACGACTCGATCTACACTCACCTGCAGACCGGTGCCCAGAGCTCCGATGACGCTGCTCGCGAAGCGGCCTATGTTGAGGCCAACAACGCGATCCGCGCCGAGGTGCCCATGGTGCCGATCTCCCACAGCGGTTTCGCCAACGCTTACAAGGCCGGTGTCGAGGGCGCGCAGGCGTCTCCTCTCAGCAACGAGCTCCTGTATGCGATGCGCAACCCCGATAACGCGGACCTCGTTGTGTTCACGCAGAACGCCGAACCAATCGGCCTGTACTGCGCGGACGAGACGGACGGCGAAAGCCTCCGCGCTTGCGAGCAGTCCATGCAGTCCCTCTATGGCTTCAAGATCAACAGCTCGGAAGTCGAACCCGTTCTGGCGACGAGCTGCGATGCGAATGAGGACCTTTCGGTCTGGACATGCCATCTGCGTGAGAACGTCACGTTCCACGACGGTTCCACGTTCGAGGCCAAGGACGTCATCGCATCCTTCGCGGCCCAATGGGACAACCTGAGCGCTCTCCACGTCGGCAACACCGGTACGTTCGAGTACTGGGGCGGCCTGTGGGGCGGTCAGCTCAACCCGCCCGGCCCGTGCGGCCTGGCGAACACCGATCCCTGCCCCACGGAGTAGTCACTCCCGCGAGCAAATCTAGAAAGGGCGCCCGCCGCAAGGCCGGCGCCCGTTAGCGTT
>JAXDLE010000020.1:0-9017 GCA_034666725.1 Chloroflexota bacterium
CAGCGACCCGGCCGACGTGGCGACCGTCAGCCGCTCGCTGTGGGCGGTGGAGCTGCCCGACGAGCCGCTTGCCGCGCCGGGCCTGCCGGACGCGACCCTGGTCGGCGGCACGGCGTCATATCCCTCGTGCCGCGAGGAGGCGGGTCGAGCACGCGCGACCGGCGCCAAAGGGTTGATCGCACCGTCGGCCGCACTCGACCGGCGCACAGGCTCGGGCTATCGCACCGATGCGGGTTTGCGCGCTGGACCACGGCGCGAGGAATCGGTCGTGGTTCTCTTCGGGGCGCGACCGGACCTGGTCGGTTGGGCGGCGTGCTTCGAGGGCCGACCGCGCCCCGAGCTCGTCGCTCGGGTACGTCAGCTGCGCAGTGAGTCGGTGCCGTGAACCGCGCTGATCGGCTGACCAATCTGGGGCTCTTCGCGGTCGCCGCCGCGGCATGGGCCGCGGTGGCTCTTGTCCTCGTGACATCAGACCCGCGCGCGAACGCGGCCGTCCTACTGGCAGGCGCGCTGATGCTCGGTGGCGCAGTGGCCGGGACGCTGGCGCCGCTGCTGTGGCTCGTCGGCTTCGCCATCCAGGGCCGTATCGCGTACCGCGGCGATTGGTGGCGTGCTGCCCGGCGCGCGGCGCTCGTCGGGTTGATCGTGGTCATATTTGTCGTGCTGCGTGGCGAGGGTGCGCTCAACCTTCCCCTGGCGCTCTTCGTGGTTGCCATGGCCGTGCTGGTCGAGCTGACGCTGTCGTTGCGCCGCTGAGCGTCGGTTACCATGCGCGCGGGCGCCCTGCTGGACCCTTTGCGGGAACCGGCGGCGACTCGCCCGAGGAACGTGCCGTGACCGACAAGCACGCTCCGCCTGACTTCGCGCGCTTGAACGGCTGGGACAAGCCGTACGACCTGTTCCTGCCGCCCGAAGTTCCGGCGTACACAGGCGTCAGCCTGACCTTCTGCCGCCGTCCGCTGATTGAAGACGCGGACGAGCTCGCCCGCCGCGCACCCGACGTGGCCATCGTCGGCGCGCCCGTTGACGAGGCGGTCAGCTACCGCCCCGGCGCCAGATTCGGGCCGCGCGCCATCCGCCAGGCGTCGTATACGCAGGGCGGCTACTCCCTCCAGCTCGACATCCGACCGTTCGACCACCTTGACGTTGTCGACGCCGGCGACGCCAACGTCGCACCGGGTGCTCTCGAGCGCGATCACGCGATGGTCTATCGCAAGGTGCTCGAAGTAGCGCGCACGGGTGCCGTGCCGATCGTGCTCGGCGGCGACCACTCGATCACGTGGCCATCGGCCAGCGCCGTTGCCGCGACGCGTCACCCGCGCACCGTGGGGATGGTTCATTTCGACGCCCATGCGGACGCGGCTAATGACGATTGGGGCGTCCTCGCCGGCCATGGCACGCCGATGCGCCGGCTGATCGAGTCGGGCGCAATCGAGGGCAGGAACTTCGTCCAGGTTGGCCTGCGCGGCTATTGGCCGCCGCCCGAGGTCTTCAAGTGGATGAAGGAGCACGGCCTGCGCTGGCACCTGATGCGCGATATCGAGGAGCGCGGCGCTGAGGCCGTCATCGACGAGGCCATCGAGCAGGCGCTCGACGGTGCGGACGCGATCTACCTGTCGATCGATATCGACGTGCTCGACCCGGGCAACGCGCCGGGGACTGGAACGCCGGAGCCGGGCGGCATGCTGACGCGGGAGCTATTGCGCGCCATCAGGCGCATCGTCGGCCGTGTGCCGCTGGCCGGCATGGACATCGTCGAGGTCTCGCCGCCCTATGACCACGCGGATGTGACGGCTGCTGCTGCGCATCGCTGCGCGCTCGAGGCGATAAGTGCGCTCGCGGTGCGCAAACGGGACGGGCTGCCGGTGCGCTTCGCGCCGCAGGACATCGACTTGCCGCCGGCCGGACCGGCTGTGCGCGCAACGGGAGCCGGCGGCTGACCAAAGCAGTGGAGCCGGAATCGCGCGCTGCGGACCTGGCGCGCTACTACGACCTTGACCTGCTGAGCGACCCAGGTGACCGCGACTTCTACCTCGATCTCGCCGCGGCAGGCGCCGGACCCATCCTCGAGCTCGCCGCTGGCAGCGGCCGGCTCGCCGTTCCGCTGGCCGCGTCCGGCCACGACATGACGGGCGTCGACAACGACCCCGCGATGCTCGACCGTGCGCGCATCGCGTGGGCAGGCGCTGAGCCGCCCGGCCGCGGCGGCCGCGGGCGTGGCGCGGGGAGCCTGACGCTCGTCGAGCATGACCTGACGACACTCGACCTGCCCGAGCGCTTCAACCTGGTCATTTTGGCGCTCAACAGCCTGCTATTGCTCGATGGCCGCGCTGCCCAGGGACGCGCCCTCAACAAGATGCGCGCGCACCTGGCGCCCGGCGGCCGCGCCGTAGTCGATATCTGGCTGCCCACCCCTCAAGACCTGGAGCTGTACGACGGGCGCCAGGTGCTCGACTGGATCCGCACCGACCCGGGGACAGGCGAGCGCGTTGCCAAGACCACGGTCGCGCGTTACGACGCCGCCACCCAACGGGCGACGCTGACCACGACCTTCGACGCGGCACACCCTGACGCACAACCCGCCGATGCGCCGCCGCGCAGCACGACCCGCGAGGATGCCGTCACCTTCATAAACGCCGGGGAGCTGCTTGAGCTCGCCGGGCGCGCCGGCCTCGAGCCGAAAGCGGTTCTGGGCGACTATTCGGGGACGCCCTGGTCGGACACAAGTGAGCGGGCCGTCCTGATCGCGGGGACCGGGTGGTCCCATGCCCGAGGGGTGGCTCCTTGATATAGAGTCGGTCGGTGGCCGGACCTCCATCTGACGCCGAGATCCGCCTGTTGCTGGTCGAAGACATGCCGCAGGTGGCGCAGTACATCCGCGGACTGCTCGACACCCAGTCGCGCATCAAGCTGCTCGAGGTTGTGACCGACGGCCGGGCGGTCATCGAGCAGGTGCGCGAGCACCAGCCGGACGTTCTCATCGTCGACGCACTGCTGCAGGGCAAGATCAATGGCCTTCAGGTCGCGGCCGAAGTGCGCGAGGCGGGCATGGAACTGCCCATCGTCTGCCTGACAGTGCCCCAGAAGCCGATCGCCATAGGCGACGGGATGGGCGAGACGCGCGTGCTCGCTATGCCGTTCTCGGGCTACGATTTCATGCACCTGCTGCAGCAGATGAATACCGAGCATCGGGCGCGCGCGCCGGAGCAGATGTCGCGTGTCTACGCGATGTTCGGCGCCAAGGGTGGCGTTGGCACGACGACCCTCGCCTACAACATTGGGGCCGCGCTCGTGGCCCAGGGCCTGACCGTCGCCGTCATTGACGGCAGCCTTCAGTTCGGCGACATGCGCAGCCTGCTGCGCGTGCCCGACGACGCACCTTCCATCGTCCAGCTGCCGACCAACAAACTGCAGCGTTCCGAGCTGCAGGAGGCGATGTACCGCGACAAGTCGGGCGTTGAGGTGCTCCTCGCGCCACCGCGCATCGAGCTCGCCGAAATGGTCACAGTGCGCGATCTGGAACGTCTCATCTCATTGATGCGCAAGATCTACAACGTCGTCATCATCGATACCGCGACGACCGTGGATGACACGTTGCTGGCGTATCTCGATGCATCTGACGAGCTCATCCAGGTGCTGACATACGAGTGGCCGGCGCTCCAGCGAACGCGAGCGATGACGGACACCCTGGCCGCCATCAACTATCCGCAGGCGCGGGTCCGCTACCTGGCCAACCGGGCCGACTCCACCGGCGGTCTGTCGCGCGACGACATCGTCAAGGTGCTCGGTCGCCCGCCCGATTTCGAGGTCGTCAGCGACGGCAAGCTGGTGCTCGATGCCAACAACCGCGGCGAGCCCTTCACGACGATCAACCCCAAGGCCAAGATCAGCGGCGACGTCGCGTCCATCGCCAAGGCGCTCGTGCGCTCGATGCAGGAAGAGCATCGCGCTGTGGCAGACAAAGCATTCCGCGAGGCCCAGTCCCGCGAGCAGCCACCGGCGGCGGAGGCATGACCGTGCGCAAGACAGGGCCATGAGCGACTCGCGCTCTATCGGCTTCTTCGACTCCGGCGTTGGCGGCCTGACCGTTTTGCGCGAGGTGATGCGGCGGCTCCCCAATGAATCGACGATCTACATCGGCGACAACGCGCGCGCGCCGTACGGGCCGCGCACTGACGACGAGGTCAAACGCTTTTCCGCCGAGTGCCTCGACGAACTCGCTTCGCGCGATGTGAAGGCGATCGTCCTCGCCTGCAACACGTCTTCAGCAGTGGCACTACCTGATCTCAGGCTGCGCTACAACATGCCGCTGCTCGGCGTCGTCAGGCCGGGCGCGACCGCGGCCGCTCTCGCGACGCGCAACCGGCGTGTTGGCGTCATCGGCACGGCGGCGACCATCCGCTCGCATGCCTACTTCCAGGCGATCAAGGAAGAGGACCCATTCGTCGAGGTGATCGAGCACGCAACGCCGGATCTCGTGCCGCTCGTCGAGGCCGGCCGGCTGGAGGGGCCGCTCGTCGAGGACGTGGTCCGCCGAGCAATCGCTCCGATCATCGATTCGGACCGCGATCCCGACACGCTCCTGCTGGGCTGTACCCACTACCCACTGCTCGCGTCGATCTTCCGCGAGATCGTCGGCCCCGGTGTGGCCGTGATCGACACTGCCAGCGCGACAGCCAGCGCGCTCGCCCACCTCCTCGAGATGCACGACCTCAACGCGCCCACCGGGTCGACCGCACAGCATGTGCAGATGACAACCGGTGACATCGGCGCGTTCAGCGTCATCGCCGAGCGTCTCTTCGGCGCTGAGTTCGCACGCGTCGAGCCGGTCGCGGTCGCAGGGGCGGCATGACCACTGCTCAGGGTCGCCGCCGGGTGTCGCGCTCTGCGCGCGGCGAGGCCGTCCTCGGCCTGGGTATCGCCGCCGGCGCCGCCGGACTGGCCATCGCCAGCCGATACATCGCGCGCCGCGCCCGCAAGGACGCGCACCTCGGCCTTGTCGATTGGCCGCGCGTCGAGCAGCTCGCCGTCAACCGGCTACGCAACGTCCCCGGAGCACTGCCGCGCGCGGAGCTTCACGCCGCCCAGGACGATTACAGCCGCGCGATGGCGGCGGTCGTGCCGCTGCTCGAAGCGCGCCTGGGCCAGCCACTCCCCGGGGTGGTGGAGCGCCACGAGGTCGTGGATCGGCCGGGTTGGGCGCGCGCCAATATCGCTACGTTCCAGGGACTTGTCGATCGCATCGAGCCACATCTGTTGGCCGCGAGCGGCGCACGGAGCGGCCTGGCATCGGACGTCGCGCGCATGGCCAACCGCTTCGTGACCACCCAGCAGCTCGGCTTCCTGCTCGGCTACATGGGCGGGCGTGTGCTCGGCCAATACGACGTCGCGCTGCTCTCGGCGGAGGCGACGCCGGGCAACCTGCTCTTCGTCGAGGAGAACATCCGCGCGACGGCAACTGCGCTTGGCGTCAAGCCGGCCGACTTCCGGACGTGGATCGTCCTGCACGAGGCGACGCACGCCTTCGAATTCGAGGCCAATGACTGGCTGCGGCCATACCTGCGCGATCACCTCGAGCGCCAGCTGACCGGCGTGCTTGACCAGGCGCGCTCCATCCAGTCCGACGGGATCGTTGGGCTGGTCCGGCGCGTGCGCGAGGCGCAGGACAACCCGATTGCGGCGTTCCTCTCGCCCGAGCAGCGCGTCCTGTTCGAGGAGACGCAGCGCGTTATGAGCCTGCTCGAGGGCTTCAGCGACTGGGTCATGGACGAGGTTGGAGCCCAGGTGCTGCCCGACGTCGCCGCGATCCGGGCGCGCTTCGAGGCGCGCCGCGCTCAACGTCGTGGCGCATTGGATCGTTTCGTGGCGCGCATAACCGGTCTGGACCTGAAGCTTGAGCAATACCGGCGCGGCGAGCGGTTCGTGTCTGGCGTCGCGGCCGAAGGCGGTCAGGTCGCGATCAACGCCCTGTGGCGCGGCCCAGCGTCACTACCGAGCGAAGCCGAGCTGGCCGACCCCGTCGCGTGGGTGCGCCGCGTCGTCCCCGGCGCGCTTTCCCGACCAGCCTGATGGCGATGCGTCAGAGCGGACCCGGCAGCGGCCCGAATGGGGCGCCGGCCGCTATCGGGCTGTCGCCGATCCTTTCGGCGCGCTACCGGCCGCAGGACCTCGCGCGTATCGCCGACGCGTCACCAGGCAGCCGGCTCGTGCCGGTCTCGCTCGAGGGCCTCGCCGACGGCGATCTGGCAGACATCGAAGTGCTGCTGCGCGGTCCACTGCCGCAGGGTGTGTTCGATCGCCTTCTCGGTCGCTGCCCGAATCTGAAGTGGGTTCACTCAGCCACCGCCGGCGTCGAACGCGTCCTCACTCCCACCGCGCTCGAACGCGGCCTCGCGATCACCAACGCACGAGGTGTGTTCAGCGATCCCATCGCCGAATACGTCCTCATGGCCGTGCTGGCGGTGAGCCGCCGGCTGCCGCAGCTGCTCGAGCTGCAAAGCGAACGCACGTGGCAGCCGCTCGAGGGTCGCGAGATGAGCGACCTTACGATCGGCGTGGTCGGCCTGGGCTCGATAGGACGGCGCGTGGCCGAGCTCGGCGTGAAGTTCGGCTGCCGGGTGATCGCCATCAGGCGCCACAGCGGCGGTGAATCGGCCGAGGGTGTCGAGGGCATTGCCGAGCTGCTCGCGCCCGACCACCTGCCGGAATTGATGGCCCAGAGCGACTTCGTCGTTCTCGCGCTGCCGCTGACCCCGGACACGCAGGACCTGTTCAACGACGCGATGCTCGCGAACGCGAAGCCCGGCGCGTGGCTGATCAACGTCGCCCGCGGCGCGCTCGTCGATGAGCGCGCCCTGGTCCGCGCAGTGCGCGACGGCCGGTTGGGCGGCGCCGTGCTCGACGCGTTCCGCGAGGAGCCGCTGCCATCCGATTCGGAGCTCTATTCCACGCCCAACATCATTGTCACCCCGCACACGTCGTGGTCGTCGGGCCGGGTGCTCGACCGCAGCATCGAGCTGTTCTGCGACAACCTGGGCCGCTTCGCTCGCGGCGAGCCGCTGCTCAACCTGGTGGATCCGGGCGCCGGCTACTAAGACCGATTCGGCCCGCCCGCCCAAAAGCCCAGTCGGCCATAGACTCCCGCGGTGCAGGTAGCGATAGTCGGGCTTGCCCGGAGCGGCAAGACGACGGTGTTCAACACGCTCACGCGCGGCTCGGCCGAGACGGGCGGCTTCGGCGGTGTGAAGGTCAATGTCGGTGTGGTCAAAGTGCCCGACGAACGGCTGACCAAGCTGACCGAGCTCTTCAAGCCGAAGAAGGAAGTGGCGGCCGACGTGACCTACGTCGACCTGCCCGCACCGCCGACATCAGCCGACGGCGTGGAGGCCGCGGAGATCCCAGCCGACCAGCTGGCTCAGCTGCGCACGGCTGACGAGCTGCTCCATGTCGTGCGCGCCTTCGACGATCCGTCCGTACCCCACCCCGAGGGATCGGTCGACCCGTGGCGCGATCTCGAGCGGCTGGAGCTAGAGTTCGTCCTGGCCGACCTGTCGCAAGTCGAAAAGCGCATTGAGAAGCTCAAGGTCCAGGGCCATCACGGCGCTCCGGCTGAGCGCGAGGCGAACGACCGCGAGCTTGCGGTGCTCGAGAAGCTCGCGCCCGCGCTGCGCGAGGGCAAGCCCATCCGCGACATCGATCTTGGCGATGACGAGGCCAAGAGTGTCCGTGGCTTCCGGTTCCTGACAGAGAAGCCCGTCCTGGTGCTGCTCAACGTAGGCGAAGGCGAGATCGCCAGCGCCGCCAAGGTCGTCGCGAGCATCGCCGACAAGTACCACCACAAGCAGTCACAGGTTGAGGCGCTGAGCGCCAAGATCGAGATGGAGATCGGCCAGCTCGACGCGGAGGAGGCGGCCGTTTTCCGCGCCGATCTGGGGCTGACGGAGTCATCGCTCGAGCGGGTGATCCACCTGTCGTACCGGTTGCTCGGCCTAATCTCCTTCTTCACCGCCGGCCCCGACGAGACGCGCGCCTGGACCATTCCGGACGGCTCGACTGCCGTCGATGCCGCGGGCGCGATTCACACCGACCTCGCGCGCGGCTTCATCCGGGCCGAAGTTGTGACCGTCGAAGACCTGCTGCGGCTGGGCTCGATGGCCGAGGCGCGCAAGCAGGGCAAGCTGCGCTCGGAGGGCAAGACCTACATCGTCAAGGATGGCGACAGCCTCGAGGTCCTGCACTCGTCCTGATACGCGCGGCTCGCGCCGTCGGTCAGTTGTCCTGGTAGGGACGATCCTCGGGCTCGACCTCGACCAGCATGGTCCGGAAGTCGTCTTCCTCTGTAGGTATCGCAGCCTGGCGCTCGTCCACCGCGGTGATAGCGGTTTCGCCTTCCTCGGCCGAGACGCGCACGGCGGCCCGCAAGTTCGCCTCGACCTGGGTGAAGCCATGCTTGCGCTCCAGCTCGCCGGCGATTCCTTCGATGAGCGACTCCTCCTCGAAGGACTTGCCGATCGCCTCCTGCGCCTCGAGCACGAGCTCGAAGAACTCGCGCTCGTCGTACTCCGCGTCGTGAGCGAGGAAGATGCTGGCGAAGACCTCGTCGTCCGACTCGTGCAGCTCGTAGAAGTACATCGCCCCGAGTATCTCAGGCCGCGCGACTTAAGGTCCGGCGCGCGAAGGATTTGCGCCGCAAGCGGGCCATGCGCCGCACGAGATCAGCTTCGATGGCGGCCATGGGCCTGTCCCACAGCCGCGCCCGCTCAGCGACCGCGGCCGCCTGGTGGCAGGCGGTGAGGGCACCGGCGACGTCGCGCTCACGGTGTTCGCGATGGCGCGCGATGTGGAGCCAGGCCAGCGCCGCGCCCGGGCCGCCGCGCAGCGCGATCTCTAGCCAGGCCGCGTGAGCCTCTGTCCGCCTTCCCAGCCGCGCCAGCAGTCGCGCCCGCTCAGCAGACAGGCGTCGGCGCACGCCCGCGCCGTCGATCACGCCGAGAGACCAAGCGTCGGCCGCCAGCGCC
>JAXDLE010000021.1:0-5173 GCA_034666725.1 Chloroflexota bacterium
CACGACGGGTCCTGGTGGCAGGTCGCCGCGCCGGTTGATAAGTGCCGCGAGTGAGACCGCGCCCGACGGCTCGAGAACCACTCTGGCCTCGCGCGCTCCGACGGCAATGGCCGCGCCTATCTCAGCCTCACTGACAGTCACTACGCCCTCGAGATTGGCCAGCAAATGGCGGAAGGGGATGGGCGAAGGTGCCTCGCCGCGCAACCCATCGGCGATGGTCGAAGACGTCTTCTCCGACGGCCACGGCTTCAGCTCGCGCGCCGCCAGTGACTCGCGCGTATCCGCGGCCAGCTCGGGTTCAACGCCAAAGACGTGCGCGTCAGGCCGGACCGCCTTGACCGCCGTCGAAACGCCCGCCGCGATGCCGCCCAGGCCGACCGGCACCAGGACCACGGGAGCGTCGGTCAACCCGGCCGCGACCAGTTGGGCGACGATCTCCAGGCCGATCGTGCCCTGGCCCGCGATCACGTTCAGATGGTTCGCGGAAGGGACGAGCACCATGCCGTCGTTGTCGGCGATCTCATGCGCCCGCGCGACGCGCTCCTCGTTGTGCGGCCCCACGAACTCGATCTCGGCGCCATCCGCACGCACCCCCGCGACCTTGACCGCAGGCGCGTTGCTGGGCATGACCACGAGCGCGCGGATCCCCAGCAGTCGCGCCGCTCGGGCGATGGCCTGGGCGTGGTTGCCCGACGAGTGCGTTACGACGCCGCGGGCGCGCTCCTCGGCGGTCATCTGCGAGAGCGTGTTGTAGGCGCCGCGGATCTTGAACGAGCCGGTCGGCTGGAGGCACTCCGGCTTCAGGAACGCGACGCCGTCACTTCCCTGACGGAACGGCAAGAGTGGGGTCATGACCGCCACCGCCGCGATGCGCGAAGCAGCGGCGCGGAACTCGTCCAGGGTCACCAGTCGGTCGTCGTCGGGTGGATGCACGCGGCTATACTGCCCGCACTCGGCAAGCTGTGTCGGAGGATCCCCTCGTCGGATGAGTCTCGGTCGTGCCATATCCACCGAAACCAGCTCGTCCGATCACGTCCGCAGGCCGTCCAAGACCGACTCCCTCCGCCCGACCTACGGCTTCGACGATGTGTCGCTCGCCCCTGGCACAGAAACCCTCGACCCGGCCGATGTCGACACGTCCGTCCATTTCGGCGGCCTCGACCTGGCGATCCCCATCCTCGCCTCGGCGATGGACGCGGTCGTGGATGCGCGCTTCGCTGGCCAGCTGGCGCGGCTCGGCGGCCTCGCCGTGCTCAACCTCGAGGGCGTCCAAACGCGCTACGAGGATCCGACGCCAATCCTCGAGCGAATCGCAACGCTGCCCGACGACCAGGTCCAGGACGCCCTTGCGGAGGCTTACGCGGCGCCCATCCAGGAGTCGCTCGTCGCTCAACGCATCGCCGACATCAAGGCTGCGGGCTCGCCCGTTTTCGTCGCCGCGACTCCGGCGGCCGCCCGCCGCTTTGGGCCTTTCAGCGCCGAGCATGGCGCGGACATGTTCCTCGTCCAGTCGCAGGTTTCTTCGGCGCGGCACCTGGCGGCGGGCTACGAGCCGCTGGCCCTGTCGGACTTCACCAGGTACATGCCGATCCCAGTGGCCGTGGGCAACACGACCAATTACCAGGCCGCGATCGAGCTGATGCGTCAGGGCGCAGCCGCGGTCTTTGTCGGCGTCGGCCCCGGCGCGGCCTGCACGACGCGAGATGTGCTCGGCATCGGCGTGCCGCAGATCACCGCGATCGCCGACGTCGCCGCCGCGCGCGACGACTATTTCGACCAGAGTGGCCGCTATGTGCCGGTCGTCGCCGACGGCGGCATGCGCCGCGGCGGCGAGCTCGCCAAGGCGATTGCCGCGGGCGCGGACGTGCTGATGCTCGGCTCGCCGCTGGCGCGCGCCACCGAGGCCCCGGGCAGAGGCACGAATTGGGGAATGGCCGCGCCTTCCGCGACGCTGCCGCGCGGCACGCGGATCAAGGTCGGCACCGTGGGGCCGCTCGAACAGATCCTGCTCGGCCCGTCGCATGTCACCGACGGCACCCAGAACTTGGTCGGGGCACTTCGGCAGTCGATGGCCGCGCTCGGCGCACGCGACATTCGCGCCATGCAGGGGGTCGAGATGGTCTACGCACCGGCGGTCGCGGTCGAGGGCAAGTCGTGGCAGCGAGGCGCGTCGCGCTGACGCACGATTCGGTCGGGGAGCAGCTTGCCGCCTGGGGCAAGGTGGCGATGCTCCAGACAATCGGGCGCAAGTCGGGCAAGCTCATTCAGACGGCGGTCGGCTTCATCGAAGAGGACGACGGTTCCATGGTGGTCGCTGCCGGCTCCGATTCGGCCGACTGGGCCCTCAACCTCCGCGCCAATGCGCATGCAGTGGCCGGCGTTGGCGACAAGTCCGCCGTCTACAACAAGGCGATCGAGCTCGAGGGCGAGGAGCGATCGGCCATCCTGGTTGCCCTGATCCTCAAGTACGGAACGCCTGCCGAGGGCCTGGGGCGCGGGCCCGTGTTCCGGCTGATCCGGTCAGAGTCGGCTGAAGGATGATCGTGATGCGGAGTGCTGTGCCGCGCCTGCTTCTGATCGCCCTGCCGGTGCTTCTCGCGGCATGTGGCGGTGGCGCCGGCAAGACGCCGACTCCAGGCGCGAGCGGACTCTTCAGCCCGGCTGTCGTGCCCACCATGGAGCAACTGTGCGCGTTGTTGACGCCGGACGATTGGACCGCCGCGGGACTCGCCGGCGCCGGCCCTCCCGAAATGGATGACGACGGACCCGGGACCGGTTCGGCCTATTGTGTCTACAACGGCGCTTCGGGCGCGACCGGCGGCCTGGAGCTCGACGTTTTCGTAGGGCCAGCCCTCGACGATGCGCGGCTTACGTATGCGCAAATCCTCCAATCGATCCCGACGCCGAGCACGCCCAACCTGTCGGGCGTCGACGAGGCCGCGATCAACACCAACATTGAGCCGGGCTTCGGTGCGATCCTCGCCCGTACCGGCGAGCTGGTGGTGACGATCACCCTGCCGACCACTGGTGGCACGGCCGACCAGCTGACCTCGCTGACCAATCTCGTTCTCGATCGCGCGCGCTCGCTCCAGTAGCCGATACTGCCCCCAATGAGCGTCGACGCATTGCTGACGGCCGCAATCGGTGCCTTCTTCGGCGCGTCGGGCTGGCTTTTGGTCGGCCTGTACATGCAGCGCCGCCAGGCGCAGGCGCAGGCGCGCAATGCCGCACGCGCGGTCTACTTCGAGCTCGCCATGAACTCCATTGACGTCAAAGTCGCAGCCGACCACCTCGTATTTCAGCCGCTGCGTCGCCAGTCTTTCGACCGCTTGCTGCCCGAGCTTGCAACCTGGCTCGAGGCCGAGGACCTGGAGACGATCGTGCGCGCGTACATGACCCATGCGGGTTACGAGCAGGCCCAGCGCGACGACAAGCTACCCGCGCCGGTGCGCATGGCGGTGCTCAACACCGTGCTCGCCCAGCATCGGGGAGCCACCGACCTGCTGCGGGTCAAGGCCTTCAGCGAGCGCGAGCGGGCGCGACTGTCGACATCGAGCGAGCCGGGTGGATCGGCCGCCCCCGCGCAATCGGTAACATCAGTGGCTCGAAATGCCTGAGTCCAAATCGGAGTTCTTCCGACGCTACGTCCAATCGATCGCCGATAGAGACTTCACGTCCCTCGAGACGATGATTGCCCCCGATTACGTGGGCGAGTACCCGCAGTCAGGCGAGCGCTTCCGCGGGTTTGCGGCCTTTCGCGCCCAGCTAGAGCGATATCCCGGCGGCTCGCCGGAGGCGCGCCCCAATGATCCGCGCACCAAGATCGTCGGCGACGAGGAGCGCTGGGCGATCACGCCCGGCTACACCGTCCTGCCGCTCGCCGGCCCGGAGCGCTACACGACCGTCACTCGCACCACCTATCCCGATGGCTCGCGCTGGTGGGTCGTCTCGATTCTTACGCTCAAGGACGACCGCGTCGCCCACGCGGAGACGTACTTCGCGCCCGAGTTCGAGCCGCCCGAGTGGCGCAAGGACATCGTCGAGATCGTTCCGCGCGACTGATCGGCCGTGTTCGACGCCCAGGCGTTTTTCGTCAAGTTTGTTCAGGCCATGGATCAGCTCGACTTCGCGACCCTGGAATCGATGATCCATCCCGATCTGGTGGCGGAAATGCCCCAGTCTGGCGAGCGGTCGCTTGGCTTCGAAGGGTTTCGAGCCCAGATGGAGCAGTATCCCGGTGGCGGCGTTCAGAACCCGTTGCCCACGGCCGCCAGACTGCTCGTGGACGAGGATCGGTGGGCGATCACGCCGTCGTACACGGTCGTGCCACTGACCGCCCGGAACGAGTTCACGGCACTACTGCGGGCGCAATATCCAGATGGCCGCTGGTGGCACATCATCGTCCTGATCGAGCTGCGCGACGAGAAGCTGTATCGGACGATCAATTACTTCGCGCCGGAGTTGCCGACCCCACTCGGTGAGTCCATCGCGGCGTACCAGCACGGCTAGACTGCGGGCAAGAGCGGAGGGGACAGGCATAGAGCGACCGGAGCGCGGCAAGACAGTCCACGGTGAAGTGGCGAACGCCGGCCACCGCGTGCTCGCGCCCGATGATGCCGAGGTCGAGGCATACCTCGAAGTGGCCCTCGACGCGCCACCGCCCGATCGACCAGCCGACGAGCCGGCCAAGCCCGACTCGGTCATCGTCCTTGATTTCGGCGGCCAGACCGCCCAGCTGATCGCGCGCCGCGTGCGCGAGCTGAACGTCTATTCGGAGCTGCTGCCGTTCGACACGCCCTGGTCGGAGATCGAGCGCCGCCAGCCGCGCGCCGTGATCCTCAGTGGCGGCCCGATGAGCGTGTACGAAGAGGGCTCGCCCCATCCCGATCCGCAGATCTGGGCGAACGCGGGCGTCCCGGTGCTTGGCATCTGCTATGGCATTCAGCTGATGGCGCACCATCTGGGCGGGTCCGTGGAACCTGCGGGCAAGCGCGAGTACGGCCCGGCGACAGTGACGATCACGACCGAGGACGGCTTGTTCAAGGGCATCGAGAAGCAGCAGCCGGTTTGGATGAGCCACGGCGACTCCATCCTCGAGCCGCCAGTCGGT
The DNA here is from genome assembly GCA_034666725.1 of Chloroflexota bacterium. GTDB lineage: Bacteria > Chloroflexota > Limnocylindria > Limnocylindrales > CSP1-4 > JALYGJ01. The sequence continues at coordinate 5,111 of JAXDLE010000021.1, forward strand.
TTCAAGCCACTCGCTGTATCCGACAAGTCGCCCTATGCGGGGCTTGCCGATCCCGACCGACGG
>JAXDLE010000022.1:0-2959 GCA_034666725.1 Chloroflexota bacterium
GATGACGGACTCGTGCCATGGCATGGCGCGCAGCTCCATGTGCGACGCGCTGCGCCCAAAGTGCTTGATCAGGCCCTCCGCGCGGTGCAGGTGGCGATTGAAGACGATGACGCGCTGGAAGCCGGCAGTGATGAACGCGTAGACAGCAGCTCTCGCGCCGCCGCCAGCGCCGATGATGACCGCGGCCTTGGGCATCTTCTGGCGGCCGATGAGCGCATCGAGCGCCGCTCGAAATCCCGTCACGTCCGTGTTGTGGCCGATGAGTCGAGTGCCCTCCCGCGTCAGCGTGTCGACCGCTCCGGTCGCCTGTGCCTCCTCGGTCAGCCGGTCAACCATCGGCACCACCCGCTCCTTGTGCGGGAAGCTGATGTTCGCGCCCAGGTAGTCGTCGCCACGGAGCGAGTCGATCGTCTCCGGCAGCGTCATGAGCGGCACGTCGAGAGGCTCGTAACGCGCGTCGATTCCGAGCTCATCGAACGCAGCTTGCTGCAGCGCGCCCGAGAGCGAATGGGAGACCGGATGACCTATCAGAACGACCCGTTTGGGCAAGGCAAAGACCCCGTTGAAGGCCCGCAGAGGGCTCTTGGAAGGAGGCCGATGCTATCATCGGACCTCCGGTTTGGGAGAGGTCGCATAGAGGCCTAGTGCGGCGGTTTGCTAAACCGCTAAGTGGGGTAACCTGCTTCGAGGGTTCGAATCCCTCCCTCTCCGCCAGATGCCGATATGTCGGCACCCAAGCGCCCGTAGCTCAGTGGATAGAGCATCTGGTTGCGGACCAGAAGGTCGTGAGTTCGAGTCTCGCCGGGCGCGCCACCCCGTTTGATCGCCCTAGTTCTGCGCGGGTGGCGCCACGCACAGGATGGCGGCCGGGCCAGATGCGCCGCACCCCGCCAGGCTGACCGTGAAGTCGAACCCATCCGCCTGACTTGCCGTCTCGCTGAGCGTGAAGCTCGACGAGTCGGTGAACATGCCCTCGGCCGTCGGCGCGAAGGTGTACGAGATCTCGCACGTGCCCGCCGCAGGCAGCGTCGTCCCCTGGCACGTCTGAGAGGCATTGAACTCATCTGTCGGCGGAGCGCCGCCGAAGATATTGATCGGCCCGAATGGATCGCCGCCGGTGTTCGTAATCGTGACGACCGCGGGTGCGCTGGTCGTGCCCACGTCGACGATCCCGAAGTCGATGGCGACGGGCGCCACGTGAAGGTCGCCGCCAACCGCGGATGGCGCGGCCGTCGGCGTCTGCGTCGGCGTTGCGGTGGGCGTCTCCGTCGGACTTGAAGTCGGAGTGTCACTCGGCGTCAGCGTGGGACTGCTCGTGGCTGGAGCCGACGTCTGACAGCGCGGTCGCGTATCACCAGGGGCGCACGGCCTTCGCGTTCGTTGTGGGGCCGGGCTACCCGTCGCGATTGCAGTCGACGGCAGAGCCGGCGACCCGATCGCGCTCGGCGCGACGCTGGCCGTTGTCGGGGCCGATGAAGCGGTCCCGAGCGGTGCATTGACCGAGACACATCCGACCGAGATTGAGGTGACCGTTACGGCGATCAGCCACACACGTTGGCTGACTCTGCGGCTGGTTTGCATTTTCGACGTCCCTTTCATGCGGCCTCGGACGTGAGGACGCACGACCCGTGTCCCGTCAGCGGATGTTAGAACCTCGGTCTAACGTGCCCCAGTCAGCTTCAGCGCAGCGGTAGTTCCGAATGTCCAATCCCTGGGAAGACAACCTGATCGCCGACATGCGCGCGAACGGAGGCGTAGTCACGCAGGGACCACTCGCCGGTCACCCGCTCCTGGTCATGACTGCCACCGGGGCCAAGAGTGGCGAGGCGCGCCGCTCGATCCTGACCTGGACGCGTGACGCGGGCGACTACATCGTGGCCGGGACCGCAGGCGGGTCGCCGGTGACGCCCGGCTGGGTGCACAACGTGCGCGCGAACCCGGACGTTCAGATCGAGGTCGAGAACCGCACTGTCAACGCGCGAGCGAGCGTCGTGTACGACGAGGCCGAGCGGCAGCGCCTTTGGGACCAGCACGCGGCGGAGTTGCCGTGGTTTGCGGAATACCCGGAGAAAGCTCAGCGGCCGATCCCGATGGTGAGGTTGTCGCCCGTCGGCTGAGCTCGGTTCGCCGAGTCCCATAACGTTCCCGCCTGATGCTGCGCCTGCTGCGAAACCGGAACTTCCTGCTCCTGTGGCTGGGTGGCCTCATCTCGTTGATGGGCGACTGGGCGCTCGTCGTGGCGCTGCCGTTCGAGGTCTATCGCCGGACTGATTCGACGCTCGCCACCGCCGGCATCGTCCTGGCCAGCCTCATTCCAACATTCCTCTTCAGCTCTCCCGCCGGCGTGCTGGTGGACCGCTGGAACCGACGGCGGCTGATGGTCTGGGTCAACGTGGTCTCTGCCGCGGCCCTCGTGCCGCTCATGCTGGTCGACGCGCTTGGACTCTGGGTCATCTACGCGGTGCTTGTCGTGATGACGATCCTGAAGCAGCTCTTCATCCCGGCGGAAGTGGCGCTGCTGCCGCTGCTCGTCGGCGAATCAGAGCTCGTCGCCGCGAACTCGCTGAGCAGCCTGAACCGCAATCTCGCGCGACTGGTTGGGCCGATGATCGGCGGCGTCACGGTCGCGGCCGGAGGGCTCGTCGCGGTCGTCGCCGTGGACGCCACGAGCTTCCTTGCCGCAGCAGCGCTCATTGCCTTGATCCCGGCAAGCGCCGCCGCCTCGGCCGTACGTGCCCATGCCACCGACGCGGCGCGCGGCGCCAGAGCGGCTCTCGGACGTGGTGTCGCCGAGTGGCGCGACGGCCTGAGCCAGGTCTGGTCGGATCCGGGTCTGCGCGCGCTGCTCTTCTTCGCGCTCGTCACCGGGCTCGGCGAGGGAGTGGTCGGCGCGCTGTTCGTGCCCTGGGTGTCGGACATCCTGGGCGGGGACGATTCGGCATTTGCCGCGCTCCTCTCG
>JAXDLE010000023.1:0-4679 GCA_034666725.1 Chloroflexota bacterium
ACCCGCTCGGCTTGGCGATATGATCGTTCATGCCCGCATCCCGGCATTGCTGCATCTCGATCGCAAAGGCATTGGCGGTGAGGGCGACTATCGGGATCGTCGCTGCCCGCCCTCCAAGCGCGCGGATGGCGCGGGTCGCGGTGAGCCCGTCCATCACCGGCATCTGGATATCCATAAGGATGAGGTCCCATGCGACCGGATCAAGCTCGAGCCGGTGCGCCATAGCGAGCGCTTCAGCCCCGTTCTCGGCCAGGTCGACACTGTGACCGAGCCTCGTCAGCATTTCGACGATCAGTTCCTGATTGATGTCGATATCCTCTACCAGGAGAACGGATGCCTGCAGCCGCCCCGGCTTCCCGCGAACCGACTTCGCAGCAGGACGCCGTGATGCGACTCTGATTTCGGCAGCCGTCGGCGCGGCGACCGTATCCAGCGGAAGCGCGAGCGTGACGACAGTCCCCTGATGCTCCAGGCTGTCGAGTGCAATCGTTCCACCCATCAGACGCGCCAGTCGCCGGCTGATGCTGAGGCCGAGCCCCGAACCGCCAAAGCGGCGCGATATCGATGCGTCGGCCTGTACGAACGCATCGAAGATCGCTGCCTTACGCTCCTCGGCGATGCCGACGCCGGTGTCGGCGACCTTGATCGCCATGATCCGTCTCCCGTTCGAGCCGGGCGCTTCGCTGAGCGTCACCGACACCGATCCGGTGTTGGTAAACTTGACGGCGTTGCCGAGCAGATTGAATAGAATCTGGCGAAGCCGCAGGCTGTCAATCAACACACTGTCCGGAAAGCCGTCGGCAAATGTAGCGCGCAGCTTCAGGCCCTTCTGCTCGGCAATCGGGGTCATCAGTCGAACGCATTGCGCGATGTCATGGCGTACGTTGGACGGCGCCTCGCTCAGGTCGAGCTGGCCAGCTTCGATCTTCGACAAATCCAATATGTCGTTCAGAAGCTTCAGAAGCGTCTGGGCGGATTCCTCGACCAGTCGGAGTTGCCGGCGCTGCTTGGCATCGAGGTTGCTCTCCATGAGCAACTCGACGAAGCCCATCACCCCATTCATCGGCGTTCGGATTTCGTGGCTCATATTGGCCAGGAAGGCGGCCTGGGACGCGGACGCGGCCTCCGCCTGGCGTCGCGCAGACTCAAGCTCCGTGACATCGATGATTACGCCGAACATGGCTTCCGGCTCGCCGTTCGCGTCGCGCTCACAGACGCCGAGAGACCTGACATGGCGGACCTCGCCGGTCGGCCGAAGAAAGCGATGACCGACTTCCCAGTCGCGACATTCGCGCAGACATTGCTCCACAAGCGCGCGCGCGCCTTCCCAATCGTCAGGATGAAAGCGCCCGAGCTCCTCTTCGAGACTCGGTATCGTGCCGAGCGGCAGGCCCAATATCGCCGCGACTTCGTCGGACCACTGAACCGCTCCCGTTGACCGCTCGATGCGCCAATGGCCGATATGCCCGACCTGCTCGGCATGACGATAATAGCTCTCGCTCCGTTGTGTGACGAACTCACGGCGGCGGCGCGCTCGATCGGCGCGCAGCAGCGCTATTATGCACCCGGCCAACAGGACCGAGGTGACGCATGCGACGGCGGTGATCGGATTCATCGCGCCGAGCCCGGCGCCAAATGCGTCAGACCGCGGAGACTCGCCGCCCAGCGGAACAGCTCGATCGCGACGATCCCGCCGGCGACCGCCGCGCCGCACGGACGTATCCGCCTGGCCGTCTTAAATCCTGTGCGATCGATATCGGACACGGTGTTCCCCTCTGGAACGGGCGCCCCGCCCGATGGGCCACGTCTCCAGGCTCGGGGACATTAGCGCTGACCCCAACCGCGCTCGGTCGGGCGGCCGGCCCTGACCTGCGGTTGCATGGTCACGGCGAGCCGCCGCGACCGCCCCCGGGCGACAAGAATCTCCGCCCAGGATACCAGCTGGTCGGGGTCGAACGGTTTGCGCAGATAGTCGTTGGCGCCAGTTCGCATGGCGATCGCCTCGTCCGCCGCGCTGCGGCGGCCGGTAAGCATCAGAACCGGGGTTGCGAAACAGGTTCGCGACCTCCGGATCTGCCGGAGCGCCTCGATTCCATCCAGCTCGGGCATCGTGCAATCGAGAATGACCAGCTCGGGGCGCTTGGATTCCACTTCGCGGAGGACGGGAAGTCCGTCGTCGAGAGCGGCCACGACATGGCCCCGGGCGGCGAGCGCTTCGCTGACCACGGCGACGACGATCTCGTCGTCATCGGCGAGTAGAATCAATGCCACGGAATTCCTCCTTCAAGATTCGAAAATGAATGCTCTCTTTCGCTTGGCGACCGGCTCGAGCCCGGCGCGAATTCTAGGGAACACAGATAGAATTATGATTGTGGCCGGTTAGAGTAGTTCTGCGGCAGGCGACGATTGTAGACACCCGGAAATTCAACTCTGTCGGGGGCCGGTGGGAATGAGCTGTTGAGACTGAGCTTTCCCCCGCGGCGAGTCATCGCGGCTACGCGTTCGAAGAGGGTCGGCCCATGGGGCTGAGGGGTTTCGCATCTTTCAGTTGTGCCGTTCGCCGCGTGGGCGATAGCCGCAGAAATTATCTTGGGTCGCGTGTCGTGGCTGCTCAACAGCAGAGCTTCGTCGAGCTCGGCGTTCGCCGCGCTGGCAGCGTTATCGTCCGCGAACAGGTCTCCCAGGGCCGACTCAAGGTCGATCATCCCCTGCGCCGCCGGTGACGACAGCGTCAGGTCCGCGCGTTTCGCGTCCGCTTCCGAAAGCAAGATCTCTGCGGGGATGGTCGCCCGAATGAACTGTCGCGCGCGAGATGCCTCCGTCGCGACATCAAGACCCGTCGCCACGATCGATACGCGCATGCTTCCCTGCATCAGGGGGTCGATCGCGGATCCCCAGATGATGTCGGCTTCGGGGTCGATCAGCTCCTTGATGTAGTTGGCGGCCTCGTCGATCTCCATCAGCCCCATGTCCTCGCCGCCGACGATCGAGATAAGCAGGCCGGAAGCCCCTTTGAGGGCGCCGTCGAGCAGGGGATTGGAGATCGCCATTTCGACCGCGTGCATTGCGCGATTGTCGCCCGACGCCTCACCGGTGCCCATCATCGCCTGGCCCATCCCGCCCATCACCGAGCGGATATCGGCGAAGTCGAGATTGATCAGGCCCGGCAGGACCATCAGGTCGGTGATGCCGCGCACGCCCTGCCGGAGCACTTCGTCGGCCATCAGAAAAGCCTCCTTGAAGGTCGTGTCCGGGCTGGCGATGCGGAACAGATTCTGGTTCGGGATGACGATCAGGGTGTCGACGTGCTGCCGCAGAGTCTCGATCCCAGCCTCGGCGGCGCGGCCGCGGCGGGTACCTTCGAAGCTGAACGGCATGGTGACGACGCCGACGGTGAGGATGCCCTTGTCGCGCGCGGCCCTGGCGATAATTGGAGCCGCGCCGGTGCCGGTGCCGCCGCCCATTCCCGCGGCGATGAAGCACATGTGGCATCCGTCGAGCGCGAGACTGATCGTCTCGATCGATTCTTCCGCGGCCGCCTTGCCGGCCGTCGCCGCCGAACCGGCCCCGAATCCCCCTGTGATACCGGCGCCGAGTTGGATCGGGTGAGCCGGGAAAGCCGTGGCCAGGGCCTGCGCATCGGTGTTGGCGACGACGAACTCGACTCCGGTGATGTCGCCCGCGATCAAGTTCGCCACGGCATTGCCGCCGGCGCCCCCCACGCCGATGACGATGATGCGCGGACGCAATTCATCCGCGGCCAAAGGCTCCAGCACAACCATGACGATCTCCCCAGGTCGGCGCCTCGAGGCGCGAGTCGCCGCAGCGGCCTGTCGTTAACCTTCATGTCGAGTTCGGATGCGCAAGCCTATGTCGTATCAATACTGATTGCCTCGGCAGCGTCGGCCTTCGCCTTGGGAGCCCGCCATGGTATACAGGCGGTTGTTCCGCCGAGCGGGGATGGGCGCGTCTGGTCTTGCCAAGAAAGGCCCGCCGATGATCGCAGCGACAAGGGCTACCGGCATCGAGCCGTTGGGCGATATGCCCTGGGGCACGCACGTTTGCCTGTTCTACGAAACCAAGCAGGATGCCCTCGACACCCTGATCCCGTATTTCAGAGCCGGGTTGCAAGGCCGCGAGCGTTGCGTCTGGGCGGTGTCCGAACCGATCGAGGTGGAAGACGCCAGGACCGCTCTTGTCCGATCGATCCCGGACGCCGGGCGGCTGTTGGCGGACGGCGAGATCGAGATCCTGCCGGGCGAGGAATGGTACCTGGCGGGCTTCGACCATGGCATGAAAAGCATCGCCCGCGGGTGGGAGGAGAAATTGGCGGGCGCGCTCGCTACCGGCTATGAGGGTTTGCGCATCAGCGGCAACGCCTTCTGGCTGCAAACCGGTCAATGGGATGCGTTCGCCGAATATGAGCAGGAAGTCGACTGCTCGCTCGCGGGCAAGCCGATGATCGCTTTATGCACGTATCCGCTTCAGCGTGCCCGCGCGTCTGAAGTCCTGGATGTCGCCCGAGCCCACGAATTCACCCTGGCACGCCGTCACGGTCAGTGGGAGCGGATCGAAACGCCGGAATTGAAGCAGGCCAAACGGGAAATCCAGAGGCTGAAAGGCGAGCTGGAGGAACGGGTCATCGAGCGGACCCGCGAGCTGGCAGCTGCGAATGAGCT
>JAXDLE010000024.1:0-8338 GCA_034666725.1 Chloroflexota bacterium
GGGTCGGGCGCGAAAGTCGTCAACCATCGCGAGCTCTGGAATCGGTTCATGGTGCCCGGGCCCGAGATCGACCCGTACGACTACGCCCACGAGGCAATCCCGGCCGACGATCCCGATGGGGAGGCCATCTTCCCCGCCCGCGACGACTACTACCGCGACCCAAACAAGGGCTCGATCGTGTTCACCGGCGACATGACGCTGTACGTGGGTGACCACACGATCAACCTGCTCTTCACGCCCGGGCACACGCAGGGCCAGACGACCGTCCACGTGCCCGAGGAGCGCGTCGCTTTCACCGGTGACACGCTGTTCTCGGGTTGCCAGACGTGGCTCATGACGAGCGACGTCGACCAGTGGGTCACGGCCCTGGATCGCATCCGCGGCCTGGATGTCGATTGGCTCGTCCCCGGCCACGGCCCGGTCGTCACCAAGCAATACCTCGATGTCCAGCGCGCGCACCTTCTCGACTGGAAGACGGCGGTCGCCGACGCGGTCGCCAAGGGCTGGACGCGCGACGAGACAGTGGCGCGGGTCACCTTCGCCGACGCGTTCGGGCCGGTCGACATCGGCCAGGAATACATGCTCGAGTACATCCAGACGTGGAACGCGGGCGCGCTGTGGGACAAGCTCACGGGCTCTCCCCCAGGTGGAGGCATGCCCCGCCCGAACGATCCACGCGACCCGAACTTCGCGGCCAAGGAATCAGCGGCAAGCGCTCGCTCCTAGGCCTCGGCGTAGCTGGCACGCCCAGCGTTACATGCGTCCGTCGGGGGCGCGTATGCCCTCCAAGCCGCCAACTCGAGACCCCTTCAACTGCGAATTGGCACGCCGCGTGTTCCAGAGTGAGGCCGGGAGCGGCTCCGGACAGGTACTGACATGGCCCGTCGGACGTATGTCACGCCCGGCGTTCCGCTCGCCTTAGTGAGTTAGGCGCGGCCGGCGGCGACTTCGTCGGCGCGGGTGCGGCCCGCGAGGAGGATGAGCTCCTCGTGCAGCTCGAACCAAGCAGAGTGGTAGCTGTCCACGCGCGGTGACGCTATGAATTTCGTGTCGCCGGCGTTGAGCGCGGCCATCGCGCGGTCGAGGCGTGTGAGGTATCTCGCGAGCTGCGGTTGCGTCAGCCAGCCCGAGATCTCCGAGTGCAAGGAATTCAGCCTCTCGAGGACGCCGGCGTCGTAGGCGGCGTCCGAGTGGTCGTTAACGCTCTCGCCGCGCATCTGCCACGAGGTGACGACGTCCTTGACCTGGCGGTCGAAGCCGATGAACTCATCGAGCGCCGCACCCGCACCGGGCCAGGAAGTGCGTGCCGCGTCGAGGCCGATACGGGCGCGGATCTTGCCCGCGCCGGTCAGCCGGTATGACCCGACGGCCTGTTCGACATCGGCCGCAGAGACGAGCTGTTCGAGCAGGGATTGCGCCAACTCAAGATCGATGAGCAGGCAATCGGCCGCTTGCTCGGGCGTGGCGTAGCCCTTCACCAGCAGGAGTCGGAGCGCGTCGGTCGGCGTGGCGGTTCCGGTGGGCTGGGCTGATGGGGAAGCGGGTGAATCGGTGCCTTCAATCGGGATTCCCATTTCTTTAGCCCATTCGATCAGGACGCCTGCTTCGGGCACAGCTTCTGACTTTCCAACCAGGCTGCCTACGAAAACTTCTCCGGTGGAACCGTCGATCGTTATCGATTCACCAACTCGGAGGGTCCGGCTAGCCACCGATATGGAGTCTGGTCCGATCGATATGGACGATGCGCCTACGACAGCCGGGATGCCCCAGCCACGGGCGACGACCGCGGCATGACTGGCGAGACCGCCCCTCGCGGTCAGGATGCCGCGCGCTACGGACATGCCGTGGACGTCGTCGGGTGAGGTCTCGGCGCGAACGAGGATCACGTCGCGCCCTTCTTCTGCCGCCGCCACGGCGGCCTCCGGAGTGGTGACGATCTCACCGGCCGCGACCCCAGGCGACGCGCCCAAGCCCTTGGCCAACGGCTTGCCGGCATCGCGCGGTGGCTCGACGTTCCGCGGCGGATCCGCGAGAAGCAGCAGCACGCGCCGCACGGCCTCCTCGCGGGTCAGCGGAAAGTCCGGATCGTTGGCCATCTCGACCGCGATGCGCAGCGCGGCCTGCGGGGAGCGCTTGCCGACGCGTACCTGGAGCAGCCACAGCCTGCCGTCCTCGATGGTGAACTCGATGTCGGCGACGTCGCGCAGGTGACGCTCGAGGGTGCGCGTGTACTCGTGCAGCTGACGCGCCACGTCCGGCAGCCGCTCGTGCAGGACGCGGATGTCCTGCGTCGCGTGGGTGCCCGCGACCACGTCCTCGCCCTGCGCGTTGAACAGGACATCGCCGTACAGCCGGTTCTCGCCGGTCGATGGGTTGCGCGTGAACAGCACGCCCGTGGCGCTCCGGTCGTTGCGGTTGCCGAAGACCATCGCCTGGACGGTGGCAGCGGTGCCCATCTCAGCGCTGATGCCCTCGCGCTCGCGGTAGGCGATGGCCCGCGGCGAGGTCCACGAGCGGAACACGGCAGCGATCGCCTCTCGAACCTGATGCCAGGGGTCCGCCGGCACGGGAGTGACGCCCACGGCGGCCAACGAATCGGTGAGACGGTCGCGCAGTCGCGCCGCCATGGCGGGCTCGAAGACCGCGGCGGTTTCATCGGTCAATCCCACATTCAGGATCGTGTCCATCATCCCGGGCATGGAGACCGGCGCCCCAGACCGAACGGACACGAGCAGCGGATCGGAAGGATCACCGAACTTCCGGCCGACCAACTCCTCCAGCCGGGCCATGTGCTCGTACAGCTCTTCCTTCATGCCATCGGGCCAGCCGCTGGCGAGGTACTCCCGGCAAACGTCCGTGGTCAGCGTGAACGCCGGCGGCACCGGCAGGCCGAGGTCGACCGCCATGACCGTCAGGTTGGCCGCCTTGCCGCCGAGCAGCCGCGGCAGCTCGGCGCGCTCCACGCCCTCCGGGGGCCGGTCGAAATCGACGATCCGCGGGATCATTGCTTCGCCAGCCACTTCTTCGCCGCCGTCAGCGACCGCATGTGCGGTCCGAAGCTCTTCCAGGGATTGGCAACCGCGGAGAGTCGGCCCTGGATGGAATGCACGTCGAATGCGTCGGGTGCGACCGTGTCGAGCTCTTCCCAGTCCAGCGGCACCGCGACGTGGGCACCCTTCTTGGGCCTGATCGAATATGGCGGCACGGCCGTTTGCGCCCACGCATTGCGGTTGACGTCGAGGAAGAGCCGTCCGACGCGCTTCTCCTTGTAAAACTCGGTGGTCAGCCGATCGGGAGCTTTGGCGGCCATCACCTCCGACAGCCCGAACGCGACGGCTCGGACCTCCTCGAAGTCTGCATGGGGTCGCAGAGGCACGACAAGGTGGTAGCCACGCGAGCCGGTGGCCATGAGGTGCGGCACGAGGCCGGCCGCCACCACCACCTCGCGCGCGATGTGCGCCGCGAACCGCGCGTCGGCGACCCCGCCGTCACCCGGGTCGAGATCGATGATCATGCGGTCCGGCACATGCAAATCCGGCACGCGGCTCAACCAGACGTGCGGGGTGATGCAGCCCTGGTTGGCCAGGTAGACGAGCGACGCCGCGTCATCGGCGATCGCGTGGTTCACCGTCCCGCCGACCTTGGGCACCTCCACGCGGTGGATCCAATCTGGGAAGTAGGCCGGTGCGTCCTTCTGGTAGAAGACCTGCGTGTAGATCGTCTCGCGCACGCGCTGCATGCTGACCGGGCGCCCGCGCAGGTGCGGCAACATCACCGGCGCGACGCGCGCGTAGTGCTCGACGATCTCCGCCTTGGTGACGCCGTCGTCGGGGAAGACCACGCGGTCACCGTGCGTGATCTTGATCTCGTGGCCGCCGACCGTGATTGCGCCCGCCGTCATGGCTTTCGTCGCAGCCGCCGGATGATGATCGCGTCCAAGGCGATGATCCCGCCGCCCGCGACGGCGAAGAGCGCCAGGATGACAATCAGCGCGTCATTCATTGGTTCGATGCTACGACGCGGCGCGCGCCAACCGCAGGAGGTCAACATGCCTTCCCTTGATGCAATCGGCATTGTCAGCTCGAATCTCGCCGCTTCGATCGCTTTCTACCGCCTGCTCGGACTCGAATTTCCGGAAACCACAGAGGATCACGTGGAGGCGACCACGCCGGGCGGTTTACGCGTGATGCTCGACAACGTCGAGCTCATGAAGCAGCTCAACCCCGATTGGGTCACTCCCAGCGGCCATCCGATTGGCCTCGCGTTCCTGTGCTCGTCGCCCGCGGAGGTCGACGAGACGTACGACCGCGTCGTCGGCGCCGGTCATCACGGCAAGACCGCACCATGGGACGCGCCCTGGGGTCAGCGCTACGCGACGGTCCTTGATCCCGACGGCAACCAGGTGGATCTCTTCGCGCCGCTCGGCTAGGACCCGCCGCGCTCCTGGAGCGCGGTCCAGACGCGCTCCGGTGATAGCGGCAGGTCGCGAATGACTGCGCCGGTCGCGTCGCGCACTGCGGCCGCGACGGCCGCCGAGACGGGCAGCAGCGCGCCCTCGCTCATGCCCTTTGCGCCGTACGGCCCGGGGCCGTCGCCGTTCTCGATCATGTCGCTGATCATCTCGGCGGGTAGGTCCAACGAGGTCGGGATGCGGTAGTCGATCGCGCCCAGGTTGCGGATCCGCCCCGCGTCGTCCCAGATGTAGCGCTCCATCAACGTGTGACCCAGGCCCATGATCGCCGCGCCCTCGTCCTGCATCTGCACCTGCAGCCGATTGATGGCCTTGCCGATATCGGACACGGTCACGTGGCGATGGATGGTGATGTCGCCAGTGCCCTCATCGACCGAGAGCTCGACGGCCGTGGCGTTGAACTCGAAGAACGCGGCCGATCCGCCAAGCGGGTGATCGGGGTCGGGCTCCTTCCTCGCATCGCCAACGCCGACGATCTCTCCGGTGCGCCCCGCCCTCCGTTGCTCGAGCACCTGCTTGCAAGCCGCGATCACGGCATTGCCCATCAGCACTGTCGAGCGCGACGCCGAGGTTTGCTGGTCATACGGCACGACGCCGGTGTCGCCCATGACCACGCTCACGTGTTCGAGCGGCAAGCCCAGCTCATGCGCCGCGATCTGGGCGAAGATCGTCCGCGCGCCCTGGCCTATGTCCTGCGTGCCGCAATAGACGAGGGCCGATCCGTCCGCATGCAGCCTGACCATCGAATAGGACAGACCAGTCGTCGGCCCCGACTTGATGCCCAGGGCGAAGCCACGGCCCCGACCTTCCGGCTTGGGCTTGTCCCAACCTGCCAGCTCTGCCGCGCGCTTGGTCGCCTGCGCCCAGTCGCCGTCGCAGGGCGTGTCGAACGGGATGAATGGGTCGCCCTTTGCAGCGAGGTTGGTTAGTCGGAGCAGTACGGGGTCCATTGCGATCTGGTTGGCCGCTTCGGTGAGGTTCGACTCGACCGCCCAGTTGACCTGCGGGTTGCCGAAGCCGCGCATGGCAGTGGAGGGCACGGTGTGGGACAGCACGCTGCGCGCGGTCACGCGGCCCGCCTCGTAGTTGTACGGCCCGCAGCCGATGTATGAGCCCTTGCCGACGACACGGTCAGCGATGTCGGCATAGGCACCGATGAGGTAGTCGGCATCCACATCCTGGAAGACCAGCTTCCCTGCCCTGGTCAGGCCGGTGCGGACCTTGATCTCCGTCTCCGTCCGACGAACCGCCTGGAACGTTTCCTCGAGGGTCAGTACGAGGCGCACCGGTCGTTGCAGCTTGAGCGCCATGAAGGCCAGCAGCGGTTCGTACTTGGCATGCTGCTTGCCACCGAACGCGCCACCGGGGTCGGGCGCGATGACCCGGACCTTGGCGAGCGGGACTTGGAGCGTTTGGGCGAGGAGACGCTGTAGCCAGTACGGATGCTGAATGCTCGTCCAGAGCTTGATTCCGTCGCCGTCGGGCGCTGCGATGAAGGCATGCGGCTCAATGGCGAAGTGCGTGACCATGGGGAAGCGGTAGGTGTTCTCGACGATCAGCTCCGCGTGTTTCGCGGCGGCGTCGAGATCGCCCCACGACACGACGTGCTCCTTGAGGACGTTCGTGTTGGCGAGGCGGTCGTTCGGCTTGCGGATTGAGGGGTCCTGGACGAGCGGCGCGTCGTTGGCGCGCGCCGCGTCAATCGTCGTGACGGCGGGCAGCTCCTCGTACTCGACGCGGACCAGGCGCGCGGCCTCTTCGGCTGCGTCCAGTGTCTCCGCCGCGACGGCCGCCACCGGGTCGCCGTGAAACTTGGTTTCTGCGATCGCGATGACCGGTCGATCGGTGAATTGCGGGCCGAAGCGCGGCATTGGTGTCGGCAGATCGGCGGCAGCGAAGACGGCGACTACGCCCGGAATCTGCATAGCTGCGGTTGCGTCGATCGCGCCGATGCGGCCGCGGGCACAGGGCAGCGTGACAAGCTTGACGTGCAGCTCGTTGGGCAGGTGGATGTCAGCGACGTAGAGCTGCTCGCCGTTCACCCGCCCGCGGCCACCCCCGCGCGGCGCCGGATCGCCGATCGCGCTCATTTCGCCGCGTTCCCGGTTGCGACGGCCTCGACCGCATCGAAGATCTGGTAGTAGCAGCCGCAACGGCACAGGTTGCCGGCGAGGCCCTCTTCGATCTCAGCGCGCGACGGGTGCGGCGAGCGACGCAACAGGTCGTCGCCGGCCATCAGCTGGCCTGGGATGCAGAAGCCACATTGCACCGCGCCGTGCGTCAGGAACGCCTCCTGCAGGGCGGCGAGACCATCCGCGGCGGCCAGGCCCTCGACCGTCTGCACCTCGCCACCGTCCGCCTCGACCGCGAGCACGAGACACGAGTCCACGATCGCGCCGTTCAGTCGCACCGTGCACGCGCCGCACTCGCCCACAAGGCAGCACTCCTTGGTGCCGGTCAACGCGAGGTCATCGCGCAGCGATTCGAGCAGTGTGTGGTGCGGCTCAACCGAGTACGAGCGCGCCTCCCCGTTGATGCGCAGATTGATCTCCGTCACGCGGCGGCCTCGATCGCGCGCTTGCCCAGGACGCGCAGCATTGCCAACCGGTATTCCGGGCCGGCGCGCATCGATGTTGGCGATGGCGTCGCCTCTGACATTGCGCGCTCCAGCAGCCCGTCCACCGAGCCCGGGCCACCCACCATCAGTCGCGGCCGCGGACCGAGGCTGCCGTATGCCAATCGGACTCCGTCATCGGCCAGCGCGACCGAAACGGTGACCGACGCCAGATCGTGGCCGCGCCGCCGCGTCCGCCGCTGGAACGCCGACCGCACGGCGCCAGGCGGCATTGGCAGCTCGATCGCCGTCACCAGCTCGCCCGTGCCGAGCGTCGTCACTCCGCTGCGCACGAAGAACTCATCGAGCGGGATGCGCCGCTCCCCCGCCGACCCGACCGCGAGGACGATCGCGCCGTAGACCAACAGCGGTGTCGCCGTATCGGCCGCGGGCGACGCGTTGCACTGGTTGCCGGCCAGCGTCGCACGGTTGCGGATCTGGACAGAGCCAACGTACCGCGCCGCCTCCACCAACGCGGGAAACGACGTCCGCATAACCTGCGACTCCATCACGGCCGTCATCGTTGTCCCGGCCGACACTCTGACCCAGCCGCCGCTCTCCGAAATCGCCGGCGCCATCTCCGGAATGCGCTTGACGTCCACGACCACCGCCGGCGTAAGGGTCCGGTCCCTGAGTCGGATCAGCAGATCGGTGCCTCCGGCCAGCACCCGTGCCCGCTCTCCCTCGTGCGCGAGCAGGCCAACGGCCTCGGCCAGCGTCGACGGCCGGGCGTACTCGAAGCGTCGCACCGCGCAGACGCCCTAGAGGACGCGGTCAACCTCGTCCATCAGCAGCTGCGGGTTCGCTGCGCGGACGAAGTGGTACGGCCGCTCACAAAACGACGCGATGAACGCTGCCCGCCGCCGTCGCCGCTCCCCGGAATCCACGATCGGGATCGGCAGGCCCGGCGCAAGCAGCTCGTTGAGCAGGAAGTAGTTCTGGAGCGAGTGGAGCGTCTGGAACTGCTTCTCGAAGGGTCCCATCTCGACGACGGAGGTGGCGAAGTTGCCGTCGATCGCGGGCACGATGACGACGTCGATCGGTGCGAGGCCGTCGAACTGCTCCCACGTCGGCATGTCCCCGAAGAACTTGGCCACGCCCGCCTCCGGTGCGGCCTTGTCGGCGCGCTCGGTCCCCTCGGTGCGCTTCTTGAGGAAAACGCTCTTCGAGCCCATGACCGCGACGCCGTCGTCCGAGATAACCGTCGTCTCAGTCGAGATGAGCTGACCGCCGCGCTTGCAGCCCTCGATCTG
>JAXDLE010000025.1:0-32992 GCA_034666725.1 Chloroflexota bacterium
CCGGTCGGGCCGACGATGCGCGGGAAAGGATCCGTGACCACGATGCCCTCTTTGCCGCGCAGCCGGAGGCAGGTCTCGCCGAACGAAACGATTTCCATCGCTGCCATTGTCAGGCAACACGGTGCGAGCGACACGAGAGCGGGGGCGAAGGCGGCGCCGAGCACGTGAGCCGAGCGTGCTCGCGCATGTGAGGCGAACGAGCGCAGGTGCCAACGAACGCAGCCGTTCTCAGGGAAGGGAGCACAAAAAGAAACGAGGGGCGCCTGCCCAATTGGCGCCCCTCGTTCCGAGGGAGGGAGAGGGAACGGGAAGCGATTGCTTCACGGTTCCGCTACTTCGCAGACTAGTCAGGGCTTGTGTAGCAACCAGACCCGAGACGGTGAAGAAACCGAAACCGAATGTGGAAAGCCCAGGAGGTATCCACGCTGGCAGAATCGGGCCTGTGAAGCAGCTTGTGGTCGCCGTCGCCCTGTGCCTGGTCATGATCACGGGCTGCACGACGCCCACGCCCAGCCCCAGCCCGACGCCTGGCCCCAAGCCCACGGCAGCGCCCAGCGCAGATCTGGCAGCCCAGGTCGATGCCGTAGTCGCGACGGTTCCGGCACTGCGCGAGCTCGAGGCGACGCGCGACGTGCCCTTCGAGTTCATCACCCGCGAGCAGTTCCAGGAGGACCTGGTCGAGCTCAACGACGCCGAGGTGCCAATTGAGGTACGCCAGGCCGAGGAGCGCCTGTACAAGCGTCTTGGCCTGCTGCCCGCCGACGCCAGCCTCGACCAGCTCGTCCAGGAGCTATATGGCGAACAGGTTCTCGCCTACTACCAGCCGGAGAACGGGCACTTCTACATCATCAGCCGCGACGGGCCGTTCGGCGCCACTGACAAGATCGTCGTCGCCCACGAGTACACCCATGCGCTGCAGGACCAGCACTTCAACCTGAAGGACAACACCATCACCGACAACACCCAGGGCGACGCGCAGCTCGCCCAGCTGGCGGTGATCGAGGGCGACGCGACGCTGACCTCGCAGCTCTGGGCCACCGACAACCTCGACTTCGGCGACATGCTCCAAATGCTGCTCGAGGGCTTCAGCGAGCTCAATCAGGCGTCGCTTGATGGCATCCCGCTGGTCCTGCGGCGCCAGCTGGAGTTCCCCTACACCGAAGGGTTTGCATTCGCGACGGCGTTGCACGATCAGGGTGGCTACGACGCGGTCGATGCCGCGCTCACGACGCCGCCTGCGTCGACCGAGCAGATCCTCCATCCAGAGAAATACGCGGCGCACGAGGAGCCCGTCGAAGTCCCGGCACCCGACCTGCTCGATCAGCTCGGTCCCGACTGGCACCTAGCCTACGAGCAGACCTTGGGCGAGCTGGGGATCCAGATCATCGCCGCGGGTGGTGAGGTGCCCGCGGGCGCCATACCCGGCCTGCCGGTTGATTGGCCGCACGCCGACGCTGCCGCCGGCTGGGGTGGCGACCGTCTGGCAATGTACGAGAGCGCCGACCACTGGCGGATCGAGTGGACGACCGTGTGGGACACGGGTGCAGACGCGATCTCATTCAGGGCGCGGATGGATCAGCTGTCGTCGACCTTTGACGGCGTGACGGTGATAGCCATCAATGACACGCGCGTCGACTTGAGGATCGCCGACGACTCATAGGTTCTCCGCAGCAGCTGCTCACGCGCTCTGCTTCGCGTTCTCCTTGCGGGCGCTACATCTGGTCGGGCGCGGAGATCCCCAGCAGTCCGAGCGCGGCGGCCAGTGTGACGCGCGTCGCATCGACGAGCGCGAGGCGGTAGCCGGAAGTCACGGGGTCGGCCGCATCGACCACGCGTCGATCGCGATAGAAGGCATGGAACTTGGTCGCCAGCTCAGTCGCGTACGCGGTGATCGACTGCGTCTCGCGCTCATCGGCCGCGTCGCCCACGATCTCGGGCAGGCGCAGCAAGTCTTTCGCGAGGCCGAGCGCGACCTCGTCGCCAGCCAGCGCGCCGGCAAGTGAGTCGGCCGTCTCGATGCCCTCGGCCGCGGCCTTGCGCAGGATCGAGCTGATGCGCGCGTGCGCGTACTGGACGTAGTAGACCGGGTTCTCGCTCGACTCCTTCTTGGCGAGCTCGATGTCGAAGTCGATGCCCGTGGTATGCCCGCGTGAGGCGAAGTACCAGCGCGCAGCATCGACACCGACCTCGGCGAGGAGCTCATCGAGCGTCACGAACTCGCCGGTTCGCTTGGACATCGACACCTGGACGCCGTCGCGCACGAAGTGCACCCAGGCGAGGAGCAGCACATTGGTCGCGTCGCGATCGAGGCCCAGCGCTTCCGCAGCATTCTTGAGGCGCGCGACCGTGCCGTGGTGGTCCTCGCCCCAGATATAGATCAGCTCATCGAAGCCCCGGCCGAACTTGTCGGCCACGTAGCCGATATCAGATGCGAAGTAGGTGGGCTCGCCATTGGAGCGGATGACGACGCGGTCCTTGTCGTCGCCGTACTTGGTCGATCGGAACCACTGCGCTCCGTCCTGCTCATAGATATCGCCGCTCGCTCTGAGCTTGTCGATGGCGCGGCCCACCGAACCATCTGCGTGCAGCGAGCCCTCGCCCTTCCACACGTCGATGTGCACGCCAAGATTCTCGAGGCTGCGCTCGATACCGCCGCGAACCGCTTCCGACGCCCATTCGCCCAGGATCCAGCCGGCGCGGTCAGGCTCGCCTTGAGCGCGCTGCCAGACGTCATCCGGCACGTCGCGCGCGAGCTCTTTGACGTAGTCGCCGTGATAGCCGTCGTCGGCCACTGGCCTGCCCTGCTTGAGGGCCGCGACCGATAGACCCAGCCGTTCGACCTGGCCGCCGATGTCATTGAAGTAGTACTCGCGCGTGACCTGGTGACCGGCCGCGGTGAGCACGCGACACAGCAGATCGCCGACGAAAGCGCCGCGCGCGTTGCCCACGTGGAGCGGACCGGTGGGATTGGCGCTGACGAACTCGACGTTGATCTTCTTCGGCGCGTCCGTCGTCGAACGGCCGTAGCTCGTGCCGGCGTTTCGGATCGCGTCGACCGCTTGCTCCACGTATCCGGGCGCCAGCCAGATGTTGACGAAGCCAGGGCCGGCGACCTCGACCTTGCTGATGAGGTCGTCTCCGCCGCCCATCGCTCCTGCAACGACCGCGGCGATGTCGCGCGGCGGGCGGCTCATCTTGGCCGCGAACTTCAGCGCGACGTTCGTGGCGAAGTCGCCGTGGTCAGCCGATGCCGGCCGCGTCACTTCGAAGGTGACCGCCGGTTCCGACGGAAATGGCGGTAGGCGGCCGTCCTCGACAGCCGCGACGAACGCGGCCAGGACCCGGTTGAGAACAAGGCCGCGCGTCGTGCTCACGAGCGCGAGCCTAACCGATGTCGAGCGTGAGCCCGGGCTGCGCCGCTTCGACTGCGCCGCCGAACACGCCGCTCGCGATGGCCACCGAGCCGGCCTCGTCGCGCTTGTCGAGGATGTGCGTCAAGACGAGTCGCGACGCATCTCCGCGCAGCGCCGCACCGGCGGCTTCAGCCGCGGTCAGATGAATTGGCGCGTCACTCGGGCCGCTACCAAACGCGGCCTCACACAGCAGCGTGTCACCAGGCCGGATGAGCGGCAGCAGGTCGTCCGCGACCGCGCAGTCGCCCGAATAGACCAACCCGGGTCCGTCCCCGTCGGCGACCGAGACGCGAAAAGCGAACGAATCGGCGATGTGGGTGACGTGCCTTGCCTCGATGAGCAGTTCGCCCACCGGGAAGGAGCCCACCGCCAGCGCATCGCCGGCTAGGTCGTCGAGGAATGAAGGCAGACTCCTGGGATCGGGGAACTGCTGGTACTCGGCTATTCGCTGGCGGAGATCCGCCGGCGCATGGAGAGCAGGCCCGCGCCCGTCATTCTCGAACTTCACCCAGTGGCGCAGCGGGATGAGATCGACGTTGTGATCGGCGTGCATGTGGCTGATCGCGATCCCGGTCAGGTCCCCTGGTTGGGTGTAGCGCCACAGCTCGGCGAATGCGCCCAGGCCAAAGTCCAATGCGACGCGCGTCGAACCGTGCTCGACCAGATAGCACGACGAGGCGCGGTCCGAACGCGCGGTATACGCCGGCGCGCAGCCGACGACCGTCAGCTTCATGCCCAGGCCTCGCCGATGCGCTCAGTCAGCTCCGTCAGTGAGGTGACGATAAGCGTCCCGGGCGGCGGCGCTTCGTCTGTGATCGCGGCCCACGGCCCGCGCTTGATCCAGACGGCGCGCATGCCGGCCGCGGCCGCGGGGTTGATGTCGTTGTCGAGTCGATCGCCCACGTAGGCGACATCGGTGGGCGGCGGATCGCCCATGCGCCGCAACGCCTCCACGTAAAACTCGGGCGCCGGCTTGTGCACGCCCATCTCTGAGCTCATGCCCATCACATCGGCGCGCACGCCCAGGAAGCGCAGCTCCTCGGTACGCTCGGCGGGCTGGTTGGCGATGATCGCCAGCTTGTAGCCCGCGCCGCGCAGCGTATCGAGAGCAGGCTTCGCGTCCCCGTACAGGTCGCGCTCCTGGAAGCCGCCGTAGGCCGCGTTGAAGGCTGCGCGATGCTCGTCTCGGTTGGTGACGCCCAGGAAGGCGAACACCTCGTCGAACTGACGGCCGCGCGCGAGCATCGCGCCCATCGCGGCCATGAACGTGAAGCGCGTCACGCCCAGGATCTCGGCCCATGTCTCCCAGACGCGCGACTCATCGATCAGCGTCTCGCCGACGTCGAGGCAGACCCACCTTCCCGATGTCGTCTTTACGTCCGCCACTAGATCAGGTGAAGCTCGCGGCCCACCTTCTCGAAGGCATTGATGCAAGCCTGGAGATCGTCGCGCGAATGCTCG
Source organism: Chloroflexota bacterium (assembly GCA_034666725.1). Taxonomy (GTDB): domain Bacteria; phylum Chloroflexota; class Limnocylindria; order Limnocylindrales; family CSP1-4; genus JALYGJ01. Next base: position 4,875 of record JAXDLE010000025.1, read on the forward strand.
CTGGTGACGATCGTGCGCACCCGTGCTTTGCCCAGCGCGACTGTCGGGAACACCACGCTCGTGGCGAAGACGCCTTCCTCGAACAGCCCCGTGGCGAGCTGCTGCGCCTTGGCCTCGTCGCCGGCCATGACCGGTGTGATGGGCGTCTCGCTGATGCCGGTGTCGAAGCCGAGGCCCTGGAGGGCCGATTTGAAGAAACGGGCGTTGTCCCACAGGCGCTCGATCCGCTCCGGCTCCTGCTCCATGACATCGATCGCGGCGATGCACGCCGCGGCTACGGCCGGCGGCTGTGAAGTCGAGAAGAGCAGCGGCCGACAGCGCTGGGTGAGGAAGTCCTTGAGATGCTGCCGCCCGGCGATGTAGCCGCCCATCACGCCGACTGCCTTGGACAACGTGCCGACCTGGATGTCGACGCGGCCGTGCAGGTCGAAATGGTCGATCGTGCCGCGCCCGTTTCTGCCGAGGACGCCCGATGCGTGCGCGTCGTCGACCATCACCGCCGCTTCGTAGCGATCGGCCACGTCGCAGATGCCGCCGAGCGGCGCGATGTCGCCGTCCATCGAGAAAACGCCGTCGGTGATGACGAGGATGTTCTTGTACGGCCCGTTCTTGCCGCCGTTGGCGCGCGCCTCTTTGAGGACCTTCTCCAATCCGTCGACGTCGCGGTGCGGGAACACCGTGCGTTCGGCGCGCGACAGACGCACGCCGTCGATGATCGAGGCGTGGTTGAGCTCGTCACTGACGATGAGGTCACCCTCGGCGGTGATCGCCGGGATCGTGCCGCTGTTCGATGTCAGGCCGCTCTGCAGCGTCAGCACCGCTTCGACGTGCTTGAACGCGGCGAGCCGTCGCTCGAGCTCCTCGATCAACTCGGTCGCGCCCGCGATCGTGCGCACAGCACCGGTGCCGACGCCCAATTCGCGCACGGCCTTGATTGCCGCTTCGACGAGTTTTGGATGGGTGGTCAGACCGAGGTAGTTGTTTGACGAGAGGCTGATCACGGGCTTGCCCATGACCGTCGTGTGGACCGCCTGCGCGCCCGACATGATGCGCAGCGGCCGATAGAGGTTCTTGGCGCGCAGTTCGTCGATCTCGGCCTGCAGGTAGGCCAGTGGATCGGTGCGGGTAGTCATCGTTTTCAACTCCGCAGCGCCGCCTTTGCTTGCTCCATTCCCATTGCTAGCTTTCGGCCTGCGGCAGGAGGACGATCTTGCCGGCGTGGCCCGACGCGACGAGATCGAATGCCTTCGCGTAGTCGCCGAGCGGTAGGCGGTGGGTGATGATCGGCGAGATGTCGAGGCCCTCCTCGAGCAGCGCCGCGGTGCGATACCAGGTGTCCCACAGCCGACGACCGGTGATGCCGTAGATGCGGATGCCCTTGAAGATCACTTCCTGACTGAGATCGAGCGTCGCCGGCACGGCATGCGTCCCAAGAAGCGAAACGCGGCCGCCGTTCGTGACCGCGGCCAGGCCCTGGTGGAGCGCCGCGGCCGAGCCGCTCATCTCGAGCACGATGTCGACGCCGTTGCCACCGGTCTCTGCTTTCAAACGGCCGACGACATCGTCGCGCGCGTCCAACGCAAGGTCCGCGCCCATCTGCGTGGCCATCGCGAGGCGCTCGGGGTTGATGTCGGTGGCGTAGACAGCGCGCGCGCCGGCCATCTTGAGCACGCCGATGCTCATGAGGCCGATCGGCCCGCAGCCGGTGACGACCGCGGTCTGGCCGGCGACCTCTTCGACGAACGCGGCATGAACGGCGTTGCCGAGCGGCTCCTGGAGCGCCGCGATCTCCGGCGTCAGGTGCTCTGACACCCAGGCGTTCATCTCCGGCATGACGACGTACTGCGCGAACGCGCCGGGGACCTTCACCCCAAGCGTGCGATTGTTCTGGCAGACGTGGGCGCGGCCCGTGCGGCACTGGTAGCACGTCCAGTCGACCCAGTGCGTCTCCGCCGCGATCAGCTCGCCCAACGGAATGCGCGTCGCGCCCGGGCCGCGCGCGACGACGATGCCGGCCATCTCGTGGCCGAACGTCATGGGCGGCGGACCGAAGTTGTCCTGCGCCCACTTGTCCCAGCGCTCGATGTGGACGTCGGTGCCACAGACGCTCGCGGCGAGAACCTTGACCAAGATTTCCCCCGGGCCGGGCGTCGGAACGGGGACCTCGCGCACCTGTGCGCCGGGACCAGCAGTTTCCTTGACCAGCGCGCGCATGGTCGTTCCGAGCGGCGGGGCGTCAACGACGGCCGCCGCTTGGGTGGTCATGCGGAAGTGGTGGTGCTCCGGGGCGTAGTCATGGTGTCGCGGGCGGTCATCTCAACAGCTGCCTCGTTCCGGTGCCGCTGGCTGGTCCTGCCATTGTTGGTTGAAAAGCAGCGCCGTGTCGAGATCGAATGTGTCGGTCAGGAACGCACGGCCCCATGCAAGCAGCGCGAACTTGGTCGTCATCGTGTCGAATCGGGCAACAACCACCTTCGTCGGACACACCGGATTGACTGAGTCAGGCACCTGGTCGAAGAAGGCCTGCATCTGGTCCAACTCCGCCTGGCTGATGCAGTCGCCCTGGCCCAGCACGCCACTGGGGCAGCGATACAGAGCCACCACGTAGCCGTGCTCCATGTTGTGCAGCCATCCGCCGGGGACCTGCTCCTCGTTGGCCGGGTAGACGGCAGCGCGGATGGGGCCATGGTTGGGGGGGTCGTTGTAGTGGTCGCCCGATGTGGGTGGGCAGAACGCGTAATTGATGACCGTGTTCAGGGGGACGTGGTTACGGCCGAGCAGCCCCGTGCTGAAACCGAGGCGTGGCGTCGGCTCGGCGACGGGCGTGGCCGAAGGGGTCGGCGACGGCGCGGTCGTGGGTGAACCGGTCGGTGGCGCGGTCGGCGCAGTCGAGCCGCTCGGCGCACCTGTGACGGAAGGGACGGCCGTGATCGACGGGACGGGTGTGGCCGATGGAGTCGGGCTGGGTGTTGGTGTCGGCAGACCGGGCGTGACGGACTCCGTCGCACCGGGTGTGAGCTCCGAGGCGCAGGTGTAGCCGGCATGCGCGCCCTGCAGGAAGAGCCAGACCAGGAGAACCACGCCAATCACCGCAGCTCCGCCGAATATCAGCGAGCGGTAGCGCTCGAACACGCTCGGCTGTGCATACGCGCGGCGCGGTCGCGACGGGCGGGGTCGGGCCGGGCTCGCGCCGCTGGTCGCAGGGGCCGCCTCGGTCGAGGCGGGGGCAGCGGCGGCCTCGGGGCGCACTGGTCGACGTGATCGCTTGGCCACTTGTGAATGGTCTCCGTTAGGTCGTGACGCCGCGCCGGCAATCGGTGAGGCGGAGCGGAGCTGGATGAATTGGCGAGAAGCGTAAGGCAGGCGCGGCTTCTGTGCCTGTCGCCACGCGGTAACGCGCAGGCATCACGGCTCGCTGAACCAGGCGCGCGCGCTGTCGCCGCGAAGCGACCAGAAAAGAAGCGCTGCGAGGGCGATGCCCATCAAAAGGCCGAGCAGCGCCGCCCAGGAATAGAGGACCAGCGCCAGGGGGATGCTGAGCGACGCCAGGCCCAGGCTGAGCAGCCAGGCTGCCTGCTTGCGCTGGAGAATGAGCGTCAGGGTGAATACGAGGTAGGCCAGCAGGAGCATGTACAGAAGCCCGAGCGGCGAGACGGGTGCCTCGATCGCCTGACTGATGACCAAGGGCAGCGTCAGCCCGATCCCGGCCAGCAGGACCAATCCGAAACCGCTCACGACGCGCACGCCGGCCGGCATGGCTCTCACAACCTCAAGCACGGTTTGCATTCTGACATCGGTCGCGGCACTGGCCCCAGTATTGGTTATTGACACGGGCAGGTCGGTGCTCGATCTTTGCTAAACCGGTTTGCTAAACCGGTTGAGGAGGCGCGTGGATCGCGGGCGACGGGACCGTGGACAGGCGGAGAGGGCAGCGCTTGGACAAGCGTGGGTCGGACCTACCGACACCAAGGGCACGAATAGCGGATGTCGCGCGCGAGGCTGGCGTCAGCAAAGCGGCGGTCTCGTTCGCGTTCAACAGCCCTGAGCGGCTGAAGCCGCAGACGGCCGAGCGCATCCGCCAGGTGGCGACAACCCTGGGCTACAGGCCGCACCCCGTCGCGCGCATGCTCACCGCCGGCTCAACCGCGACCCTGGGCATCCTGTCGCCCAACCCGCTCGCACAGGCTTTCGCCAATCCCTTCTTCGCGCTGTTCGCCGAAGGCGTCTCGACTGTCACTGAGGATCGCGGCTTCGGGCTGCTGTTCATCTCGCCGCTGCACGGCTCGCTGGAGCGCGCCATGGACCGCGCGATCGTCGATGGCGTGATCGTGATCGGCCTCGACCATCACCATCCCGAGGTCGAGTCCATCCGGCGCATCGGCATACCCACGGTGCTCGTCGACGCGCCCGCGTGGCCTGAGCATGGCGCGATCGCAGTCGACGACACGGCCGGCGCGCTAGCGGCCGCAAAGCATCTGCTCGAGCTGGGTCATCGCGACCTGCTCGTGCTCACCATGGAGCCCTCCGAGTCGCAGGACCAGCCCGACGGCGACGAGGCGCTCAGCGTTATGGGCCGGCGCATGAAGGGTTATCGACTGGCCTTGGCGGAATACGAGGTGACGCTCGGCGCGGGCGGCATCCGCCAGGCGCCGGCCACCTTTGAAGGCGGCGAGGCCGCTTTCCTGCGCGCCTGGGAGGATGGGCTGCGGCCCACCGGCGTGCTTTCGATGAGTGACGCAGCCGCCGCAGGAGTCCTGCAGGCCGCCCGTCACCTGGGTTTGTCGGTGCCGAACGATCTGAGCATCGTCGGCTTCGATGACCTGCCACTCACTCGCTTCACCGATCCGCCGCTCACGACCGTCCACCAACCGGTGCGACGCAAGGGCGAGGAGGCGGCGCGGATGCTGCTGCGGGCGTTGAGCCCGGGGAGCGGCCGCGCGGGTGAACACCGGGTCCTGGAAACGCGCTTGGTTGTGCGTAGCTCGACGGCGCCGCCCAAGCAACGGAGTCAGGAGGTGATCGGCGACGGCTGATGCGCAGAGACCGCTCGCCGCCTAGGATTCAGCAGCCCGTCGGCGACCCAGTCGCGACTGAGCGGAGGATCAAAGAAGGACTTGGCACCAATGCGCAAACTCGCCGCCGCGATCAGTGGTGCGATCATCGTGCTGATCTCGTGCTCGAGTCCGGTCGAGACGCCTTCTCCCCGGCCTTCGAGTTCGACGCTGTCGGGTGACCTGGCGATCTGGCAGACCTACGGCTCGGGCGCGCCGGGCGTGACGCGCGGTGAGCCCGCGGCGTTCAATTCCGCCCTCGACCTGGTTCGCGCCGAGAATTCTGATCTGCACCTGACGGTGACGGAGGTTGGCTTCGGCAACCTCTTCCAGACCTATCAGCAGCAGGCTGGGAACGGCCTGCCTGATCTGTTCATCGCTCCAAACGACACTGCGGGCGATCTCTCGCGCGCCGGGTTGGCCCTGGACCTGACGAGCTACTTCAACGCTGCCGAGCGCAGCCGCTTCAGTGAGCTTGCCCTCAGTGGCTCAACGATTGACGGCAAGCTGGTCCAGGTGCCCGAGTCGCTGAAAGCCGTGGCGGTCTACTACGACACCGCGAAAATCGCTTCATTCCCGACCACGACCGCCGATCTGCTGACCAGGGTCCAGGACCGCTCGATCCGTCTCGGCCTGTTCCAGGGCATGTACCACATGTTCGGCTGGTGGGGCTCCTTCGGCGGCCAGCTGATGGATGGCACCGGCAAGTGCATTGCCGATACAACCGGCGTTGCCGACGCGTACTCCTATTACGCGGCTCTCAAGGCAGCCGGCGCGACCTGGTACGGCGGCCCCGACGGGTTCGCCAACATGGCGGCGGCCTTCAGTAGCGGCGCAGTCGATGCCATCATCGACGGCCCCTGGGCTGGTGGCGGCTACCTCCAAACGCACCCCGACAATCTCGGCGTGGCGCCTCTCCCGGCCGGCCCGGGTGGCCCCGCGCTGCCACTGACAAGTGTCGATGGCTGGACCGTCAATCCGAACAGCGCCAACGTAGAGCTCGCGGTGGCATTCGCCAAGCGCATGACGCAGCCAGACATCCTCAAGATCTTTGCCGACCTCGCGGTCCACATCCCGGCTGATGCGAGCGTCTCGTCGAGCGACCCTCTGGCGGCAAAGTTCGCAGCCGCCGTCCGCTTTGGCCTGCCGCGGCCGCAGGTGCCGCAGCTTGGCGCGTTCTGGGGCTACTTTGGCGATGCGCTGAACCACGTCATCGACGAGGCGGCCGATCCCGCAACGGCTGTCGCTGACGCCTGCGCCGCCATGAACAGCGCCAATGGTCTGTAGGGCCGAACAGTGTGCGCGGCAACCTAGGTTGATCATCGAACGCATCCGCCCGAATTGACAAACCTGTCCGACACGCCGGCCTGGGTCGCCGACGCGGTCTTCTACCAGATCTTTCCCGACCGCTTCGCCCCTTCCGCGCGCGTGCCCAAACCGGGTCCCCTAGAGCCCTGGGACGCCCCACCGACCTACAACGGCTACAAGGGCGGCGACCTGCTGGGCGTCGTCGAGCACCTCGACCACCTGTCCGAGCTCGGCATCACCGCGCTGTACCTCACGCCGGTCTTCGCGAGCGCGTCGAACCATCGCTACCACACGTACGACTACTACCAGGTCGACCCGTTGCTCGGCGGCAACGACGCGCTGCGCGAGTTGCTCGACGAGTGCCATGCGCGCGGCATACGCGTCATCCTCGATGGCGTCTTCAACCATTCTGGCCGTGGCTTCTGGCCGTTTCACCACGTCGTCGAGAACGGGATCGGCTCGCCATATCTCGACTGGTTCCACGTCGACAAGGCCGCACTCGCGGCAGGCAGGGAGCTGCGCCCTTATCCGTCGCGCGAGGACAACAAGCGCATGGCCGAATTGGCGGCCGCAGGAACTCATCAGGGCGACGTCAGCCTCAAGGCCCTGGGCTATCGCGCCTGGTGGGACCTGCCGGCACTACCCAAGCTCAACACCGACAACCCGGGTATGCGCGAGCACCTGATGGGCGCGGCCGAGCACTGGCTGAAGTTCGGCATCGACGGCTGGCGGCTCGACGTCGCCGAGGAGATCGACGCCGGTTACTGGCGCGAGTTCCGGAAGCGCTGCCGCGCGGTCAACCCCGACGCGTACATCGTGGCCGAGATCTGGCGCGAGAAGCCCTATTGGGTGAGCGGTGACACGTTCGACGCGCTCATGAACTACCCGCTGACCGAGGCGCTGCTGTCGTTCACCGGCGGCCGGCACCTCGACGCCGAGGCCGTGCAGACGCAGCACGAGTACCGCGAGACAGTCCATCCCATCGACGGGCCGGCTTTCGCGAACCGGCTGCAGCACCTCATGACCATGTACCGGCCCGAGGCGATCCGTGCGCAGCTCAACCTGCTCGGCAGCCACGACACGGCGCGCTACCTGACGCTCGTCTCGCGCGACACGGCCGCGTTGCGTCTCGCGCTGCTGGCGACGATGACGCTGCCCGGCGCGCCGTGCATCTACTACGGCGATGAGGTTGGAATGCAGGGCCGGCACGACCCAGATAACCGGCGCGCCTTCCCGTGGGACCATGCGACGTGGGATCACGAGCTACTGGAGTACTGTCGCGCGGTGATCGCGTTGCGCCACAACCAGCCCGCCCTGCGCCACGGCGAGTTCCGGATGCTTGCCGCCAACGGCGCTGTTGTCGCCTACGGACGGCTGGCCGGTGACTCCGGCGCGCTCGTTCTGCTCAACGCCGGAGATGCTCCGGCCCGACTGACGGTTCCGACCGATGGCTTCGCCGGTGCCGAGCTCCAGCCGATCAAGCTGGCTTCGGAGCCATATCCGGTGCTGGTCGGGGGCGCCGATGGTCGGATCGAGGTGGAGGTCGCGGCTCGCTCGGGCGCCGTCCTCCTGGCTGGAGGATCGGGCCAGTGACCCCGCTGCGGATGGCGCTGTTCGTGCTCGCCGTCGCGGCAGGGTTCGTCGCTGTCTACACGCTCTTCCTCGAGAACTCGACGCTGCGCCTGCCGCTACTTGTCAGCGCCCTGGCGGTTCTCGCGATATCGCTGGGCATCCTGGGTTTTGGCCTCGGCGCCAGCGCTATCCGCACGGCCGAATCCGGCCGCGGCGGACTGGGCATCGGGACAGCGTTCGTCGGGGGGATATGCGTGCTCATCGCCGCCGGCGCGCTGGCCGGGGCGATCGTCCTGGGCATCCTCGCCGCCGCTTCCTGACCGGCCACAGCCGGCCGCCTTTGAGTCAGTGACTGACTCAACCATCGGTCGGCGATACCCAACCCAGCCGCGAGGGCGCTTCCTCCGCGTTCCGAGTCACCTCGTGCACCATTTGGCCGCTGGAGGCACCCTCCGGCGACCATTGAGTCGCCGGCTGCATAAGCTGCGCCCGCGCTAGACTCGAAACCCGGCCCCCATCGTCTAGAGGCCTAGGACGCCACCCTTTCAAGGTGGAGATCAGGGGTTCGAATCCCCTTGGGGGCACCAGAGCCGAAACGCAGGCTCCGGCTCTGGTGCTCTTGGCTAGCTAAGAACCGCGCAGATGTCGATGAAGGTGCCGGTGTACGAGAACGCGGTCGATGCGAACGTGTTTCCGTCGAACGTCTGCTCGGCCCGCCCCGTGATCCGCAGGAACAGTCCAGGCGCTGCCACGACGCCCCAGGGGCCGACGTCGCCTGCGTAGAACCGGACGCCGAACTGGCCCTGGTAGACAGTCCGGTACTCATTGGCGGCCGCGTCATAAGTGTCGACCGAGTTCGCTACGACGTGGTGCAGAAACGTCGCACCGGTCGCAGGGTTGCTCAGCGTCCCATAGCCATTGAGCTTGACGGCCTGCCGCCCGTCGTCATACATGAAAATCGTGCGCTTGATCTCGATCGGGTCGAAGTTGACCTGAAACACACATGGCTGACCTGCAGGATTGATGATCGGTCCGGGCGTCCCGAGGACCAGTTTGTCCGGCTTGCCGGCGGCGACACCCGGTGCCACCGCCAGGGTGGCGAGCATCAGGGCCGCAGAAAGACCGACCAATCGCCAGACCCGCAATCGATTGAGCACAGGTAACACCCTCCCGTCTTCCGATTAGACCCCCGTTACCTCGACTGACGTTCGGCGGGATGGGCATTGCTCAATCTTTGTCGTTGACTCAACGCGGCAGTGGGTTGGGTCCAGTCGCCGTGACGAGATGCTGCGGCACGTAGCCCTCGACGTGATGGAAGCCATCGAACCGGCCGCCCTGCATTTCGGCGGTCGAGCGCAGTGAGCGTTGATGGAACTTCACGTGCGTGAAGTCCTCGAACAGGATGTAGTAGGGCTCGTTGATGCCCGGCGTCGGCCCCTGGAACATCTGGCCGGTCAGCACCGGGCGATGGACGCGCCTGAACTCCTCGAATCCCTCCTCGCCGATCACGAATCCGACGTGCTCCATACCCATCTTGTAGACGCGCTGGTGGACGGGCGGGATGAGCTCGATCATCGGCAGCGCCTTGCCGTCCAGCACCTCGAGCTGATCGAACAGGATCAGCGAGATCGGGCGGCCATTCCAGAAGTTCTCACGAGTGGCGATCGCGTGGCGTTCGAGAAGCCCGCGGACATGTATGTACTCGTCCCATTCGGGAACCCGATATGCGAGATGACTCAGCGCGTAGGGGGTGATGTCGATGCCGCGTGTCGTGAGCCGGTCGCGTTGCTGCGCAGCGAACCCCTTGTAGTCGCCGATGATGTCCTCGATCGGATCTGCCATCAGCCGTCTCCTTCTGCTGCAGCACAGGTCGTGACGCCCATTCGCCGCGTTCGTCGTGGGCGACACGATAGATGGGGCTGGGTCGCTGATCGACGCTAGGTTGCTGCATACCATGGCCGTGGAGGACTACCACAGTGACCGAAGCGCTCGGCTTCCCAGATCCGCCCATTTCAGTCGCAGGTTTTCACCTTCGTCCCTGGGCACCCAGCGATGTGCCCGATCTCGTAGCCGCCTGGAGTGATCGGGATATGCACAGGTGGATGCCGGAGGAGGCCGATCCCTTCGAAGCCGAACAGGCGGTCAGGTTTGTCGAGGATGCTTCCAAGCATCTCGTCGACGGGAAGGCAATTGCACTCGCAATCGCGCATGCAACCAGTGACCAGGCGGTCGGGTCAGTGACGCTCCACGTCTGGGGCCCTCGTCATTGGAGTGTCGGCTACTGGATTGACCCTTCGCACCGAAACCGTGGACTGGCGACCGAAGCGCTGAAGGCGCTCTCCAGGTGGGCCTTTTTCGCGCACCCCGGCTTGGCCCGACTGAGCCTCTACACACTTCCAGGGAACGAACCATCCCAGAAGGTTGCCGAACGCGCGGGTTTCCAGTGGGAAGGTCTCCTCCGCCGTTGGGCCGAGGTCGGAGCGCAGCAGCTTGACTGGGCCATGTATTCGCTCATCCGCGAGGACCTGGACGGGGACAACGGCCGCTGAGACTGGCGTCCCGCATCGCGGTGAGACACGGGCGGCAGCGAAACATCTCGGTGAAACTCGTCCACGTGTAGCGAGATGGGTGGCGGCCTTTGGGACCAAGGTCGGGTTAGGCAAGGTCGCCGAGGCAACCCAGACTCAAGCCATGATCCGACGGGTCGCGCTGCTCACGACATTCCTCGTGCTGTTCACGTCGGGCAGCGCGTCGGCGGCTACAGCAACCGTGACCGTGACGAACAGCGCCTTCACGCCGGCCACCCAGACGGTTGCGCTCGGCAACTCCCTGCGCTGGCAGAACACATCGGGCAAGAAGCACAACGCCACGCCGATCGTGAACTGGTCGTGGGGCGGCGTGACGGTCAGGGCGGGCAGGACATCGGCCGCGGTCTACCCCACGCAGGCCGGCTCGTTCCCGTATTTCTGCTCGCTCCATCCGTCGCGCCACAAGGGAACGATCGCGGTGCCGCTGACCGTCGACCAGCTCGCGGGCACCGTCGGGACGTTCTTCAACTTCACCCTTGGCACGGTCCAGGCCCCGGGCGTGAGCGTGCACGAGCTGTGGGTTCGCCAGAACGGCGGTCAGTGGGCGCTGCGCGTCTCCACGCAAGCCCCGACCGTCTCGATCATGTTCACCAGCGCGGGCACCTGGGACGTGCGCACGATCATGCGCTGGCAGCTGGGCAGCGCGACGAGCGGCTGGAGCCCGATCACGACGCTTAGCGTCTTCTAGCCGCGGTGGTCCCGGCCTAGTGCCAGGGCGACGGCAGGTGGGTAAGGGGCTCGCGATCGGGTAGCACGTCCGTCTGAAGCGCCGGATCGGCGGCGGGAACGTAGCGCGGCTCGAGGCCAAGCTCCTTCAAGACGATGTTGCGGCCCTGGGCGATGCCGGTCGCCTTGTAGAAAGCGACCAGTCGGTTGAAGCCCTGCCGGCCGAAGCCGCAGTCCGATGAGAGCACCAGCTTGTCGGCAGGGATGACCTCTAGGACCCGACGAATCCGCCCTGCCACCACCTCGGGCATGTCCGCCTGCAGCTGCCGGTGGTTGACGACGCCCACCGCGATCTTCTTGGGCAAGTTGTTGGCGTAGGGCTTGAAGAGGTCGATCTCGGACAGGTTGTTCTCGGTCGCCTCGACCGTCCAAACATCGCCCTTCAAGCGATTGAGGTAGGTGTCGATCGAGTTGGCGTACGACTCGCCCGAGTAGACCTTCTGCATGTTCGGGTTGCCCCAGCAGGTGTGGATCCACAGCTCGACGTCGTCAAGACCTTCGACCTCGTGGTTGAACGCCTCGACCATGAAGTCGAGCAGCTCCTTCTGCTCGGGGTGGAAGCAGGCCGTGAAGTGGATGGTCGGCTCCTCGATCTGGATGACCTTGGCGCCCTCCGCAGCTAGCTGGCGCAGCTCGGTGTTCATCGCGGTGGCCATGTCCCAGATGAGCTGCTTCTTGTCGTCCTTGGGGTACTCGGCGGTGTGCGAATCGAGGAAGATCGCGAGGACCTGAGACGAGCAGGTGCCGAACTTGACCGGCTTGCCGGCGCGTGCCTGGGCAATGCGCCAGAGCTTGGCGTACTCGAGCGGATTCCTGGGGTTGTGCTCGACTTTGCCCACGACGCGCGGCCAGCGCCATGTCGTCTCGATCTCGTTCATCAGCGTACCCGGCGGAAACGCGAGCAGCGAGTCGCGCGACTTCTCGTACTGCAGCTCCTCATGCTCGAGGCCGAGCCAGCGCTGGAGCGGATAGTGGTGCCACGACCGCCCCGCGAAATCCTCGTCGAGGTGGTAGTCGCCGTTGGTCAGGATGTCGAGCCCTGCGCGCGTCTGGTCGGCCAGCACCGCGGCGTGGGCGTCGAGGAACTGCTCGCGGAAACGGACGTCGAGCAGGCCAGTGTCGAGCGGCCGGCCCCACAGGCTCTGGTCGTACCAGCGCGGCCGCGGCCACGAGCCGGTGACGGTGGCGGGCAGCATCAGGTCCTTAGTCGCGGTGAACATGGTTCCTCCTCAGATTCCCTCCCGTGCAATCTGCGCAGTCCGCCTGCTGGCGGCTGCTGCGCGGTCCACGCCGGCTCCCGCTTACGCGGGTGCCGCCGCTACCCTTGCCCCTCCGCCGAGAATACCGACCAGCCATACAATCGCGGCGATGACGAGCAGGTTCCGCGGCGGCGAGATCTACGGCATTCCCATCCCGACCGTTTTTGACGAGAACAACTCGATGCGCTGCGAAGGCTGCGGCGAGCCCATCGATGGAACGCCGTTCCGCATCACCATCCTCGACATCGTGGCGCCGGAAGCGCCGCCCTCGTGGGCTGTTGGCGCGGCGCTCAACCCCGGGCCGCATCAGTTCCACGCTCAGCCCGACCACTTCCGCTCTTGGGCGCGCGGCCGCGGCTTCCTGTTCTGCCGGCTTTCGGATGTGCGCGAGATCATGCGTCCCGTGCCGATCCCCGGTGACTCGCCGCGCTGGGGCCTGTGCGACGGGATGCATCGCCAATCACACGAGCTCGTACCCGCCTAACACGTATCTGGCCGGGTTGCCGGCCCCTGGAGAGGAAAGACACGACCCATGGCCATGCTGATTCCGGCGCTCACGGCTCTGCTGGCGCTGATCTTCGCCATTGCGCTGTTCGACCAGTGGCTCGAGCGGCGCGGCACGTACCAGCTCGTCTGGGCCTTCGGCATGCTGTTCTATGGCATCGCGGCCGGGGCTGAGGCGATTGCCCAGGCGAGCGGCTGGAACGAGCTGCTCTATCGAACGTGGTTCCTGGTTGGCGGCATCTGGGTCGTCGGCTTCCTGGGACTCGGCACGGCATTTCTGTTGGGCAAGACCCGTTTTGGCTACGCCTTCGCCCTGTGCATCTTCCTGGCCGGGCTGTTCACTTTCCTGACACCGCGGCGCAACCCCACCGAATACGCCGATGCGGGCAGCCTGCCCGTTCTCTACTTCGTCATCGCCCTGGCGTTTGCGATCGGCATCGCGGTCGAGACGTATTTCCAGAATGAGCGCTGGCCGCGTATCGCCGCGGTAGCGGTAATCGGCATCTCCGCCGTTGGCCTGGGGCTGATGCTCACGACCCCGCTGCCCGCGCCGGGGTTCAGCGTCGCGCCGGGCAGCAATGTCCCCGATCCGACGCTCTTTCCCTCGTCGCTCCGCCTCCTCACGCCGTTCAGCAACGTGACCGGCGCGTTCGCGCTCATCCTGGGCGCGCTGTTCTCGACCTACGTCTTCATGCCCAAGCGGCGCGTCCTCGAGTACTCGCTCGAGCCGGGCCAGAAGGGCGATTCGTTCCTGTTCAACCTGATCATCGCCCCGATCGCGATCACGGTTAACTTCATCGCCTCGATCCCGGGTGCCCTGCGTGCGCTGCTGACGGGCAAGCTTCACAGCCGCGTACCGGCTGTGCTGTTGATAGCGATAGGTGCCTTCGTCCCGACTGTGACTGACTCGCTGTATCGCTTCGGCTCACCGACCCTGTACGAGATGGGCCACCTCGTCGGGGTCGTGCTCATCTTCATGGGCTTCCTGGTCTCGATCGAGGTCTTCCGCGAGATCCGCATCCCGTTCACCGGGCGCGTCCTGCGTGGCGCCCGGCACGAGCCCTCAGCGACGCCCTGAACCGAGTTCTTCTGGGGGCCGCGCTGGTCGCGAGCGCGGCGGCCATGTTCGGGATGCTCAGCTACATCACCCGCAGCGCCGATGCCCTTGGCATGAGCGCTATGCCGTACGTCTTCTGGCGCGGCGCGATCGGCACGATTGCGGTGCTGGTGATTGGGCAAGTCGCGTCGTCGCGCACGACGCGCGGCGGGGGAGCGGCGCCGGTCTGGCTGCCAGGGGCACGCCGCGGCGCCCTGATCGTCGCGTGCGTCTTGGGCGCGATCGTGAACATCGCCATGTTCGAGGCGTTCAATCGAACGACGATCGCCATCGTCCTCATCTGCTTCTACACATATCCCGCGCTGGTTGCGCTGGCCGCCGTGGCGTTCTACGGGGAGCGGCTGACGCCCGTACGTGCCGGCGCCCTGGGGCTCTCCGGGGTGGGCCTTGCGCTTGTCGTGCTATCGCCCGTCCTGGGTGGCGGCGCCGTCATGCTCGACCCGGTTGGGCTCGGCCTTGCGGTGACGGCCGCGCTGTGCCAAGCGAGCTTCTTCCTCATCGCCGGGCGGGGCTTCGAGCCCCTACCTGCGGTACGGACTGCGACCTACGCGATCATGGCCGCGGGCATCCTCGCGCTCGGCTTGGCGCTGCTCGGCGGCGATTTGGCCGGCCTGACTTTGCCGCTGCAAGTGCCCGAGGCGTGGATCTGGATTCTCGCGGGCGGCATCGTCGGCGCGGCCATTCCAACGACGGCACTGCTCGTGGGCATAGGCATCATCGGCCCGAGTCGGGCGGCCATCCTCATGACCATTGAGCCACTCGTTGCCATCGTCATCGCGGCTATCGTGCTGAAGGAGCAGCCCGCGCCCATCCAGGTCGCCGGCGGAGTCGCAGTGCTGGTGGCGGCGGTCATCCTGCAGCTGGTGCCCAGCCGGGTGCCACCGGAGCCCGAGTTCGGCCCGCTGGTCTAGATTCCGCCAGCACCACTCAAAGTCGAGGTCCACTTGCGCGTAAGAAAAGCCGTCTTCCCGGCCGCCGGTTGGGGCACTCGCTTCCTGCCCGCGACCAAGGCGCAGCCCAAGGAGATGCTGCCGCTGGTCGACAAGCCGGTCATCCAGTACGGCGTCGAAGAGGCCGTCGCTGCCGGGATCGAGCAGGTGATCATCGTCACCAGCAGCCAGAAGCGCGCCATCGAGGACCACTTCGACCACTCATACGAGCTGGAGCACCTGCTCGAGGAAAAGGGCGACATCGACATGCTCCGCCGCGTGCGCGAGATCGGCGACATGGCCCAGATCAGCTACGTCCGCCAGAAGGAGCAGCTGGGCCTGGGGCACGCGGTGCTGATGGCCAAGGAGCTCGTCGGCCACGAGCCGTTCGCGGTCATCCTCTCGGACGATGTGGTGGTCGGGGACAGGCCGTGCATTGGCCAACTGATCGAGGCTTACAACAAGACGCACGGCTCGGTCGTGGCGGTGATGGAAGTGGCGCCCGATGAAACCAGTCGGTACGGCATCATCAACCCCGACCTGGACACCGACACCGGCGATGACCGCCTGACCAAGCTCAAGGGCGTGGTCGAAAAGCCCGCACCCAAGGACGCGCAGAGCAACCTCGCGGTGATCGGTCGTTACGTGCTCACGCCCAAGGTGTTCGAGAAGCTGGAGCAGACACAACGCGGCGCCGGCGGCGAGATCCAGCTGACCGACGCGATCAACGCCTTGACCGACGAGCAGGACGTTTTCGCCTATGCCTTCGAAGGCAAGCGCTACGACGCAGGCACTACCATGGGCTGGCTGAAGGCCTCGATCGAGCTGGCACTCGAGCGGCCTGATCTCAGCGCGGAGTTCCGGCGCTATCTGGCCGGGCTCGATCTCAGCTGAGCACGTCACACATCAAGGGGTAAACGTTTTGCTTCAATTGGGTTGGGCCGGTTTGGAGCGCATTTCTTGGCGGAGGTAGGACAGGTCCTCGCCGGCCGCTACAAGCTGGTCGAGCTGCTCGGGCAGGGCGGCATGGCAACCATCTTCCGCGGCCACGACACGCAGCTCGGGCGCGACGTCGCCGTGAAAGTGCTGCGCGCGGAATACGGCCGTGACCCGGCTTTCGTCGCCCGCTTCCGCCAGGAGGCGCAGTCGGCGGCCGCGCTGTCGCACCCGAATGTCGTGCAGGTCTTTGACTACGGCATGGAAGCGGGCGACCCGTTCATCGTCATGGAGATGATCGACGGCGGTGATCTCGCGGTCGTGCTCAACGAGCGCGGCGCGTTCGAGCCACTCGCCGCCGCGCGCGTCGCGCAGCAGATCTTCGAGGCGCTCGATGCGGCGCACGGCCGCGGCATCGTCCATCGCGACATCAAGCCGACCAACGTGCTGCTTACGACGGCCGGCCGGGTCAAGGTTGCCGACTTCGGCATCGCCCGCGCTTTTTCCGAGGCGCAGCTGACGATGCCCGGCACGACCCTGGGGAGCGTCCACTACTTCAGCCCGGAACAGGCGCGCGGCGAGATGGTCACCACCGCGTCCGACGTCTACTCGGCCGGGCTCGTTCTGTTCGAGATGCTCACCGGCAAGCGCGCCTGGACCGGCGACTCCGCCGGCGCCGTGGCCGTGGCGCGTCTTGCTGGTGATCCGCCGGCGCCCTCGTCGCTGCGCAGCGGCGTGCCGCAGGTCCTGGACATCGCTGTTCGCCGAGCCCTGGCACGAGTGCCCGCCGATCGACCTACCGCCGGTGACATGGCTGCTCTCCTCGGACGCTTCATCGCCGACCCCGACGGCGCGACCGCCGGGCCGCCGCCAGCCGCGATCGGCGCCGCGGCAGGTTCAATCGCCGGCGCAGCAGGCGCGGCTCAGCCGCCGCTCGACCCGGGCACCGGTGTGACGTACGGCGGCCAGACGCCGATGCCGCCATACGGCGGCCCGCAAACCTACGCCGGCACCTCCCCGGGCAACATTCGCCGCGGCACAGGGGCGCGCCAGATCGCGTTCGAGGACGAGTTCGAGGAAGACGAGCCGCAGCGCGCGGGAGCGTGGGGTTGGATCGCGGCGGTGCTGGGCATCCTCGTGCTGGTCGCAGGCGGCGTCCTGCTCTTCCTGCTGCTCAGCGGTCGCGACAACCAACCGACGCCACCGCCGTCGGGCGTGCCCGTCACCGTGCCGTCAGTCATCGGATTAAGCCTCGACGGGGCGCGCCAGACCGCGACGGCAAATGGGCTGATCCTCACCGTGGGCGGATACGAGGTGACCGACGAGGCGGACGAAGGCGAGATCATCAGCCAGGATCCGGCATCCGGCGGCCAGATAAACCGCGGCAGCGAGCTCAGCGTGACCGTTGCCACGCAACGTCAGACGGTTGCCGTGCCCGACCTGCGCCTGCGCACTGAGGCCCAGGCCTTCGAGCTGCTCGCACAGTTCAACCTCACGCCGGGATTGCGTACCGAAGCATTCGATGCACAGGTCCCGGCCACCCTGATCATCGGCACGAGCCCTCGAGCCGGCATCGAGGTCGCTCGTGGCACGGCAGTCGACTACGTCGTATCGCTCGGCCCGGCACCGACCGCTGCACCCACAGCCACTCCGAGCCCGTCACCGGTTCCGACTGCCCCAGCCTCGGGAACACCGCTTCCGACGCTGCCGCCGACAGCGCCACCGACGGCACCGCCAACGGCGCCACCGACACCGTCGCCCGCGCCAGTCGCGGTCGGCAACTACGCCACATGCGAGACGCTCGGCCAGGCGACGATGGAAATTCAGAACGCCGGCCTCGTCGTCGGGGCGGTCTTCCCGAGCCCCGAAAGTGGCGACCCGAACTCATTTGTCGCTCAGCAATATCCCGCGCCGGGAACGCTGGTACCGCCTGGTTCGCAGGTCCATCTCTACGTCAAGGGAGCCGCGGACACCTGTCCGTAGCGCCCCTCCGGCGCCTGCCTCTCGGCGTAGACTGAATCTCGATGGCGACTTGGCGCTGCCCAAATTGCGGCACGCTTCAGTCCGATACGACGCGCTGTTTCCTGTGCCAGCGCTCGGCGACCAGCTGCGGCACGTGCGTGATGTTCCGTCCGTCTTTCGTGGGTGGCGTCGGCTACTGCGCCAATGACAAGCGGCGCGAGCCATTGAGCGGCTCGGAGCAGCGGCCTTGCTGGACTACAGATGCCGCGACCTCAGATGCCGCAACCTCGTCGGGCGGCTTCTTCGATGTCGCGCCAGGCGCGCCAGGCGTGCCGACCGCGCCGGCCGCGTCACCAGGCGCGTTCGAGCGCGGGCTACATGAGGTATTGCCGGTCCGAGGACCGGCGTCGCTCAGCGAACGTTGAGCGACTTGTTCGCGCGCAGCTCCGTCCCCGACGGCAGCACCGCCAGGACCGTTACCAGCCAGGCACCGTGCGGATCGTCGGCGCTCGCGATATCCAGGTCCGGCCACTTCGCAACACCGGCAACCGACACCGTTCGGTAGGTGATCGTCGTCGCGTTGGGCGGCGAAAGGCTGAACGTGACCTCAGCACCGTCGACCGGCCGACCGTTCTCGTCCTGGATGAAGGCCGTCGCGACCAGGCGTTGGGGCAGGTCGACCGCCTTGAGCTGATCGTCGGATACGGTCAGCGTCAACGCCGCGAGGCTTTCAGCGCGATTGATGACGACGTGCGTGCTCGCCGTATTGCCGGCTAGATCGCGGCTCGACAAGACCAGCTGGTTGGCGCCCACGCCGAGCGTCAGCTCGGTGGCGAATCGGCCCTCCGCATCGACCGATGTTTCGAGCGTCGCGCCGGTCGCGACGTCCACGACGTCGAGAGTCGCGCCGGCCTCGGTACGGCCGCGCATCTGGAACCTCTCGCTGTACGCAGTCGCGCCGGGCTCCGGCCGCGTGACGCGGATGACGGGCGCGGTCGTGTCGCGCGTGATCGTGATCGCCGGCGAGGTTCCGCCGAGGCCCGCGCCATCGATGAGCGCGGCGCGAATGCTGTTCTCGCCTTCGCCGAGCGCGATCCCGGCGATGACGAACTGCTCCTGGACGGGCAGCGGCCGCTCACGTTCTGTCGCGCCGTTGACCACGATGCGCAGCGTGTAGTCGCTCGTGGGATCGAGGCCGCTCGGCCGGAGCAGTGTGAGATCGACGGTCGAGTCGCGCGTCAGGGTTTGCGCCGGCGCGAGAATCTGCGGCGCCGGCAGTGGGCGTCCCGTCGAACCTGGGTCGTGACTGCCCGGTCCGTTGAGTGCACCGCCGGCAAACGCGATGGCGCCGCCTGCGAGAACCAGCAGCGCGGCGGCCAGGCCAACACGGCGCGACCATGAGACGCGCGGCACGACATGGCGACGCGATTTACTGGCCTGGCGCGTCCGACGCGGGCGTTGGGCACCTGCGCGCCTGTCGTTCGAACCGCCGCGGGCTCGCGCTCGGCGGGGTCCTGACATTGGAGCGATTGTGGCAGGGCGGGACGTGTCGCGTTCGCCGGATGCGCCGAATTGCGTCGCTATGCGACTCCGCGATGTATCGCGCCGGGGGTACTAGTACCGCGTCCCGATCAGTACGAAATCCGGTGCGCGCAGGCACGTCCACGCACCCAGTGGTGCGTGTACGCTACGGCGACTCAATGGATCCTTACTCGCGCAGGCCTGTGGCAACGCTCGCGCGTGCCCTACAGGGCCGCCCCGAGCCACCCGCCCCGCCGCGGGGGCCCATCAGTCGGGTCAACAACAACCTGGGTCTGCGCCGGCCGGCGCCACCGCCACTCAACGGCGCGGGCGTGCCGCGCATCCCATTCGGCCTGCCGAACCTCCGGCGCAACGTTTGCCCGCACTACTACATGACCGGCCCGCGCGGGCCCATCCCCATTACCGCGCCACACCTGCTCAAGGCGCTGATGCGCCAGGACACCAATGTCGCGCGCTGCCAGCTGCGCGGCGGCGTCCACATGGAACCGGGCTACGTGTCCGACATCTGCCTCTCGCCGCGCTTCAACCAGTGCGTGTTCTACGAGGACGAGCTCAACCCTTAGGGTTTCCGGGTGCTCGCCGATGAAGAGGCCGACCCTCGTTACCAGGCGGTCCTTGCACGTCTGACCGCACGCGGACGTTTTGGCATCCGGCTTGGTCTTGGCCGGACACGCGCACTTCTCCGCGCCATGGGCGACCCGCAGCTGGGCTTGCCGGGTGTCCTGATCGGCGGCACCAACGGCAAGGGCTCGACCCAGGCCATGGTCGCTGCGGTATTACGGGCTGGCGGCATTCGCGTCGGACAGACACCAAAGCCACACCTGGTGTCCTATCGCGAGCGCATCGTTGTCGACGGCGCGCCCATTGCGGTGGACGACTTCGTCGACCTCATCGCCCAGGTCCTCGATGGCGCCGACGCGGTCGCCAAAAGACATGGGCCGCCGACCGAGTTCGAGGTCATAACCGCCGCTGCCTTCGCTTGGTTTCGGCGTGTCGGGGTCGAGGTGGGCGTCATCGAGGTGGGGTTGGGCGGCCGGCTCGACGCGACCAATGCCTGGCAGGGTGGCGTGTCAGCGATCACCAACGTCGCGCTCGACCACATGGAGTACCTGGGCGACACGGTTGAGGCGATCGCCAGGGAAAAGGCGGCGATCATCAAGCGTGGCGATTCGGCGGCTATCACCGGCGCTACCGAGCCCGCGCTCAGCGTGATCCGCCGCCGTGCCGGTCGTGTCCAAGTGCCGCTGGATGTGCGCTCGCCCGACGACTTCGATCGACGTCTGAAGCTCGGATTGCTGGGCCGGCACCAGGTGGCTAACGCGTCGGTCGCCGCGGGCGTCATAGACGCGTTGACGGCCGCCGGTATAGCGCGCGTCACAGACGCTGCGATCAAGGATGGATTCGCTTACGCCACCTGGCCCGGAAGACTCGAGTTCATTCGCAGCCCGAACTATCCGACCATCCTCTTTGACGGCGCCCACAATCCGGCCGGTGTTTTGGCGTTGGCTGACGCGATTGTCGATATGCAGGGGCGTCTGGGTGACGCCCCACCGACTCTGCTCATGGGTGTGCTGGCCAATCACTTCCAGCCCGGGATGCTCGACCCGCTCAAGTCCGCACTCCCAAGATCACACCTCGTCGCCACGAGCGTGCCCGGAGTGCCGAACTCGATGCCACCGGAAGAATTGGCCGCAGCATGGGGCACGAATTCAACGGCGATTGCAGACACTGACGTTGCCTTCGCGGCGGCCACGAATCGAGCCGCGAACCGGGATCACCGAATGCTGATCGTTTGTGGGTCGCTGTACCTTGTCGGCTACTTGAGAAGCAAGGTCACGTAGTGGACTCAACGCCCTCGGTCAGCCTGCCCGCCGACGCCGAGTCGGGCGTCCCGCGCCGTCCGCCGCTACCGCTCGAAATCGGTGGTCGGCCCTTCGAGTGGGGCAGCCGGACATACGTGATGGGCATCATCAACGTGACGCCCGACTCGTTCAGTGGCGACGGTCTGATGACCAATGGCAGAGATCCAGTCGCTGCGGCCGTCGCCCAGGCGACGCAGATGGCCGAGGAAGGCGCCGACATCCTCGACATCGGCGGCCAGTCGACCCGGCCTGGCCACGCGGACATCTCGGTCAACGATGAGCTGGCCCGCGTCATTCCGGTCATGAAGGCGGTTCACGCGGCGCTGCCGCACATGCCGCTGAGCATCGATTCGACGTCTGCCGAGGTCGCCGAGGCAGCCGTTGAAGTCGGCGCGCGACTGTTCAACGACGTGTGGGGCACGGCCGCGGAGCCGGCGCTCCTGCGCCTTGCCGCGGAGCTCAGCATGCCGATCGTGCTCATGCACAACCGGGCCGAAGCGCGTTACCGCAACGTGGTGGCCGAGGTGATCGCCGACCTTCAGCGCGCCGTCGAGACGGCGCTCAGCGCCGGCATCGCCTGGGAGCGACTGATCGTCGATCCCGGTATCGGCTTCGGCAAGACACCCGAGCATAATCTGGCCATGCTTCGTGACCTGGCGACGCTACAGGTGCTTGGGCGACCGATTCTGCTTGGTGCGAGTCGCAAATCAACGATTGGGAAGGTCCTGGACCTTCCGGCGAACCAAAGGCTCGAGGGGACATTGGCTACCACCGTGTTGGGCGTGACCGCCGCGGTCGACATTGTCCGTGTCCATGACGTCCAGCCCAACGTGCGCGCAGCGCGTATGGCCGATGCAGTCCTGCGCGGCGGCTGGCGCGGTCCATAAATGGATCACATCTACCTCGCCAACATGACGTTCGATATCAACATCGGCGCCGGCGACGGCGAGCGCGCCGACGACCAGCCGATTGA
The DNA here is from genome assembly GCA_034666725.1 of Chloroflexota bacterium. Lineage (GTDB taxonomy): Bacteria > Chloroflexota > Limnocylindria > Limnocylindrales > CSP1-4 > JALYGJ01. The sequence goes on from JAXDLE010000025.1 coordinate 27,204, forward strand.
GATCGATGTCGACATGACGGTCGATCTCAAGCCTGCGGGCGAGAGCGACGATCTCGAGAAGACCGTCGATTACGGCGCAGTCTTCCGGCTGTGCCAGCAGGTTGCCGAGGGCCGGCCGTATCGTCTGCTCGAGGCCTTGGCAGAGCGCGTGGCGGGTGAGATCCTGGCCGTCGAATCGGGCGTGCAGAGCGTCGTGGTAACGGTCAGAAAGCCGGGGGTGCCCATCGATGGCGTGCTCGACTATGCCGGGGTGAGGGTCGAGCGCTCAAGGTAACTCCGCAGGCGGCTTCGGCCGCTTCGGCCGCTGGTTATTCGAGTCCGGCCGGCCGGACCCCCAGGGTGACGCCGATCTGGAGCGTTTCGCCGTCGCGCAGCACGCCCAGCGTGAGTCGTTCGCCGGGTTCGTAGTTGCTGAGGAGATCGTCCAGGCCCTGCGAGGAATCGACCCGCGCGCCATTGATTGAGGTGATGATGTCGCCGGCGATGAGCCCGGCCGCGTCGGCGGGGCTGCCGTCCTTTACCGGCGACTCGCCGGTACCCGTGTCGGGCGAAAGCCACGCGCCATAGTTGATGGGCAGGCTGCTATCCGTGGCCACGGACTGGTCGACGGCGACGTAGATGATCCCGATCCACGGCCGGGTGAGCTCCTTGCCGGCGACCGCCTGGGCCATGATCGGCTTGGCGATGTTGATGGGGATCGCGAAGAAGATGCCCTGGGCGCCCTCGGCATAAGCCGTCGAGACGCCGACCACCTCGCCGCTGGAGTTGACGAGCGGACCACCCGAGTTGCCCGGGTTGATGGCGGCGTCGGTCTGGATCAGATTGCGCAGGCGGCGTCGTTCGCCGTTCAGCGGATCGGTTGTGACGAGCGACCGGCCCAGGGCCGATATGACGCCCGAGGTCACGCTGTTGGTGAAGGTGCCCAATGCGCTGCCGATGACGATGGCGGTCTGTCCCGGCTGGAGTTGGGTCGAATCGCCCATCGGAGCCGCGTGCAGGTTGTCCGTGTCGATCTTGACGATCGCCAGGTCGGTCAGCGTGTCCACGCCGTAGACCGTGCCGGTGACCTGGCGGCCATCATTGAGATCGACCGTCACCGTTGTCGCGTCGGCCACGACATGGCGGTTGGTCAGGATCCAGCCAGCGGTGTCGTAGATGATGCCGGAGCCGATGCCGGTTTCCGGCAGCGAGAGCGGATCAGTCGAGGCCGCGGACTCGACGGTGATCGTGACCACCGCGGGGCTGACCTGCTCGGCCGCGCTGGTGATGGCCGTGCCGTCGTCGCCGAGGTGCGGCCCCGGTGTGCTCGACGTAGCCGGCAGTGGCGTGGGGCTGGCGGCGACGTTGTTGCCGGTGGCATGCAGCTGGCCTGTTCCGAGCAGCACGCCATACGTCAACGCCGAGCCAATGACGCTACCCAGCAGGGCGGCGACGAAGAGGACCGCGACATAACCCCCCGAGCGGTTGCGACGCTGGCGCCGGCGCTCCTGCCCCGGGAGCGGCTCGAACCAGTGCGGCGGGCTGCCCTGCGCCCAGCCGGGCGCGGCCCACTGGCTGCGCGGCTCTGTTGGTGGGCTGTACGAGTAGGGCGTCTGGGGTTGCGACTGGGGCTGCGTCTCGTCGGGCGCGTTGTCGGGCGCGTTGTTGGACGGATCGCTCAAGTTCGGCTCACGGCTCGCCTAGAGTGCCACGAACCCGGTTCAGGCGCGGGCAGGGGCCGGTGAAGAAACGGACACGTCCGCGGGCAGCAGGACCGAAACCTGCGTACCGACGCCCGGCGTGCTTGTGACTGCAACCCGCCCGTTGTGCATCTCGACGATCGAGCGAACGATCGATAGCCCCAGCCCCGAGCCGGTGGCACGCGGCTCGACCGCCTGGGTCCCGCGGTAGAAGCGGTCGAACACGTACGGCAGTTCGCGCGCGTCGATGCCCACGCCGGTGTCGGTCACGCGGAATTCCGTCCCGCCGTCCGTTGGCCCGAGGCTGATGTCGACCTTGCCGCCGGCGGGCGTGAACTTGATCGCGTTTCCGACCAGGTTGCCCAGCACCTGGCCCATGCGCTGCGGGTCGTGGCGCTGGCGAAGCGGCTCGTCCGGTACGTGGACCTCCAGCTTCACACCCTTGCGATCGGCCGAAGGCTGCGCCTGTTGGACGGCGTTCTCGACAACGGCGCGCAGGTCGTCTGGGCGCAGGTCGAGCAACACGAGACCCGAGTCGAGCTTCGACAGCTCGAGCAGGTTGCTGGCGAGCCAATCGAGGCGCTCGATCTGCAGCCGGCTCTGCTCGAGGAACTCCTGGCGCGTCGCCTTATCCGGCACCTGGCCTTCGGTCAGTAGCTCGTTGAATGTGCGCAGCGCGGCGATTGGCGTGCGCAGCTCGTGCGAGACGTCGGCCAGGAAGTCGCGCGATCGGTCGCGGTCGCGCCTGATGAACTCGATCGAATCCTGGACGCGCTCGGCCATGGCATTGAATGCGGCGGTCAGGTCATTCATCTCAGGCGAGTTGCCGGGCGGCGGGACGCGCGTGTCGAGGTGTCCCTCCGAGAGCTCGCGCGCCGCGCCGGTCAGGCGCCGGATGGGGTTGGCCAGCCGGTCGGCGATGAGCAGCGACAGAATGACCGCGGCGATGAGCGCGAGCACCGCGGCCACGCCCATTACGCCGACGATCGTCTCGATCGTCTGGGCGCGATACGTGAACGGGTCCGACAGGATGACCGTGACGAGCCTTTCTGGGGCGGCGTCGGTCTGCGTCCAGAACCGGTCGGAGAAGGTGAATGTGTACGCGTCGCCGATGATCGCCTCGCGCTGCTGGCCGGGCTGGGCGTATTCGTCGGGGAGCGGCACCGCGAGCCGGTACACGATCTGATCGGCGTGTTCCTGGTCCGGCGCGATGGTGATGGTCACATTCGCCTGGGCGATCGTGCGCGCCGAGTCGAAGACGTAGCCGTCCTCGGCCGTGCCGAACGATTCGGCCAGGCCGGGCGCGACGGTCAGCGGGTCAGTCGGCTGGAGAATCGCGCGCGGCGCCTCCACGCCGGCCGACTGGTAGAGCGTCAACCGGCTGATCACGATCTGTCGAATCTCGCCGGATCGCCGACCAAGATCCTCGCGCACCTGCTGGGCGAAATAGCCATCGAGCAGCCGCGGCAGCGTCGCGAACATCAAGGCGAGCACGATCGCGACGACGAGGAGGAAGCCGAGGACGAGGCGAGCGCGCAGCCCGGTCAGGACGCGCGGCAGCAGTCGGGGCCGTCGGTTCGGCATCAATGCCCTTGCGTTAATGCTCGGGCCGGACCTAACGCTCCGGGCCGGACCTGCGCTCCGCAAAGGCGTAGCCGGCGCCGCGGATCGTCAGGATGAACTGCGGATCGGACGGGTCGTCCTCGAGCTTCTCGCGCAGGTGGCTGACGTGGACGTTGATGGTCTTCTCGTCCTGGTCGAGCGCCTCGTAGTCCCTGACGAGCTCGATGAGCTCTCTGCGCGAGAAGACGCGCCCCGGCCGTGACGCGAGGTGGCGCAGGATCTCGAACTCGGTCGCGGTCAGGCTCAGGCGGCGCTCGCCGCGCTGGACGCGCCGCCGCTCAAGATCGATGAGCAGGTCATGGTGGCGAATGACCCGGCCGCCGGCCGCGTCGGCCAGGTCGCCGTAAGCGCGACGCAGCAGCGACTTGATGCGGCTCATCAGCTCGCGCAGCCCGAAGGGCTTCGTCAGGTAGTCGTCGGCGCCGAGCTCTAGGCCGATGACCTTGTCCATCTCCTCGTCGCGTGCCGTGAGGAAGAGCACCGGCGCCTTGTTGCCCGCGCCACGCAAGCGGCGCAGCATCTCGAACCCGTCCATCTCTGGCAGGCGCACGTCGAGCACGATCAGGTCGGGCGCCGCCCGCGTCGCGATCTCGAGACCCTCCTCGCCGCTGCGTGCAACCGTGACGTCATAACCCTCCTGCTGGAGGGCGTATTGAGTGCCGCGCGCGACCGCGTACTCGTCTTCAACTATCAGAATCGAGGCCGCCATGGCTTGCATCGTACAATCAGCCGTCCTATGAGCCGACCACAGCTAACCGCCCGACCGCGCGACGTACGCGGCAAGGCCGTCGCCAACCTGCGCAAAGGCGGCGTCCTGCCGGCTGTTGTCTACGGTGCCGGCGTCCAGTCACAGAACATTTCGCTCGACACGCACGAGTTCGAGCTGCTGCGCCGCCATGCCGGGCGCCACGCCGTGATCGACCTGTCGATCGAGGGCGATGGGAAGGCCCAGCCGGTGCTGCTCCAGGCCATCCAGGAGCACCCGGTCAGCCGCAATCCCCTGCACGTCGACCTGCTCGTCGTAAACCTCGAGGAAGAGCGCACTGTCGATGTGCCGCTCGTCTTCGTCGGTATCTCAGAGGCCGTCGCCAAGCAGGGTGGCGTGCTGCTCCACCTGCGTGACTCGGTCCTCGTGCGCTGCAAGCCGGACGACCTGCCGTCGGGCATCGAGGTCGACATCTCGCCGTTGGTCGACTTCGACTCGGCGCTCCACGCCTCCGACCTGGTCATGCCCAACGGCGTGACCCTGGTGACCGAGGCTTCAGAGGCGATCGCTCGCGTCCAGCAGCCGCGCGTCGAAGAGGAGACCGTCGTGGGCGCCGCGGAGGCCGCTGCCGCCGAAGAGGGTGCCGAGCCCAAGGCCGAGGGCGCCGAGGGTGGCGAAACCGCAAGCGAGGAGAACGCGTAGCCCCGTCCATGAGACGGGGGCTGCTCGCTGGCCTCGCCTGCATCGTGCTCGCCGCGTGCGGCACGAGCGCACCGATACCCATATCGACCCCGGCACCGACTCAGACTGTTCGTGCCCAACCCTCCACGCCTGTGCCTGCCTCGCCCACTACCAGGCCGACTTTGCCGGCCGCGACGGGCACCCCCATCGCCATAGACACGACGACCTGGCGGGAGCTGACCGAAGTAGCTACTGGTCCGTCGGCGCGCGAGGACCACACCTGGACCGTCGGCTGGGCGGTGGGCAGCACGGGCGACAGACCGGTCGCATATCTCTTCGGCGGTCGGACCGCTGACGGGCCGGCGAACGACCTCTGGTCATTCGATCTCGACACGTACACATGGACCGAGCTCCATCCCGCCGGCCCGGCGCCCGCGCCGCGCTTCGGCCACACGGCCACCATGGTCCCCGGGGTGGGCCTCGTCGTCTGGAGCGGCCAGGGCCAAGAGTTCTTCGACGACGTTTGGGCCTACGACCCCGCCGCTGACGCCTGGCACGATCTGCCCTCGCTCGGTGCCATGCCCGAGGCCCGTTACGGCTCATGCGCCTCGCTCGGTCCGGACGGTCGGCTGTGGATCAGCCACGGCTTCACCCAGGACGACGGCCGCTTTGCCGACACGCGCGCTTATGACTTCGCCAACGGCGAGTGGGCCGACATGACGCCGAGCGGCGATGTGCCGGTCAAGCGCTGCCTCCACGATTGCTATTGGTCGACTGCCGGCACGCTCATCTTGTATGGCGGCCAGACAACCGGAGTGCCCGCACTGGGCGATACCTGGTCATTTGACCCCGATGAGCAGAGCTGGACACAAGGCCCTGAGTCGGACGCTCCGCCGCGCCAGCTCTACGCACTCGCCAACAGTTCGCGTGGCAGTTCGCCCTTCGATGCGATCGCGTTCGGTGGCGGCTCGGTGGGCGGCGGCTATCTCAGCGACCTGGTCCAGATCTCATCCGATTCGATAAGCGTCTTTTCGAGTCAGCTCCCAGACTCGCCGGGCGCACGCTCCGGAGCAACGCTCATCCACGCCGGCGGCATCGCC
>JAXDLE010000026.1:0-4191 GCA_034666725.1 Chloroflexota bacterium
CGCAGTCGCTGCCGCCATGGGGTCGGTCACGACGGTGATCGGCACGCTGGTCGGTAGCTACTTCGGATACCAGGTTGGCAATCAGGGGCGTGAGAAAGCCACGGATGCGGCCACGGCAGCCAGTCGAACCGCCGTCACTGCCGCCGCATTTATCGGTCGAGACGACGCCCCCGAGTTTCTCAACCGAGTCCGCCAAGCCAATGCGGACAGCACCTTGAACGGAAACCCTGATGCCAGCGACCTCTAGCAATGACGTGCCCCGCCGCCGACCATTTGGCAGTGAAGGTCGACCTCTTGTCCAGTACGCGTACATCGTCGTCATCGTGGTGATCGTCACGATCCTCGGGCTCCTGGGCCGCGAGTGGACCAACCCGGTTTCGATTGGCCCGACACAGACTCCTGCTCCTTCGGCGGTGCAGCCATCCGCTGCGCCCTAGTGGGGCAGCCAAGAAGGACGAGAGGCGTTCGTTGCCAGCTTCGGATCCGGCAAACGACGGCTCACCGACCGGGCGAATCTGCCGTGTGGAAGCCCGGTCAAGGAAGGCGGCTCACAGATGTCCTCGATAGGGATTCGTCCCATCCCGCCGCCCGATCGTCGGCCCACGGTCGCTCGCCGGGAGCCGGGCGAGCGAATTCGGAGATCCAGCCCGTCACGCGGGCCGCAACGACGATTGAGGTGACCCCTTGTGAGCACCGTCTCCGAGGCTGAGGCCCTCGCCGCTCGGGCCTTCCTTCAGCGCGCCGAGGTTCGCCTGTCGACCCTCCACCGTGTGGCCGGTGCTTTCCTTAGCGGCGCCGCGCTCCTCGTGCTCCTGCCCGTTGTCCTCAAGGACGTGCTCCTGACCTTGGTCGTCGTCACTGTCGGTTTGCCGGTCGACACTGTCCTCGTCGGCGCACTGGTCGTCGCCCTGATCGCGATCGCCATCGCGCCCCTCTACGCGGTGTATTCCCTGTTTCGCGATCTCGTCGAGTTCTACTTCACGCATGACTACCCGGGTGCCGAGGGAGCCAAGTTTTACCCGCGCTTCATTCTGTCAGGCATCACGATTTCAAAAGATGAGGCGCCGAGCCTCAAAGTTGACGTCCAACGACGTGAGATGGAGGCGACACCATTTGTCGTGGGCGACGACCGCGAGAGACGCAATACGATTCGCGTTCACAAGGCGATCGGGATGAATCTAATCACCAAGGAACGTTGGGCACTTGTCGAAGCCGGAGGTACGGACCTCGATAAGGAAAAGCGTCGTGCCTACTGGGTCGACTTTGCGCTCGCCGGCTCGGATGACCGAACGACAGCCGAAGAGGTAGCCAAGACTGAGGCTTCGCTGACCCGCCATCTCGGCCTCCTACGCCGGCTCGTCCTGCGCTACGCGAAGGCGGTGTTGGCATTGAGTTGGGCAACACTCATCTATTTGCTCCTAGAACTGATCCAAGCTCTATTTCATCGATCCGCCTCTGTTCAGCCTCCAGTCTCCGCGCTTGAGATTGCTGCCGTAATCACGCTCGGCGCCGTCTGGTCACTTTTGGCGTGCTGGGTCGTACGGCGTCCCGTCCTGTGGATCGGGCGAGGTGCGGCCGGCTCACCTGGCGATGCGGCCCATGATCGTCATCTTGTGCGCTTCGAGATCGTCGTGTTGATCACCGCAGGTGTCGTCCTGGCTTCGGAGCTTGTGGCCTTGTTGGTTGCGTTTCGAGAGTGGCCGGGCGATCCGGTTCTCGCGGTTCCGGCGTTTGCCTGGATCGTGGCCACGTTCTCGGCTGGGTCGTTCTTCGTATCGCATATCCGACGCCCTGAGGCGGGGTATTGACTCAGTCTGAGCGCGGCCCGCGTTGACGATGCTTAGGTAAGCCTCGACCCTGGACCGCACGCGAATCTACAACGCGATTCGGACCTCGGAGGCCTTGGACCGAGATCGGGAGACTTAGTTGAGCCGGCAGCCCAGGGGCCGGGCGTGGCGGGCGCGACCATCGCTCGCATGAATGACGTCACCGAGATCAGACGATGCGAGCTTGTCGAATGCGGGACGTAACGACCCGGCGCGCCACGTGAGTCGTTGGATTTCCAATCCGATCGGTGACGGCAACCCCGACGCGGAGAAGCGAAACTCGTTTTCTCGACGATGTCACCCGGTTTGGCGTCCTGAGGCCTCTATACGTCAGCAGACCATGGAGGCCGAGTGGAATCAGGGCGGGCGGTTGGGATCGGAGTCGTGAGGCCGACCCCTCGCGACGTTGCAGTGGCCAGCTTGCATGAGCACGGGCCAGTCTTACTGGCCGCCGCCCGAATGATGGTGCTGGACGAGGATGAGGCCCAAGATCTGGTCCAGGAAACCTTCGAGATCGCGCTCCGTCGCATCGACACGTTGCGCGAGCCGAGGGCTTTACGTTCATGGCTCCTTAGAATCGAGACCCGACAGGCATTTCGAGTGGCCCGCCGCGTCCGTCGATTGGTCCGAATGGAAGGCAACACGCTGGAGCTGGCGGCGCCCGATGGCGGGATTGGGCAGGACTCCGAGCTTCGCGAAGCACTGATGGCCCTGCCTGCGCGAACCCGGGCGGCCGTGGCGCTCCACTACCTCGCTGAGCTCACGGTGCGAGAGACGGCAGCCGCTCTGGGGGTGAGTGACAACACGATCAAGACCCAACTGAAGACCGGGCTCATGCGGCTCCGGGAGGTATTCGAACCTTGAGTGATCGAGAATCCCAGGAAGCGGTTGAGACGCGGCTTCGGTCGCTTCTCGCGGGAGAGCTACAGCGGGCCGAGCGCGAGTACCCGAATATCACGTTCCGCAAACCTCAAGATCGCGCCGGCCTGAGCGTCGTGACCTTCGCAACTCTGGCGGCATGTCTTGTTGCGGCGCTCGTCCTGCTGCGACCATCGAGCGGCGTGCCAGGTGCGGCAGATGCCATTGTCGTCGGGCCCGACGGGCTTCCGAGCTCCATAGGCGGGGAGACCGTGCTGCGGAGGCCCGAAATGGAGATCCGTGCCGCGCAGACTGGCGAGCAGGCGCCGTTTCTCGCGGGCGGCTATCTCGTCCTGGACACCGTATGCGCATCGGTTACGGAGGGCAGTGCGGATGTCTGTCCCGAGAGCTGGATCTTGGCAGACGAGCTCAACGCCAGCCCGGACCAGTCAATCGACGTCGCGGAGGCGAGCCAATTGAAGTCGTTCGTCCGCACGTCCGGCGCGCCGACGGTCTTCCGGGTGACATCGCTCGACGTTACCAGCCGGCACGGCGTCCGCCGAATCACGGCCGTCGTCGAGGCGCTGGTATGGCGCCGACCGACCGTCGGCACGATGCCCGACTACGTTGGTCAGACCAAGACCGGCACCGTCAACGAGGCGTTTGTTCCTGACTTCATCAGCGTCGTGGGAGGCCCGTCTGGCAATAGCATCGTGGGATACGCGCCGAAGTTGTTGCTTCTGCACCCACGGCTCCTGGGCGGTAGCCGGCCGCAGGAAGCGCCGGTGCCTGTCTACGGTCCGGACCTAACGACGCAAGTTGGCGTCCTGATGCCTGGATCCGGCTTCATTCCTCTTGGGTCCTCACTTGTGTCTTCGGCACCGGCGTCCGTGGGAGCCTCGCTTCAGCCTTGAGGACGACACGTCGGGTCTCCTCGGTGGCAGGTTGAACCGCGTGGTGAGGTCGTGCAGTGGCCGAGGCCCATTCAAGGATGTTCCAACAGAGCGCATCTTCCAACCGCCACTGAGCGAAGTGCCGGGCCCATAACGGCGCGGCACTTCAAAGGCATCTGCGTCGGTCAGCGAGGCTAAGGCCCCGGCGCAACTCGAGCTGGGAACGAATCAACCGTGGATGGGTCGACGCCGAGAGGAATGAACCCCTTGTCGGGAACCATGTGTCCGACGACTGTCTTTAGGTCGTCTGCGAAGACCGGCCACGTAGCTGCCATGGGCCGGCCAAGCACGTCCCGGGCTCCGTCTGACGGATCGGTGATTGAGACTTTGGACACATACCCGACGACATTGCCGTCACGGCCCAGTTGGGAGACGTAGTCCGGAACCTGGGACAGGTCCAAGGCACCAACCGATGACCAGGCCGAATCGGGGATCTGGCCCTTTGACGGCGCTGGCGACCCAGCGACCGTGACGGCCGCCACCGCGATTGCCAAGCTTCCAGCCATCGATACGACGAACCCGATGTGTCGTCTTCCCACACGCATGGACGTCGT
>JAXDLE010000027.1:0-14971 GCA_034666725.1 Chloroflexota bacterium
ACGTTGGGCGCGCGCTGGTTGATCGCCGCGGCCGGGAAGTCAGCCACGGCGTCGTCGAATGACATGTGTGCCTGGGTGCCGCGCAACAGCTGCACCAACTGGTTTCGAAGCTCGTCGGTCATGCGCCCATTGTGGGGCGCGGCGGCTAGGGTTCGAAAAACTGCTGCGCGAGACCGGGGCAGAAGTCGTCGTCGCCGCCGTTGTCTTCGTGGTCGACGATCAGATGCAGGCTCGACATGGGGTGACCGACCTTCGACTGGACGGATCCGTTAGCGTTGAACCAGAACAGCTTGAGCGCCACGGTGTAGTGGACGAATTCCAGCTCAGTGGCCTGCGGCAGCGGTACGTCGACGCGCATGGTGTGGAGATCGGCCGCGCTCGAAGTCGTGGCGCTCCCCTTCTGGATGGGGCTGCGGTAAGTGACCTGCCATGGACCGTTCTCACGGTCGAGCGACCGCCGCACGACGAAGCGCCAGCCGACCATCTGCGTGCCGCCATGGCTGAAGAGCTGGGGCGGCGTGACCGCGACGCGTCGCAGCTCGGCCTCAGTCCATACGGCCCCGGACCATTCCGTGATCTCGTAGCGGCATTTGCCGACGGCGCCGTAGTCGGGCGCAGGTGTCGCACCTATAGGGGCGGGGGCGACGAGCGCAGCCGCGAGCATGATCAGCGAGACAACGATGGACACCGGGCGCCTTCTCATGAGTCCAGTTGAGACGTTCGCGCACCGATCTGTCAACCGCGCCACCACCCAACTCCCTACTGATGCGCCTACGTACGAAGGGCAGCGCGCGGCGCCACGTCGCGCCTCAGGCCGCGCGGCGATGTTCGACGTCGGCCGACAAGATCCACGCGAGCTGCTCAACGGGCGGCGGCGCGGGCGGCGGCGCGACCGGGACGAGCTTGATCGCGCGCCGATCGGCAACGCCCACCCGGCGGGCAACCGCGGCGACGGCCGCGCGGCGTGGGCCCACTTCCGCGTCGGGCAGATATGCGCGGCCGGCGTAGAGATCCTGGTACATGGGCAAGAGCTCGGGCCAGATCGCGGCCAGCTTGTCGAGGAAGTGCTCGCGCGTGCCGGGCCGCAGGTAGAGCACGTTCGCCCAGACGCGCGTCGCGCCGTGGTCGCGCGCGGCCTTGACGACGTCGGCGATGAGTTCCGGATCATCCGACAGCCCGGGCAGCAGCGGCGCGACACCCACGCTGGCGTCGATGCCCGCGTCGGTGAGCGTGCGCACGGCGCGCAGACGCTGGCGCGGCGGGGCTGTGTGCGGCTCGGTGTAGCGCCAGATCTTGGGGTCGAGCGTCGGGATGGAGAACGTGACACTCACGTCGGCGCGCCTCGCGGCGGCGGTCAGGACGTCGAGGTCGCGCACGATCATGGGGCCGCGGGTAATGATGCTCAGCGGGTTGGCAGCCGCCGACAGCACCTCGAGGCACGCCCGCGTGAGGCGGTAGCGGCCTTCTGCGGGCTGGTATGGATCCGTTGCGGCACCGATCGCGACGAGCTCGCCTTCCCAGGACTTACGGGCGAGCTCGCGCCTCAGGACATCGGCGACGTTGACCTTGACGCGCACCGACGCCCCATAGCGATCATCCGACGGCCGATCGGCGCGCCGCTCGAAGGCGCGGACGTAGCAGAAGGTGCATTGGTGGGCGCAGCCGGTGTACGGGTTCAGCGACCATTTGAAGCCCATGCCCTTGACCCGGTTCAGCGCCGAGCGGCACGGCTCCTCGCGATATTCGGTGCCCGGCATTCAGCCATTATAGAACACCTGTTCTAATCTGTTATTGCACCGTGATCGTGCCGCGCATCCCCAGGCCACCGATTGCGAACATGGCACCGAACGCCAGCGCAGCAGCCTTCCGCGACCTCCGAGTCGTCATCTCAGTCCTGCAGGTCGATGGGGGCCGATCCGCCCGATCGGATCGATTTCAGGCGGCTACGTACAGGTTGGAGGGGGCGGCGGAGTGCCTGGCCCCGAACACGGAGTCGCCGTTGGCGCCGGCGTATCGGTTGGCCCTGGCGTCGGCGGAGGCGCCGTCGCTCCGCTGACTGTCACCGGCTTGGTGACGCTGCTCGTGCCCTCCGAGTTCGTCACCGTGAGCGTCACGTTCCATGTGCCGGGCGCAAAGGTGTGGCTGACAGTCGGGTCGTCCCCTGCCGACCACCCGGCGTCCGAAGTCCAGCTGTACGTCAGGTTGCCGCCCGTGCTGGCCGTGGCATTGAAGGCGAACGTGCCGCCGCCCTGGTTGCTCTTGGTGAAGCTGGCCGTCGGAGAAGTTGGCGCCCCAGTCGGATGCGGGGTCGGAGTCGGCCCGCCGCCGCCCGGAGTCGGGGTCGGCCCGCCACCACCATTGCATGGCGGCAGAGATTGTTCCAGCGGGAGCTTGTATCCGGACGGCGGGTCGTTGTTGCATCTGCCAACGAGGACGATGCCGTCCGTCCGCCGATAGTCCGAGTGGAACGAGTCGGTGTGGATCACGTTGCCATCGCGGTCACGAACGGTGCGATTCACGATCGAGTCGAAACCGTCAGCGCCGTACTCGGTTCGCTCGGTCTGGCGCGGGGCAAGCGTGTCGGTGTACTGCCACCACTGGTTGGCCTCTGTCTGGTTGGTGACGATCGGGTCGGCCAGGCTGACCGTGCGACCGTCGCCAACGCCCCATACCTGGAACGTGACCGCCCGCTTCTTGTTGATGCTGCGGATCACGATGGGGTACTTGCTGTCGTTGGTGAAGGTCATGTTCTTGACCGAGTTGCCGTTGACCCAGATCGTCGCGTCCAGGCCGACCGGGTAGCGCGTGATGTAGTAGGCGTGGTTGTAGCGCTGACCCATCTGGAAGCCGGCGCGCAGCGCGGCATTGAACATCGTCGTCGACGCCGAGCACAGGCCGCCACCGAGCACTCCCTCGCCCACTGTCTTGCCGTGGATGAGGGCCGCACCGTCCGTGTAGCCGTTGGCGATCGTGTATGGGCCGGTGAGCTTGTAGAAGTCGAACACGTCGCCGGCCTGGATGACGGTGCCGTCGATCATTGCGGCCGGGCGGCGGATGTTGATGCCGTCGCCGTTGAAGTGGCTGGGAATGTAGTGCGTCGTCCACGAGCCCAGAACCTGGACTCTGCCCGCCGCGGCCTGTGCCTCAGCGGTCGTGAAATCAGGCTCGGTGAAAAGCACGGTCAGGGCGATGGGCGCGACTGGCCCCGTGGCTGCAGCAAGCGTCGTCTCGATCTGCTGAACCGCCGCAACCGCGTCGACCTCGTAGCCGGTAGCGCTGGGGACGACGACAGGCTCGGCGCCGTCGCCGAAGTGCCACTCGGCATCGACCGCCGGCGCGTCAACGCTTGCCTTGACGTTGTTGACGAATACCGACACGAGGGCGTCGTCGACGGTCAGCGTCCACTGGCCGGGCGTGGTCTGCTCGAGCACCAGCCAGGTACGCAGCGTGGCGCCGTCGACGATGAACGACTCGCCGCCGGCGGTGATCGTCAGCGGCGCGGAGGTGACGGCCTGCGCGTGGTCGATGGCCGCCTGCGCCGCGTCTGAGTTGATGTCGGCCGGTATGGCGGTGACCGGGACGTCGAGCGTCTGGTCCAAAGCGTTGCCGTTGCCCATGAGCGTGCCGGCATTGGTGAGCACGGCCGCGCCATCCACTGAGCGGCCGTCGGAAGCCGCGGTCAGAACGTACTCGCCGTTCTCGAAAGTGATGGTCGCGTTGATGGGCTGCGACTGGGCGGTCGCGACAAAGTCGTTGACCTGCCCCGCGAGCGCGTCGGCGTTGTAAGTGGTCTTGGGCTCGACGGCGCCACCTGTCGAGGTGAATGCCGCCTCAATGATCGCGTTGATGTCATAGGCGCGGCTGACCGAGGCGTAGGTCACGTCCTGGGTGAGCGTGCCGATGAGGATCGTCAGCTTGCCAGTGGTGGGGTCGGGCAGCTCGAAGTTGAGCTTCGACTCAGCCTGATCGCGCGCGAGACCGCCGATGTCCACGCCGTTCACGGTCACGCCCGCGACGATCGTGCCGTCGGTGTTGACCGGTGTGGGCACCGGCGCGTTGGTCGTGCAGGCGACGAAGACGATCGCCGCGAGGATGGCCGTCAGGGCAAACCCGAAGACAACGGCAAAAGGCCGCCAAGAGCCGGCATTGCGCGGGCGGCGGACATGGGAATGCGTCGGGGCGTGGTTAGGCGTCAATTTGGATCCTCAAGCGGTGCCCACGAGGTCGGCGCGCTGCCCGGCACGGCGGCGACGAGCTTCCTCGGGAACCTGGTCTCTTGCGTGATAGCTGCTGCGAACAAGCGGGCCGGATTCAACGTGCTTGAAACCCAGGGCCAGCGCTTCAGTCCGCATGTCCTGAAATTCGCTGGGAACATAGTAACGCTCGAGCGGCAGATGTTGTTCCGACGGGCGCAGGTACTGGCCGATCGTCAGCACGTCGCAGTCGACCCCGCGCAGGTCGACAAACGCCTGGTGGAGCTCTTCGCGGGTCTCTCCAAGGCCGACCATCAGGCTTGACTTGGTGTTCACAGTGCCTTCCCGACCAGCGATTTCCTGCGCCATCTGCTTGGCGCGCGCGAGCACGTCCAGCGAGCGCCCGTAGCGGGCGCGCTTGCGTACTGGCTTCTGGAGTCGCTCAACGGTCTCAAGGTTGTGGTTGAGGATGTCGGGCTGGGCCTCCATGACGGTCCGTAAAGGGGCATCTGTCCCATTGAAATCGGGTATCAGCACTTCGACGCCCATCGACGGTACGGCGTGACGCAGGGCGCGGATTGTTTCGGCAAAGATGTGCGCGCCACCGTCGGGCAGGTCGTCTCTTGCAACACTCGTGACAACGACGTGCTCGAGATGCATCTGGGCAACCGCCTCAGCGACGCGCGCGGGCTCGTCCTCGTCGTTCCAGGTGGGCCGGCCGGTCTTGACCGCGCAGAAGCCGCATGCCCGGGTGCAGACGTCGCCCAGGATCATGATCGTCGCGGTGCGCTGGTCCCAGCACTCGCCGATGTTGGGGCAGCGCGCCTCCTCACAGACGGTGTTGAGCGTCAGGCCCCTGAGGATCTTTTTCAGGTCGTGGTAGTTCTCGCCTGACGGAAGTCGGGCCTTGATCCATTCGGGGTGCCGCCGCAAAGCAGTTGATCCATCAGCCGCGGGCGCGCTGAAATCACCACCGCCCATGGCGATAGTTGTTGGCAGGTGAGGAGTATGTCCGCTGGCCGCGCCCGGCTCGGGGGGCGGTTGGAACATCGGGAGCTCGCGACCCATAACTTGGCGAAAGTTTACCGGTTGAGTCGGGATTGCGGGTTACGCGAATGCGCCTACGTGGGTACTACGTGGTGCGTCCGTAGACGTCGGCCACTCCCTTCTTGAGCGGGCGCGCGGCGAAGCCGAGCTCCTTCATGGCCTTGGCGCTGCTCGCCCAGTAGGTCACCTTGTGGCCGGCGCTGATCCCTTCGCGCAGGTTGGGTGGCAGGCCGGTGAAGCCGCCCGCTTTGCGGTCGTTGATCGGCGCGATCAGGCGCAGCAGGAACGTCGGAAATGTAATCCGCGGCAGGCGGTGGCCGCCGACGCGAGCGGCAACCTCGTATGCATCACGCGACCGCTGAGGTACACCGGCAAGGACGTACGACTGGCCGACGCGGCCGCGGACGAGCGCGGCGACGATGGCCTCGGACACGTCATCGACGTGGACGGGCGCGACGCCGGTCGTTGGAAACGCGAGATAGGGCAGCTTGCCGCGGAACGCAAGGCCCAGCTGCTCGCCGAACCAGGAGTGGTCGTGCGGCCCGTAGACCTGGGCGGGCTGGACGATGACGATGGGCGCGCCCTGGGCGATGCGCTCTTCCGCGGCCAGGTGGGCGCGGAACTTGGACTCGTCGTAAAACGATACGAAGCGGCCTTTCGTCGTGTTGGGGTCGCGCCGGTAGGTCTCATCGACGACCTCGCCGTGCGTATCGCCGAACACGTTCACGGTCGACACGTAGACGATGCGCCGGACTTTGGCTTCGATGGCCGCGTCGAGCACGCGCTCCGTGGTGCCCAGGTTCGCGTCGAGCATCCCCGGCCGTTCAGCGGGGGCGATGCCGAGGCGATACGAGCCGGCCGCGTGGATGACGCCGTCAGCGCCGCGCATGATGGCTGCCGTCGCGGCTGTGTCTTTGAGGTCGCTCGCCGCGAGGGTCACGTGCGGCCCCTCGAGGTGGCTCGCTTTGGCCGGGTCACGGACCAGTGCGACGACATCGACACCGCCGCTCGCCAGCTTCTTGACGAGCGCCCGCCCGATGAACCCGGCGCCACCCGTGACTACGACTCTCACGTGTTAAGGCTAGCCCGCCGGCTAGTTGTCGAAGGTAAGGCGCCAGACCGTGAGATCCTCGAGGCGCACGGCGAGCAGCCCGACCGGGCCATTGGCCATGACCACGAACTCGTCTTCGGAGAACGATGCGGAAAGTTCGTCCCACGTCGCCCCGTCGTCGTGGCTCAGGAATTGTCGCGGGGCGAGCGAATAGCAGTAGTCGCCATCGCTCTTGCACGGCGTGCTGTTCACGAAGTAGCTGCCGTCCGACAGGAGGACGAGGTCGTTGACCGTGCCGCCAGTATCGGGGAGCTCTGCCTGCGTCCACGTCTCGAGGTCGGTCGATCGCCATATCTCGGGGCTGTAGACGAAGTCAGCGCTGTAGTTCTCGCGGCTGAAGGCGACGAGCCAGCTTGTGGTCGACGGGAGGCTCGCGATGCCCGTGGCAGGAGGCGCGATGTCCCAAATGTCGGGCGCGCCACCCAGGAACGGCACGTCGAGCACGCGCCAGTCGATGCCGTCGTCCGACGCAAGGGCATGGCTGGCGCTGACGAGCAGCCGGGTACCTCCGGCACTGATGGCCGTCTTTGCGTCGGTCAGGTCGAGATTGAGCGCGACCGTCCCGGTCTCAGTCCAGATGATCCCGTCGGCCGATTGCCAGGTTGCGCCTTGAACGTCGCTCGGCCGCGGCGGCATCGCCGGTTTCGTGACAAGGGCCTCCCAGCCCGCGCTCGTCGGCCATACGTATAGCCAGTCGAAGTCAGTGGTAGGAGTCTGGATGGCTGTCGTGGTGCGGCCGTCGGTGGTCAGCCAGCCGGCGCCGTGGAACGGGACTTGTTCGTCTCCGAGCGGGTCGATGCAGTGATCCGACTCGAGTTGACCGCCCATAAGCAAGAGCCCGGCGCCGTTGGAGACGCCCGAGTACGAGTAGATGAGCGGCGGTGCGTTCCTGGGGCAGACCGGCAGCGCTTCAGCGTCTGCAAGCTGCGTCCGCTCCCAGTCAGTCCCATCGGCCGACCACCAAAAGCCGTCGCCGTCGGGGCCCACATACCCACCATCGAAGCCGATCAACCGCTGCATGAAGGCATCTCGATCGGGCATTTCACCGACTTGCTGCCAGGCACCAAGAGTGACGTTCGCGGTCGAAGGCCTGGGAGTGGAGGTCGTGCCGGGCGACGGTGGCGGCTCGGTCGGCCCGCTTGTGGCTGTCGATGTTCGGCTGGCGCGGGGAATCGGGCTGGGGCTGGTAGTCGGAACCGTGCTGCAGCCCAGGGAGAAGGCGAGCACCAGTGTTTGGATACCGACCAGAGTCCGGCATCGCCGGCCGAGGTTCACGCTTTCAGGACGTGCAGAGACCTCGGCCTGCAACGCGCGACTACCAGATCGTGGTGTTCGAGTCGACCGACTCCAGCCAGCGCTTGACGTCGTTGATGAACTTGCCGGCCTGGGCGCCGTCGGTCGCGCGGTGGTCGAAGCCGAGGCACATGTACATCATTGGCTTGACCGCGATCGCGTCGCCATTGGCGGTCGCGATGACGACCGGGCGCTTGACGATCGACTCCATCGTCAGGATGCCGACCTGCGGCGCGTTGATGATGGGCTGGGTGATGAGCGAACCCGTCCAGCCGGTGTTGTCGAGCGTGAACGTGCCGCCGCTGATGTCGTCGAGGCTGAGCTTGCCCGTGCGCGACCTGTCGGCGAGCTCGCGGATCTGGCGGTTGAGGCCGTGGACGCTGAGGCGATCGGCGTCCTTGATCACCGGCACGACCAGGCCATCTTCCACTGCCACGGCGATCCCCAGGTTCACTGCTGCGCGGCGCCAGTGGCCCTCGTCTGTGTAGTGCGCGTTGAAGTCGGCGTGCGCCCGGAGCGCCTCGACCGTGGCCTTGGCGACGAGCGCGTCATAGGTCAGGCCGATGCCCTCGCGCGCCTGGTAGGCGCTCTTGTTCGCGTCGCGCAGGGCGACGACGCCACTCATGTCGACCTCGACCACGGTGTACGCCACGGGGATGGCGAGGGCCTTGGTCATCTGGGTGGCGATGGCCTTGCGTATGGGGCTCGCCGACTTGAGCGAGTCACCTGCCGCGACCGGGGACGGCGCGGGTGGCGCCGACGGGGCGGACGGGGCCGATGCAGCCGCCGGTGCCGGTGCCCCAGCGGGCGCTGCGGGTGCTGCGGTCCCTGATGGTGCCGGAGCCGCTGCCGGAGGCGCCGGCGGCGCCCCTGCATTGGCGTTTGCGCCGCCCGATTCGACGAACTTCATCACGTCTTCACGGGTCACGCGGCCGCTGTGACCGCTCCCGGGGACCATGTTCAGATCGACGCCGTGCTCGCGCGCCAGGCGCCGAACAGCGGGCGTCGTCGGGCCGTCGTACGCGGCCGCGGCACCATTGCCGCTCGTGCCGTTGCCGCCCGTCTTTGTGGGAGTCGCGACCGCGGTAGCCGCCGGTGCCGCCGGAACGGGCGCGGGAGCAGGTGGCGCGGCAGTGGGTGCGGCGGGCTGGGCTGTCGGCTGCTCGAGAGTGCGCAGGGGCGATTCGTCGGAGCCACCCGGGCCGCTGCCAATGCCGTAAGGCCCGCTGGCCGGGGCGGGTTGTGACTCGGCGGCTGGGGCCTCGGCAGCTGTCGTTTCGGTCGGTGCCGGAGCCGCCGGCGCCTCTGCTTCCGCGGCGGCCCCTTCGATGACGGCGATTTCGGTGTTGTTCGGGACCGTCTCGCCTTCCTGCACCAGGATCTCGGTCAGCGTGCCCTCAAAGGGCGATGGGACCTCGGCGTTGACCTTGTCGGTGATGACCTCGACGATCGGCTCGTACTTGTCGACGTGGTCGCCGACCTTCTTGAGCCACTTGCCGATCGTGCCCTCGGCGACGCTCTCGCCGAGCTGGGGCATCTGAACCTTGGGCATTTGCACATAGTGTCATGCATCCGGCGAGCGCGCACGTGAACTGGGCCTCGTTCAAGACGGGCATGCGGCCCTACCCCTGAGTCGATCGGCACAAGTTCGTCGATTGCAAACTAAGTGACCCTAGGCGCGTCGACCCGCCCCGCATACGGTGCCCTAAAAGGCCGGCGACCGCCTGCGGTCGCTTCTAGATCCACCACGATGGCGCCGCTTTCTTGCAGTGGGGGCTTTGAAAGGGTGTCGTCGTGCTTAGACGCGCTTTACCTCTCTCCGTGATCCTCGTTGCTCTGCTCGGGTTTGGAGCGGCCGGAAACGCAGCCGCTTCCCAAGCCGTCAACATGGGCAACGCGGGCGCGTTTGCCGTCCTGGCTTACTCAACCGTCACCAACACCGGCCCCAGCGTCATTACTGGAGACCTTGGTGTCAGCCCTGGTAGTGCAGTGACGGGCTTCGGTCCTGGCATCGTCAACGGAACCACTCACGCCGCGGATGCGGCCGCAGCTCAGGCTCAGGCGGCCGTCACCACCGCCTACAACAACGTTGCCGGCCAAGCCTGCGACACAGACATGACCGGCCTGGACCTCGGTGGTCTGACGCTCAATGCGGGCGTTTACTGCTTTTCCAGCTCAGTCGGCCTGACCGGGACCCTCAAGCTCGACGCCCAGGGCGTCCCCGCTGCCCGGTTCATCTTCCAGGTCGGTAGCACACTGACGACGGCATCGGCGAGCAGCGTGAGCCTCATCAATGGCGCGCAGGCATGCAATGTCTTCTGGCAGATCGGTAGCTCCGCCACGCTCGGCACGACGACCTCATTCATTGGCAACATCATGGCCATGGCCTCGATCACGATGACGACGGGAGCGACGCTCACCGGTCGCGCTCTGGCCCGCAACGGCGCCGTCACTCTCGACACGAATGTCATCACCAAATCCACTTGTGCCGACGACAACAACCCTGCCGGTGGCGGCAACAACCCGGGCGGCGGCGTGGGCGGTCCGTGCAACGATCCCGCTTACTACGGCATATTCGACAACAGCGCCAGCGCTGCGGCGATCCTCTTCCGGATCAAGTGGAGCAACGCCGCGCGCGTACGGACCTTTACCCGCTTGGTCCCCGCCGGCAGGATTTTTCGGACCTGGGAGCATTGGGCCAAGCCTGACACCAAGGTGATCGTCAGCTACAAGAGCCCGACCACCGGGACGTGGGTCAAGATCTCTTCATTGGTAGCGACCCGCGGCTGGTTCCCGGTATGCGTGTACCAGCACGGACTCCAAACTCTCTAGGCAGTTAACGCACTCGCGCACGACGCCCTGGCTTCGGCCGGGGCGTCTTGCTGTGTGGCGCGACTTCGGCGCGGGCTAGAGGCGCTTTTCCATCTGGACGTTCGTTTCGACGTAGCCGAGGCGCTTGTACAGCTGCCACGCGGCGGTGTTGTGGCCGAAGACGTGCAGGCCGATCGTGTCGATGCCGCTGGCTCGCGCCCACTCCTCGAGGGCCAGCATCGCCGCGGTGCCGAGACCCTGGCCGCGCCTATCCTCGGCGATCTCGATGTCGTAGATGAAGGCGTGGCCGGGCCGCCGTTCGGTGCCGACCCAGAGGATGCCGGCATCGGCGCCCGCGGCGTCGACGATCGTCCACAGGAACTGGCCCGGCGTGGC
The DNA here is from genome assembly GCA_034666725.1 of Chloroflexota bacterium. Lineage (GTDB taxonomy): Bacteria > Chloroflexota > Limnocylindria > Limnocylindrales > CSP1-4 > JALYGJ01. The sequence continues at coordinate 10,852 of JAXDLE010000027.1, forward strand.
CAAGCCATCGGGCAGGATCTGCACGAACTGCGCCTCTGCCTTCGCGGGCGCCTCTTCCGCCGTCCAGCCGCCCGACCTCACGTGCTCGGCCGCGTACTCGCGCACGCTCCGATCGCGCCACGCCACGTAGGCGGCATCAGTCATGGGGACGAGGTCAGCGCCAGCCACGGGGGTGGGCCGGGGCGCTAGTAGGCGGCGAGGCGGCGGGCGGCTTCGGCGATGCGCTCGGGGTTGGGCATGAACCAGTCCTCGAGGACGTGGTTGTAGGGGACCCCCGGGACGTCGGGGCCGGTGACGCGAACGATGGGTCCGTCGAGCGACTCGAAGGCCTCCTCGGCGAGGATCGCGGCGATTTCCGCGCCGTAGCCGCCGAACCGGTTGTCCTCGTAGACCACGACGGCCTTGCCGGTCTTGCGGACGCTGTTCAGGAGGGTCTCGCCGTCGAGCGGGCGCAATGTACGGACGTCGACGACCTCGGCGTTCACGCCGTCTGACGCGAGGATCTCCGCGGCCTCCAGGGAGTACTGCGCCATGAGGCCGTAGGCGATGATCGAGAGGTCGGTCCCCTCGCGCGTCACCTTGGCCTGGCCGATGGGGATCGTGTAGTCGCCTTCGGGCACGTCGCCGCGCACGGAGCGGTACATCTTCTTGTGCTCGAAGAAGAGCACCGGATCGTTGTCGCGGATCGAGGTGCGCAGCAGCCCGCGCGCGTCGTACGGCGTCGACGGGATGACGACCTTCAAACCGGGGATGTGGGCGAAGAACGCCTCGACGCTCTGCGAGTGATACAGCGCGCCATGCACGCCGCCGCCGTAGGGCGCGCGCAGCGTCATGGGACATGAGAACGCGCCGTTGGAGCGGAAGCGCATCCGTGCCGCCTCGGACAGGATCTGGTTGAACGCCGGAAATATGAAGTCGGCGAACTGGATCTCCGGGACGGGTCGCAGGCCGGCGATGGCGGCGCCGATGGAGACGCCAACGATCATCGATTCGCTCAACGGCGTGTCGAGCACGCGGTCGCCGCCGAACTCGTCGTACAGGCCGTCCGTCGCGAGGAAGACGCCGCCCTTCTTGCCGACGTCCTCGCCCAGGACGACCATCGAATCGTCGCGGCGCATCTCCTCGGCGAGCGTCGTGCGCACGCTTTCGATGAACGTCATCACGGCCATGCGATCAGCCCTCGCCCTTCAGAGCGCCCCATGGCCCGCCGTCGCCGATGAAGCGCTCACCGGTCCACAGGGGGTCGTCCATGCGCGCCGGTGGCATGTCGGCATACACGTGGCGCTGGGCAGTGGCCGGGTCCGGATCGGACTGTGCTTCGGCCCAGTCGGTTGCGTCTTCGACCACCTTGCGCGCCTCGGCGACCATGTTCTCCTCGGTCGCGTCATCGAGGTAGCCCGCATCGCGCAGCTGCTGGCGGAAGACCGGCAGCGCATCGCGGCCCTTCTCCGACTCGAGCTCCTCGGCGGAGCGGTACTTGGTCTGCTGGTCATCGGATGAGTGGGCGGTCAGCCGGGTGACTTTGGCCTCGATCAATGTAGGGCCGTCGCCGCGCCGCGCCCGCTCGATCGCTTCCTTGCCGGCCTTGTAGCAGGCGAGTACGTCGATCCCGTCGATGATCACGCCGGGCATGTTGTAGCCGGCGCCGCGTATCGCGATGTCCTCGACCGCCGACTGCAATGCCATGGGGACGCTGATCGCGTAGCCGTTGTTCTCGACCACGTAGATGACGGGCAGCTTGTGAATCCCGGCGAAATTGAGCCCCTCATGGAAGTCGCCCTGATTGGACGAGCCCTCGCCGATGTAGGTGATCGTCACCATGTCGGACTTCTTCAGCTTGGCGGCCCAGGCAATGCCGGTCGCGTGTAGAAGCTGGGTCGCGACCGGCGACGACACCGAGAGGATGTTGCGATCGACGATGCCGTAGTGGCCGGGCATCTGCCGGCCGCCGCTCGACGGGTCCACGCCGCGCGCGAACTGGGCGAGCATGATCTCGCGCGAGCTCATGCCAAACGTGATGAGCGACGCCACGCTGCGGTAGTACGGGACCATCCAGTCGTGGCCCTTCTTGAGCCCGTACGCCAGCCCCACCTGCGCGCCCTCATGGCCCTGACCGCTGATGACGAATGGGATCTTGCCCGCGCGGTTCAGGATCCACATCCGCTCGTCGACCGCACGCGCGACCGCCATGAGGCGATACATCTCGAGCAGGTCGTCGCGGGTCAGCCCGAGGTCGGCGCCGAGAGCAGTCACGTCCGACTTCGTGCCGGTCGGGATCGCCGTCTCGGTATCTGCTGAGGCCTGGATGCCGGAGGTGGCATCGATTTCGGCCGTTTCGTCGGCGGTCGTGTCGGCCTTGTCAGCGCTGGGCTTCGTGGTTGCCATCGGGCCGGAGTTTATAAGGCGGGTCTAGAAGTTGATCGACTTGCCGTCGACGGCGAGGGCCGCCTCGCCCAGCGCCTCCGACAGGGTGGGGTGCGGGTGGACGGCGTTGCCGACTTCCCATGCGGTGGATTCCAGGAGCATCGCGACCGAAGCCTCGGCGATGAGATCGGTGACCCCGGTGCCGATCATGTGCACGCCCAGCAGCTCGTCGGTCTTGGCGTCGGCGACGACCTTGACGAAGCCCTCGTGCTCACCGCGGATGAGCGCCTTGCCGACGGCCTGGAAGGGCATCTTGCCGATCTTGACGGTCATGCCCGCGGCTTCCGCCTCTTCCTGGGAACGGCCGATCGACGCGATCTGCGGCCGCGAGTAGGTCGCGCGCGGCATCGTGAGGTAGTCGACCTTCTCAGCCTCGGCGCCAGCGATCGCGTGCACTGCCGCGATGCCCTCGTGCGCGGCGACGTGCGCCAGCAGCAGCCCGCCGATCAGGTCGCCGATCGCGTAGAGGTGCGGCTCGGCGGTGCGCATCCGTGCATCGACCTGCACGAAGCCCTTCTCGACCTTGGCTCGTGTTGATTCGAGGCCCACGTTGTCCGAGTTGGGCGCGCGGCCGGTGGCGACGAGCATCTGCTCGGCGCGAACGTCCTTGGGCTCCTCCCCTTCCTTGGCAACCATCACGCTCACGCCGCTGTCATCTTTCTTGACCGCGCCGGCGTCGAAGCGGGCGCTGGTTACGACGTTGATGCCGCGCCGGCGGAATACCTTCTCGAGCTCCTTGCTGATCTCGGCATCCTCGAGCGGCACCAGCCGCGGCAGGTATTCGAGCAGCGTCACCTCGACGCCGGCGTCCTTGTAGAACGAGGCGAACTCGACGCCGACCGCGCCACCGCCGACGACGATGATCGACCTGGGCAGCGTGTTGCCCGTCGTCGCCTCGTCGCTCGTGATGATCTGCTTGCCGTCCGGCTCGAGCCCGGGGAGCGACTTGACGCGCGACCCGGTAGCGAGGATCACGTCGGTCGCGTCGAGCGGCCGCTCACCGTCCGGATTGCCGTCAGCGTTGAGCGTCTCGACGCGCACCCGCTTGCCGCCGTTCAGCGTGCCCCGGCCGCGAATGACCTCGACCTTGTTCTTCTTGGCGAGGCTGTCGAGCCCCTTGGCAAGGCGATCGACCACCGACTGGCGGCGCTTCGCAGCGATCGCGTAGTCGAAGCTGACCTCACCCGTCTTTACGCCGAAATCGGCCGCGCCGTGGGCGATGCGCTCGTAGAACTCGGCCGCCTCAAGCATCGCCTTGGTCGGGATGCAGCCCCAATGAAGGCACGTCCCGCCGAGCTTGGGCCGCTGGTCGATAAGAGCCACTTTCAGGCCCAGCTGGCCGGCGCGGAACGCGGCCGAATAGCCGCCGGTGCCACCGCCCAGGATGATCAGATCGAACGAGTTCGAAGAGCCGACAGCCACGTTCAGTCGGCCGGATTTACGGTGGGAATCATGTGCCTCGATGGTAGCAGCGCCACGTACACTGGCCCGCGGATCGCCGTCGCGGAACGGCGTCGGAGGAGAGAGGTGATTCCGTGATCGCGTCCGATCGCGTGCTGCGCTGGCTGAGCTGGTCGCTCATCGGTTTCACCCTCGTCACGGCGGTGATGCAGCTGACCGTCTCGCAGAACCCGTTCGCGACTCCGGTGGCCGACTCTACGGACCTGGTCGAGCGGCTGCTGGTCTACCGCGGCGA
>JAXDLE010000028.1:0-11042 GCA_034666725.1 Chloroflexota bacterium
GGGCGCTGTGCTCGTCAATGGCATCGATGTCAGGGAAGTGCGCCGCGAGGATCTTTGGCAGCTCATCGGGGTCATCCCGCAGGCCGCTTTCCTGTTCAGCGGCACCATCGCGAGCAATGTCCGTTATGGCGACTCTGAGGCCAGCGACGATGAGGTGCGCGCCGCCCTCGGCATTGCCCAGGCGAGCGAGTTTGTTGACGAGCTTGCCACGGGCATCGCGTCGCCGATTGACCAGGGCGGCACGAACGTCTCAGGCGGGCAGCGCCAGCGCCTTGCCATCGCGCGCGCCCTCATCAGGCGGGCACCGCTGTACATCTTTGACGACAGCTTCAGCGCTCTCGACTTCCGGACGGACGTGCGACTGCGCGCGGCACTCAAGCGCGAGCTGGCCGACGCAACCGTGATCATCGTCGCCCAGCGTGTTGGCACGATCCTCAAGGCCGATCGCATCGTTGTCCTCGATGAGGGCCGTGTCGTCGGCATCGGGACCCACGCCGAGCTGCTCGACTCGTCGCAGACATATCGCGAGATCGTCTTCTCGCAGCTCACCGAAGATGAGGCGCGCGCGGCATGAGCGGCCCAGGGCGAGGTTCGTCGGACAGGAGCTCCGACGGTCGGCCGGCCTTCGGCGGCCCCGGCCGGCGACCGGGTGGCGGTCCCGGCATGATGTTCGGCGGCGGACTGCCGCCAGAAAAGTCGAAGGACTTCGGCAAATCGTTCAGACGGCTGCTCGGCCGGTTGCGACCGGAGCGGACCCGCGTGATCGTCGTGTTGCTGCTGGCCATCGGCAGCGTGGTCTTCTCCGTCATCGGCCCCAAGGTGCTGGGTGACGCCACAAATCTGATCTTCGAAGGCGCGATTGGCGCTCAGCTGCCTGCAGGTATGACCCAGGCGCAGGTCGAGGCCTCACTGCGCGCCAGCGGCCAGACTCAATTTGCGGACATGCTCCACGGTCTGACGGTCGTTCCGGGCGTCGGCATTGACTTCAGCACAATGGCCAGCATCCTGATGGGCCTCGTCGCCCTTTACCTCATAAGCGCCGTCTTCAGCTGGGGCCAGGCTTACATCATGGCCGGCGTCACGCAGCGCACCGTGTACAGGCTGCGCCAGCAGGTCGACACCAAGCTCGGCCGGCTGCCGCTGAATTACTTCGACAATCATTCGCGCGGCGATGTGCTGAGCCGCGTCACGAACGACATCGACAACATCGGCCAGTCGCTGCAACAGAGCCTTACCCAGCTCATCACCTCGGTAATGACGGTGATTGGCGTGCTCGTGATGATGCTCCTCATCAGCTGGGAGCTGGCGCTGATCTCGGTGCTGGCGATTCCGCTGTCGCTCGTGGTGACCGTGCTCGTCATTCGACGATCACAGCGCCAATTTGCTGCCCAGTGGGCCTCGACCGGCGCACTCAACGGCCAGGTCGAAGAGGTCCACACCGGGCACAACATCGTCACCGTCTTCGGGCGCCAGAAGGAATCGGCCGCACGGTTCGAGCAGGAGAACGAGCGGCTCTACCAGGCGGCCTACCGGGCCCAGTTCATCTCGGGCATCATCCAGCCGGCGTTGGGCGTGGTATCGAACCTGAGCTACGTCGCGGTCGCCGTGATCGGCGGGTTGCGCGTCGCGACCGGTCAGATGAGCCTCGGCGATGTGGTCGCTTTCATCCAGTACTCGCGCCAGTTCAGCCAGCCCATCCTCCAGGCGGCGAGCATCGCCAACGTGCTCCAGTCGGCGGTCGCGTCAGCCGAGCGCGTCTTCGAGCTGCTCGACGAGCCGGAGATGGTCGCCGATCCGGCCGACGCGCTCACGCTGGGCGAGGTTGTGGGCAAAGTCGCGTTCGGGGACGTGTCCTTCCGCTACAAGCCCGATGTGCCGCTGATCGAGAACCTGTCGCTCACCGCCGAGCCGGGCGCGACCGTCGCCATCGTCGGCCCGACCGGCGCTGGCAAGACGACGCTCGTCAACCTGCTGATGCGCTTCTACGAGATCGACGCGGGACACATCACGATCGATGGCATCGATACGCGCGACGTGCGCCGCGAGGACGTGCGTCGCGCGTTCGGGATGGTCCTCCAGGACACATGGCTCTTCAATGGCACGATCCGCGACAACATCGCCTATGGGCGCGAGGGCGCGACCGAAGCGGAGATCGTCGCCGCGGCCGAGGAGGCGCACGCGGACCACTTTGTGCGGACGCTGCCGACAGGCTACGACACCGTCATTGACGATGACGCGACCAACCTCTCGCAGGGCGAGAAGCAGCTCCTGACCATCGCCCGAGCCTTCCTCGCGAACCCGCGAATCCTGATCCTCGACGAAGCGACGTCGTCGGTCGACACGCGCACTGAGGTGCTCATCCAGCGCGCCATGGCCAAGCTGATGGCCGGACGCACGACGTTCGTCATCGCGCACCGCCTATCGACCATTCGCGACGCCGACGTGATCGTGGTCATGGACCACGGCAAGATCGTCGAGACAGGCACGCACCAGCAGCTGCTCGACGCCAAGGGCTTCTACAACGAGCTGTACCAGAGCCAATTCGTCGAGACGATCGGCGACGCAGCGTAGCTTCGACCTGAGCGACTCAGTCGAGCGGCAGCTCCATCGCGAACGCGCCGAACGCGCGGCCCGACTCTGCGTCCGCACCCTCGGTCATCAGTTTGAAGCCGATCTGCTCGTAAAAGCGCATCGCGCCTTCGTTGGCACCGGTAACCCAGAGTACGATCCGGCGTCCACCCCAGGAGCGCGCCCAATCGGCCGCCGCGTCGATCACCGCGCGGCCCACGCCCGCGCGTCGCGCCTCGGGCGCGACCCACATCGAGAACACCAGACAGTCGTCGGGTGGCCGGCGGCGCGCCTGGACCATGCCGGCCTCAGCGGCCGGCGCGCCCGCAGAGGTAACGTCTGAGCGTGCGATGAACCACGCCCGTCGATCGCCGGCCGACGCCGCGCGCGCCGCGCTGCGCCACTCGAGCTCAGGCTCCGCCGCCGCGTTCTCGTATGACTGGCCAAAGGCCTGGGGCGCGTCGCGCAGGGCGCGCAGGCGCATGTCGCGCAGGAGCGCCCACTCGTCGGGCTTGATTCGGTGCACATCCATTCGCGGGAGGGTACCGAACGGAGGCGCTCGAGGCGAAATCCAGGCAGTTGCTGCGCTTGATGCTGATCGCGCCATCACCGATGACGCGATCGACTCAGGACCGACAGTCGGCCAGCACGAGAACACAAGCCGTTGCTGCGGTTTGATGCTGATCGCGCCATCACCGATGACGCGAATCGCCTCAGAAGAGACGCACGATCTACGGTTGCGGCTGGGTGCAGTTCGGGCAGCGCCTGGCAGCCAGCGGGATGGTCGACGCGCACTCGGTGCAGGTCTTGGTCGTCGGGGTTGCCTCGGCGCCCGCCTGGCGGCGCTTCTCGAGCGAGTTGAGCGGCTTGATCACGAAGAAGAAGATCGCCGCCCCGATGAGGATGAACGAGATCAGCGCGTTCAAGAACAAGCCGTACGCGATGACGGCCCCGCCGGGCGTGGTGATGGCCAGCGTCGAGAAGTCGGGCACCCCGAGCAGCCCGAGCAGCGGCGTCAACACGTTCGCAACGAACGACGTCACTACCGCGCCAAAAGCCGCACCGATTACGACCGCAACGGCCAGGTCGACCACGTTGCCGCGCAACAGGAAATCGCGGAACTCCTTGAGCATCTCCGTCTCCTCTCGGCTGTGCCGCGGCAGTGGTGCGGCGCGGCCACTCTACCGCTTCGGTCGAGTGCGGGCGGCGATGCGCTCGAGCGCGCCCTCCCAGCCGGCATCGACTGGGACGCCCGGCTCATCGAGGTCGATGAACAGCGGCGCATGGTCCGATGGCACGGGCACGCCCTTGCGCGCCTCGCGGTCGATTTCGGCCGCGATGAGCCGCTTGGCGACCGGCGCGGAGAGCAGCAGATGGTCGATGCGCATGCCCAGGTTCTTGTGGAAGTTGCCCGCGCGGTAGTCGTACCAGGTGAAGCGGCCGGGCTCGGGCCGGATCGATCGGTAGCCATCTGTCAGGCCCCACTTCAGCAGAGCGCCGAAGGCCGCGCGCTCTTGTGGCGAGACGTGCGTTCCGCCGTGGACCGCTTTCTCATCCCAGACATCGATCGGCGCCGGGGCGACGTTCATATCGCCACCGATGACCAGGGCGTCGGCGGTCGACGCGTTCTCACCCAGCCAGCGCAACAGGCGCGCATACCAATCGAGCTTGCCCGTGAAGAACGGTGAGCCCACGACGCGGCCGTTGGGCGCGTAGAGACACACGAAGCGGATGCCACCGGCGACTGCGCTGACCATGCGCGCCTCGTCGAACGGGTTGAAGTCCTCTTCGGTGAAGTCGCGCGTCGCGCCGGGGCCGCTGTTGCGCACCGGTCCGTCGCCGAAATTGGTGACTACCGAACCCGCATCGATGGGCAGCTTCGACGCGATGGCAACCCCGTTCCAGCGCCCCTCGCCGTGATGCAGCAGCTCGTAGCCGCGCATCTTGAAGTCCATGAGCGGCGCGTCACCGTCGGCGAGCTTGGTCTCCTGCATGAGCAGCACATCCGGCTGGGCGCGATCGAGCCACTCCATGACCCTGTCCATGCGCGCCTTGAGCGAGTTGACGTTCCAGGTGGCGATCCGCATCAGGCGCTCTTAGCCAGGGCGAGCAGCTCGCGCTCCCCGTGCGACATGGCGGCGATGCGGGCCGCGTCGCGCGTGAAGCTGATCACGACGCGCGACGCGATCCTGTCGCGCGGCCCGTAGGTCAGGTAGCGCACCTTCTTGAGCCGCAGGTGCGCACCGCGCAGCAGGCCGCGTGGGTCGGCCATCAGCGTGCCTACCTGCCAGCCGACGTGGACGTGCTCCAGCTCGGGCCAGACCCATGCGAAATAAGTGCCGTGGCGGGTGATCGGCAGGTCGTAGCCGATGAGCCGCCAGCCGGGCCTGATGCGCTCGACTGCACTCGGCACCGCGTCGCGGACCAGCTGACGCAGGCGTTGCGCGTGGACCGCGATGGGCCCCGGGTAGTCGGCCAGGAATTCGGCTATCTCGTCCAACTTGCGGCCAAGCGTAAGCGTTACGCTGCGCCGACGTGAATGAGCTCGAGGCCTATCTGGAGACGCTCCCGGCCGACCAACGTGAGACGCTCGACCACGCCCGAGGCGTCATCAAGAAGGCAGCGCCGACGGCGGTCGAGGACCTGGGCTACGGCATGCCCCGTTTCAAGTACCGCGGCAAGCCGTTGGTCGCGATCGCGGCCTGGACGAAGCACCTCTCCCTGTATGGCGGCTGGTTCGCCGTCGAGCGTCACCCGAAGGAACTGGCGCCCTTCAAAGTGGTTGCGAGCACCATCCAGTTCACCGTGGAGCGACCACTGCCCGACTCACTGCTGACGGCGATCGTGCGTGACCGCATGGCGGTCATCGACGGCGATCTGGATGCCGCGAACCCCGCGAAGCGGCTAAAGAAGGCGTAAGGCCACGTCACCAACGACGTAGCCCACGGATCCCGCAACGAGACAGATCAGAAGTGAACGACGCGGGGCAACGATCAGTGCACCCGCCGCAGCTGCCAATGTATGCACATCGGCGAGCCCACTGGCCGGCGCATAGATGGAATGTGCCGCGAGACCGGCGAAGATCGCCACGGGCATGCGGTCGAGCACAACGCGGAATCGCTCCGGCAATTGCGGAAGCAGCACCACCGAGACGGCGCGGCTGGCGAACGTGATCGCGCCGATGAAAAGCGCCAGTGCCCAGGTCATGCGCTGCCGCTTCCGGTGTTCGTCACCGTGCCGTCGCGGCGCGAGGGGAGGGCGACGACGATCGCCGCGACGATCGGCGCATAGTCAAAGAGCGCCGGCACCACGAGCGCGCTGACCAGCACGAGCAACGCTGCGGCAAGTCCGCGAATCATCCCTGCAGTGCCGCGCGCAGTGACCGCCGCCAGGCCAATGAACAGGACGGGAAAGAGAGCGCGGGCGATCTCCTCGAGTGCCACGACGCTTGCCCCCAGGACCCCAAGGATCGTCCCGATCTGCCATGCCAGGTAGAAAGCCACGCCGCTGACTGCGAGCACGAACGCCGCACGCCGGCCGCCGGCAAGAGCGAGACCGAACGACTCGTCGAGCATGAAAAAAGCCAGGAGAGCGCGGCGCCACACGGGCCCATCGAGACGCGGTCGCAGGACCGCACCGAAGACCACGTGGCGCATGTTGAGCACGATCGCGGTGGAGATCAACACCAATATCCCGGCGCCGCTGGCAAGCAGCGCCACGAGCGCGAATTGGAGCGAGCCAGAAAAGATGAGCAGCGACATGCCCACGACGAGAAGCGGGTCAATGGTGGCGCTGGCGGCGGCGCCAAAGACCACCCCGAACACGCCAATTGCCACCGCCATGGGCGCAGCCGCGATCAGCGTCGCGCGCAGCCCGGGTCCCTCGCCCTCCACAACGGCGATGCTACGCGGCTAGTCTTCGGGCCATGCCCAGCGTCACCTATCGCGTTCCCGGCGCGACCCTGATCGAGCGCGAGCACAGCGTGCCGCTCGACCACGCGACGCCCGGGGGCTCGACGATCACTGTCTTCACCCGAGAGGTGGTCGCACCCGGCGGCGAGAACAAGCCCTATCTGCTCTTCCTACAGGGCGGGCCGGGCATGGAGGCCACACGGCCCGCCGCGCCGCCTACCGGCTGGATGAAGCGCGCCCTCGCCGACTATCGCGTGCTGCTGCTCGACCAGCGCGGCGTCGGCCGCTCGACCCCGGTTGGGGCGCACATCCCAGGTGCGACGCCCCGCGAGCAGGCCGAGTACCTGACCCACTTCCGCGCCGATTCGATCGTGCGCGACGCGGAGGCGATCCGCCAGGAGCTCATCGGGGACGAGCGCTGGAGCGTGCTCGGCCAGTCGTTTGGTGGCTTCACCTCGATGACGTACCTCTCGATTGCGCCGCACGGCCTGCGCGAGGCATTCATCACCGGGGGCCTGTCGCCCATCGGCCGGTCAGCCGACGAGGTCTACGCCGTGACCTGGGGGCGCGTGGTCGGCAAGAACCGCGGCTACTTCGAGCGCTACCCGGACGACAGGCGGCGCGCCCGCGATATCTTCAACCGCCTTGAGAATGAGGACGTCCGGCTTCCCGGAGGCGACCGATTGACCGCCAATAGGTTCCGAATGAACGGGATGAACCTTGGGCGGAGCGACGGCTGGGAGCTGCTGCACCATCTGCTGGAGCTGCCCTTCGGCTCGGCGGCGTTCCTGTGGGACGCAGCGATCGGCGCGACCAACTTCCAGCGCAATCCCATCTACGCGACGTTGCACGAGTCGTCATATGCAGACGGGGTCGCCACGCGCTGGAGCGCCGCCAGGACACGCCCCGCGGAGATCGATGCCGAAGGCTATTTCTCAGGCGAGCACATCTACCCCCAGATGTGGCAGGACTACGGCGGCCTGCGCGACCACGCCGCAGCGGCGCAGATCCTGGCCGAGCACGAGTGGCCGCGGCTCTACGACGCGGACGTCCTGCGCGAGAACGAAGTCCCGGTCGCAGCGTCGGTCTATACCAATGACCTGTACGTCGACCGTGACTTTGCCATGGAGACTGCGGCCACGATCCGCGGCGCAAAGGTCTGGGAAACAGCCGAGATGGAGCACAACGCCCTGCGCGCCGACGGCGAGCGCGTCCTAAGCACTCTCTTCGGCCTCCTCCGCGCTTGATGTTGGGCAAACCTATACGCGTCTGTAACGCGGAGCGGTGCCGCCAAATCTAGCCCGGCGCGCCCGATACGGCAATCTTACCGACTGATACCACGGGAGGTGGTGTCACCTGCGGCAAACCACCGTCAGGAAGCCTCGGGGGATTGGGAGAAACGACTCCAATGCGAACTGCGATCACGGCCCGCCGTCGTGCCAGCCTGAGTCTCATCCTGGTCACTATTGGCTCACTCCTCATGCCCGGCCAGGCACTGGCCGCCGGCAAGGCCCCATTCGAGGGGGTAGTGGGTGACTTCGATGCGCGCACCGGCCACGTCAACCCGACGTCGGCCCAGCAGGCTGCGGTCAGCGCCCTCGGCGCTCATGTCGAGTGGAACGCCTACGGCACGCCCCATTCGCTGATCAACTACAGCGGCTTCCTCGCGACCGGTCTCGGTGGCACAACGGCCGCTGACGCTGCGCGCACATGGGTGACCAGCAACAAGGCCCTGTTCGGCCTGAGCTCCGTGAGCACCTCAAACCTCGAGACCATCAGCGATATCAATCTCGTCCAGAGCAGCGGTCACGCCGTGCTCTTCCGCCAGCGCTTCGGCACGCTGCCGGCCGCGCAGGACGGCATGATCACGGTGGGCGTCGTTGGCTCTTCGGGCGCCTGGAAGATCGCCTACGTCTCGTCGACCAGCGCCGGCAGCCAGGCCGCGCCCGCGGCAGCCCAGATCACGCCCCAGCAGGCGTGGCTAGCCGCGGCGCACGAAGTCGGCATCAACGCTATCGCCGCCGACATCGCCAAGGTCCACACCGAAGGTGACTGGACCGTCTTCACCGTGAAGGGCCTCGCCCAAAACCAGCGAGCGCGCCTGCGTGCGCTGCCTGTCGCGGGCGCCGGAGTCCGGCCGGTCTTCGAGACCGACGTGGTCGACGTCCAGGGCGCCAAGGCGATCGCGTTCATCGGCATGATCGATGCGGTGAATAAGAAGACCTGGCTCCGCGTGAACGCGCTTGACGAGGCAGCCGCGGAACCGCTCACGCAGCCCAGCCAGTCGCAGGCCGCGCCGGTGACCGGCTCGTTCCAGGGCACGACCACGGCGCCGGGCTGCGGGCCTGACCACCCGATCACGACCACCCTCGCCACGCAGACGCTCGACCTGACCGCGTCGGCGACCATTCCGGCGAATGACATCGTGCTCAAGCTGATCAAGAACGGCGTCACGATCCAGGCATCGCTCGACGCAGGCACGAGCCCCGAGGCAATCCACTACGCACCCTCTGGCGGCGTGCCCGTTGGCTCGTACGCCGCGCGGGTGTGCGCCTTCAACGTCGGCGAGATCTTCGACTACGCCGGCTTCTGGGTGAGCAGTGACCAGACCGCCCAGTCGGTGCCTTATCCGCCCGAGTGGAAGGCCTTCAAAGTCTCGCCCAAGCTCGACTACTCGAATACCGACAACCGCATCGTCGACTGCTGGGAGAAGACCACGTCCGTGCTCGACTGCGACTTGGTCGTCAAGAACACGGCCTCACGCGCGCCGTGGGACGTCGACGTCTCCACCGGACTGCCGACGTTCACGTCGATCGGCAACAACGCCAAGACCGCAGAGGCGTGGCTGAGCCCGCTCACCCCGGGCGAGAACTATGCCCCGCCCGCAGCCGACCGAAAGTATTACTTCCCGTTCACGAACCAGTGGGAGAGCAGCAAGTGCAATCCCGCGAACTTCGCCTCGCCGGCGCGCAACGACATTGACGCCTCGATCATCAACCTGTTCGTCGGCCACAATCGCTTCCACGACTTCTCGTACTTCCTGGGCTTCACGGAGCAGGCGTGGAACCTGCAGCAGTCCAATTTCGGCAACGGCCAGCCTGGACCGTTCCCTGGTAACGAGAACGATCCGGAAATCGGCAACGTCCAGGCCGGCGCGGTGACCGGCGGCGCACCTTCGTACGAGGGCCGGGACAACGCCAACCAGATCACGCTCCAGGACGGCATCCCGCCGATCACGAACCAGTATCTGTTCCAGCCCATCGCGGGCTCGTTCTACGTGCCTTGCGTGGACGGCGGCCTGGACACGACCGTATTCGGCCACGAGTACACGCATGCAATCAGCAACCGCATGGTCGGCGGCCCCGACTCTGACCTCACCGGCGACCAGGCCGGCGCCATGGGCGAGTCGTGGTCCGACCTCGACGCGCTCGAGTACCTGCACGCCTACAACATCGCGCCGGCGGGCGGCGCCAACGAGTGGGCGCTCGGCCCATATGCCACGGGCAACATGAAGGTCGGCATCCGCAACTACGCCCTAGATGCGAACCCGCTCAACTTCAGCGACGTCGGCTATGACTCGGCGTGCAACGCGCCGCTCGTCGGTCCACCGGTCGAGCCCGCGTGCCCATCGCGCTCAGAGGTTCACTCCGACGGTGAGATCTGGAACGCGGTCAACTACGACATCCGCGCGGCGCTGGTATCGAAGTACAACAGCTCGTACTCCGCGAGCAACACGACGCTCCAGAAGCAATGCGCAGACGGCGTCCGGCCGGCCGACCTCTGCCCGGGCAACCGGCGCTGGATCCAGATCGTCTACGACGCCTGGCTGCTCATGCCGCCCGACGTGTCGATGCTCGGCGCACGCGACGCCTATCTCGCCGCTGACGTGATGCGCTTCGGTGGCGCGAACCAGACGCAGCTGTGGCACGCCTTCGCGCGCCGCGGCATGGGCCAGACCGCGAGCACCGTCAGCACGGACGATCCCGACCCGATCCCGGGCTGGTCGTCGCCCAAGGAAACCAACGGCAAGCTCGTCTTCAACGCGGTCAACGAGAACGGCCAGGCCGTCAAGGCGAAGGTCTTTGTCGGCGACTTCGAGGCCGCGATCACGCCGGCCGCGGATACCGATCCGGGCACCGCACTGAGCAACCAGATCTCGATCGTGGCCGATCGCTATTCGTTCGTCGCGGCGGCGCCCGGCTACGGCCATGTGCGCTTCTCGACGACTGCCCAGTCGGGCAAGACAAACACCGTGACGCTCCACTTCTACACGAACCTGGCGTCCAAGACGAACGGGGCCGTGGCGAGTGGCGACGGTGGCAACTTCAACGAGTTGATCGACGACACCGAGGCGACCGATTGGGCCGTCATCGGTGCCACGACCGGCGTGCAGGGCAAGCAGGTCACGGTCAAGCTGTCCAAGACCGGCTTCGTCGACGTCGTCCAGGTGAGCGCCATGCTTCACCCGCGCGATGACGCCGATGACTACGACAACATCGCCCAGAACCGCTTCACGGCCCTGCGCTCATTCGAGATCTGGAGCTGTGTCGCGTCGGCGGCGAA
>JAXDLE010000029.1:0-11481 GCA_034666725.1 Chloroflexota bacterium
GCATCGCGGTGGCGCGCAATCGCGGCGCCCGCGAGGCCTCGACCGAGTGGCTGGCCTTCCTCGACGCCGACGACCGCTGGGAGCCCGAGTTCCTGGAGCGCACGCTGGCGGCCATCATCGGGTCCAACGCGGACTTCGGCAGCGCCGGTGGCACGCGGGAGCGGCCAGATGGGCGTGGCAAGCATGTCCAGATGAGGTTGCTTCCGGGCCGCGAGGAAGTGCTCGACCTGACGACCGACTTCTGGCGCGTGGCGCTCAAATTCCGGCCAATGGTGCCCTACGGCGCGCTGATGAGGAAGTCGCTGTTCGACGACGTAGGCGGCTTCTGGGAGCGCATGCGCACGGGCGAGGACACGTGCATGTGGATCAACCTTTGGCTGCGCGGCAGGTTCGCGTTCGTAAATCTGCCGTTAGTCGAGTCGGCGGTGGTCGAGGGCAGCGTGAGTGCCCACGCCCTGAGCTACAACGACATTCGGCTGAGCTATTCGTGCATGCTGCGCGGTCTGGCACGGGCCATTCGCATGCGCCGGCCCGGGACGGGCTGGTTCGCCGTATTCGCGGCCGAGCGCTTGGTCACTCTGCACACGCGCTGGCTGCTGGGACGCCTGCGCCGCCGGCCGAGGCAAACATTGGGCGACCCGGTCTAACGGGGCGGAGCGGCGGAGGAGACGAGCAAGCGACGGGACGGCACCGACGCACCGTCGGGGCCGGACCACTGTCGCGCGCAGCACGGGCCGAAGGCCCGCGGCGGAGGAAAGCAGTAAAGGACTACATCATCACCAGGCCGCCGTCCACCGCGAGCACCTGGCCCGTGATGTACGCGGCCTCATCTGAGGCGAGGAACGCCACGGCAAATGCGATCTCCTCCGTCGTGCCGAACCGGCCGAGCGGGGTGCGCTCGTTGATCTGCTGCTTCAGGTCGTCGTTCAGGCCCTGGGTCAACTCGGTCAGCACGAAACCGGGGGCGACGGCGTTGACGGTGATGCCGCGGCTGCCCAGCTCGCGCGCGGCTGCCTTGGTAAGCCCGATCAGGCCGGCCTTTGCGGACGAGTAGTTGGCCTGGCCCATCTGGCCGGCCTGGCCGCTAACGCTCGTGATGTTGATGATCCGGCCCGACTTGGCGCGGAGCATGGGTCGGGTGACCGCTTTCAACGTCCAGAAAGCGCCGAACAGGTTCGTCTCGAGCACGTCGCGCCAGTCTTCGGGCTTCATGCGCATGATCAGGTCGTCGCGCGTGATGCCGGCGTTGTTGACGAGGATGTCGACCTTGCCAAACGCGTCGAGCGCCGCCTTGACGAGCGCTTCAGCGGCATCGGCCTGCGTCACGTCGGCCACCACGGCGAGGCACTTGCGACCAAGCGCCTCGATCTCCTTCTGCGTGCCCGCAGCCGCCTCGGCGTTGCCGCGATACGAGAAGCAGATGTCCGCGCCCTGGGCCGCGAGGCGCAGCGCGATTGCCTTGCCGATGCCGCGCGACCCACCGGTGATGACGGCTGCCTTGCCGTTCAGATCGATCATGCCAGCACCTCATCTCGGGGGGCCGGTTCGGGCTCACCCGGCGCGACGTCGTCGAGGTTCACTTTCGGTCCGGCGTTGCCCTCCAGGACCTGGCGCAACCTGTCGGGGATGGGATCGACCGACGACCAGTCGATCGGCTCACGCACGGTTGCGACCGGCTCAACCGCCTCGGCCCGTTTGCCGTTGAGCGGATCGGCCGTCCACTCCAGGGCGATACCGCCCGAAGTTAGTCCGGCGCCGAAAGCGACCAGCACGATCTTGTCGCCGATCTTGACGCGTCCGGTATCGACGGCCTCTGCGAGAGCGATGCCCACCGACGCCGCCGACGTGTTGCCGTAGCGGTCGAGGTTGACGAACATCTTGTCCATGGGCAGGCCGAGTCCCTTCGCGACCGACTCGATGATGCGCACGTTGGCCTGATGGGGAATGAACAGGTCGATCTCGTCGGGCTTCCAGCCGGCCCGCTCGATCGCCTTCAACGCTGTCGTGGCCATGGTCTTGGTCGCGTAGCGGTAGGTCTCGCGACCTTCCATGCGCACGTAGTGCTCGCCCCGGGCAAGCGTCTGCCCCGAGGCGGGTGATCGGGACCCACCCGACGGCAGCCAGATCATGTACGCCCCGTCCGGGTCGGTCGTGAGCTCCATGCCCTGCATGCCCCCGCCCTCCCCGTCGGAGGCCGACAGCACCATCGCCCCTGCCCCGTCGCCGAACAGGATGCACGTCCCGCGATCCGAGAAGTCCAGGTAGCGCGAGAGCGTTTCCGAGCCGACCACCAGCGCGTGCTTGAACATGCCCGACCGTAGGTAGGCATCGGCCACTGTGTAGGCGTAGACGAGGCCGCTGCACGCCGCTGCGACGTCCATGGCGAACGCGCGCGTATTGCCGATCGCTTCCTTGACGAGCGCGCCCGTGGACGGCATCCAATAGTCGGGCGTGAGCGTCGCGACGAGGATCACGTCGATGTCGTCGGGCTCCAGGCCGGCGACGGCGATGGCGCGCTTGCCGGCGATCGCCGCGAGCGTGGCGGTCGTCTCGTGCCGGGCCGCGATGCGCCGTTCGCGGATGCCGGTGCGGCTGACTATCCACTCGTCCGAGGTGTCGACGACGCGCTCGAGGTCGGCATTGGTCAGCCGCCGCTCCGGCGCGTACATGCCCCAACCGGTGATGCGCACGCTGCGCGGTGTCATGGTTGCACCTCGATCAAAGGGTCCTTGGCCTTGACCAGCGCGCCATCCTCGGGGACGACGCGGACGACGCGACCGGCGCGGTCGCTCTTGATCTCGTTGAACAGCTTCATCGCCTCGATCAGGCCGATGACCTGGCCGACCAGCACCTGGGCGCCGGGCTTGACATACGGCTCCGCGCCGGGCGACGGCGAGGCGTAGAACAAGCCGGTCAACGGCGCGACGATCGCATTCATGGCCGGTTCCGGTTTTGGCACTGCCGTGGCGGGTCCCGGCGCGGATGCGGTTGGCACCGGGGTGACCGATCCCGCGGTTGCCACCGACGATTCGGCCGATGCTGCAAATGCACCGGGCTTGCGCAGGACAAGGGCGGTCTCACCGACCTCGACCTCGAGCTCCGTCAGCTCCGACGCGTTGAGCAGCTTCTCGAGCTTATCGATCAGCCCGACCAGGCCGGTCACGTCGGCCGCCGGCTGAGCCGCGGTCTTCCCAGGGGCGCTCATGACTCATCCCACCGACGCAGCACGAGGGCCGCGTTCTGGCCGCCGAAGCCGAAGGCGTTGATCAGCGTCGCGCGGACGTCACGCGACGTGGCCGTGCGCGGCGTCAGGTCGAGGCCCTCTGCCTGGGGCGCCGGATTGACGAGGTTCAGGGTCGGCGGGACGCGCCCTTCGCGCATCGCGTGGATCGCCGCGATCGCGGCAATGCCGCCGGCCGCGCCCAGCGTATGGCCGATCGCGCTCTTGATCGCGGTGATGCTCACGTTCTTGATGTGCTCACCGAAGACCGTCTTGAAGCCCATCAGCTCCGCCGGGTCGCCCTCGGGCGTCGAGGTCGCGTGGGCGCTGACGTGGTCGATGTCCTCCACACGCATGCCGGCCTTCTCGATTGCGCGCCGGGCGGCCCGGGCGCCACCCTCCCCGCCGGGTGCAGGCAGCGTGATGTGGCTGGCGTCGGCGGTCGCGCCGTAGCCAACGACCTCGGCCAAGATTTCGACGCCGCGCTTGCGCGCGTGCTCCAGCTCCTCGAGCACCAGCACCCCGGCGCCCTCGGCCATGACGAAGCCATCACGGCCCGAGTCGAACGGCCGGCTCGCGGCCTGCGGATCGTCGTTACGCGTCGAGAGCGCGCGCATCGCGGCAAAGGCACCCACGAGCGCTTCATACACCGCGGCTTCGGACCCGCCGGCAAACATCATGTCGGCGTCGTCGCGGACGATCGTCTCGTATGCCTCGCCGATGCCATGGCCGGCGGTGGCACACGCGCTGACGGTCGCCCAGTTGGGCCCGCGCGCACCGAAGCTGATCGCGGCCTGGCCAGACGCGAGGTTGGCGATCGCCATGGGCAGGAAGAATGGCGACAACCGGTCAGGGCCGCGGGTCACGTTGATCGCGACCTGGTCGACGAGCGTGCCCGAACCACCGATGCCCGAGCCGATGATGATCCCGGTGCGGTCGGCCAGCTCGCCTTCGAGGCGTCCGGGCAGGCCGGCTTGCTTGATCGCCTCGGCCGTCGCCACGAGCGCGAACTGGGTGAAGCGGTCGTTGCGCCGGATCTCCTTGCGGTCGAGTACGTGCGAGGGGTCGAAGTCCTTGACCTCGCCCGCGATCCTGCTCGTGAGCCGCGCGGGGTCGAAATTGATGCGGATGGTGTCGACGCCGCTCTCCCCCGCGACGAGGCGCGACCAGAAGGTGGCGACGTCGTTGCCGAGCGGCGTGACCGCGCCCATGCCGGTGACGACGACGCGTCGGCGCGTCATCTGATGAGCCGCCCGGTGCGGATCGTGGCGGCGCGATACACGTCGCCGGCGAGCCCGCGCGCGGCCACTTCCTCGGCCGCGGCGCCGGCGTCGTACGTGGGCCTGAACAGCTCGGCCGACGGTTGCGCGTCGTCGCCATCGGGCAGCGTCAGTAGGGCCCAGCAGGCCGATGGGTCGCCGTCGAAGGCATAGCCGCACGACCCGGGGTTGAGGATCAGCTTGCGGCCCAGCTCACGCATGTCGGCAACGTGGGTGTGGCCGCAGCAGATGACGCGCGCGTCGGTGCGTGTCACCCGTTCGACGGTCACCGTCGGATCAAGATCGGTCGGCAGGCCCGCGGTAATTGAACCAGGCGAGCCGTGGCAAGCGAGAACGAGGGTGTCGCCCGCCCAGAGCCGACGCTCGGACGGCAGCCGGCGCAGGTAGTCGGCCTGCTCGTCGGAGAGTTGCTCGCGCGCCCAATCGGCGGCGTCGATGTGGGTCTGCGGGACGTCATCCAGCCACGGCCATGCAGCCGCGTAGTCGCCGTCGGCAACCGCGATGTCGGTGTTGCCCGCGACGACCAATGCGCCGCTCTTCTCGAGCGCGCGGACCTTGTCGAGCACCTCACCCGGGCGCGGCCCATTGAACGTCAGGTCACCGGTGATCACGAAGCGGTCAGGCTTGTGCTTCTTGGCGTCGGCCAGCGCCGCGTCGAGAGCAGCAATGTTGCCGTGAATGTCGCCCAGCACCGCGAGACGCAGCGCCATCAGCCGAGCGTCCCTTCGCGCGGGATGATGAACGACAGGTCTGCTTCGCAGGCGACCTCGCCTTCGACCTTGGCCACCGCGTGACCGCGCCCGAATCGGCCGCCCAGCTTGGCCATCGTGACCTCGAGCGAGATCACGTCGCCGGGCTGGATGATGCGCTTGAAACGACACTCGTCGATCGCTGCGAACAACCCGATGCGGTCGCCGAAGCCTTCCTGCTGTGCGACGTAGACGGCCATCGTCTGCGCCAGCGCCTCGACCTGGAGCACGCCGGGCATGACCGGCAGCTGCGGGAAGTGGCCCTGGAAGAACCACTCAGTCGCAGTTACTGCCTTCTCGCCGCGGATGTAGCCGCGTGCCGGGTCGTACTCGACGATCCTGTCGACAAGCAGGAACGGCCAGCGGTGCGGAATGAGCGCCTGGATCTGGGCGGTTGTGAGGACGATTTCGCTCAACTGGTTCTCCGTCAGGCGGCCGCTTCGGCTGCGGCCATGAAGGCCGCGCTGCCGACGCGGTCGAGCAGGTTGGTCGTGAACTCGCCCTTGAGGAACGCGTCGTTGCTCAAGAGCGCGCGATGGAGCGGAACGTTGGTTACCACGCCATCCACGACAAGCTCGTCGAGCGCGGCACGCGAGCGGGCGATAGCCGTTTCGCGGTCGGGTCCCCAGACGATGAGCTTGCCCAGGAGCGAGTCATAGTAGGGCGGCACCTCGTAGCCGCTATACAGATGGCTGTCCATCCGCACGCCCGGGCCGCCCGGCGGCAGGTAGGTCTCGATCCGGCCGGCCGCGGGGCGGAAGTCGTGCGCCACGTCCTCGGCGTTGATGCGGAACTCGATCGCGTGGCCCTTGATCTCGATGTCCGATTGTTTGACGCTGAGCGGCTCACCGGCGGCAATGCGGATCTGTTCGGCCACGATGTCAAGGCCCGAGATCATCTCTGTCACCGGGTGCTCGACCTGGATGCGGCAATTGATCTCGATGAAGAACCAGTTGCCGTCGCGGTCGAGCAGGAACTCGAGGGTGCCCACGTTCTCGTAGCCCGCGGCGACGACAGCCTTGATTGCGGCATCGAGCAATGCCGCGCGCTGGTCGTCCGTCAGCGCCGGGCTGGGACCCTCCTCGACGATCTTCTGGTGGCGGCGCTGAACGGAGCAATCGCGCTCGCCGACGTGCACGCCGTTGCCAAACCGGTCGACCATGACCTGGACCTCAACGTGGCGGTTGTCCTCGAGCCACTTCTCGAGGTACAGCGAGTCATCGCCGAAAGCGGCAAGTGCCTCGGAGCGGCAGATCGTCATGGCCTGCTGAAGCTCGCGCGGCGAGCGGACCATGCGCATGCCCTTGCCGCCGCCGCCGGCCGACGGTTTGAGCAGCACCGGGTAGCCGATCTTGTCGGCCTCGGCCATGCCGTGCGCGTCATCGCGCAACATCCCTGAGCCGGGAATGGTCGGCAGGCCGTGCTTGGCGAGGAGTGTCCTCGTGCCGGCTTTCGACGCGAAGCGCTCGAGCACCTCGGGCGACGGACCGATGAACGTGAGGCCGTGGGCGCGCGTCATCTCGGCGAACGTGTCGTCTTCGGACAGGAAGCCGTAGCCCGGGTGGATCGCCTCGCAGCCGGCGACGATCGCGGCGGACAGGATCGACGGCGCGGACAGGTAAGAGCGTCGTGATTCGGCGGGGCCGACGCAGATCGCCTCATCGGCCAGCTGCACGGCGCGCGACTCGCGGTCCGCCTCGCTGTAGGCGACGACGCTGGTGATGCCCAGGAGCCGGCACGCGCGCACGATGCGCAACGCGATCTCGCCACGATTGGCAATCAGGATCCGACTAAACATTGGCGTCCACCCGACCGATGGCCTGACCGAACTCGACCGCCTGGCCCGACTCGACGTCAAGCACCTTCAGGACACCGTCGATCGGGCTGACCACTTCCTGGCGCACCCCGAGCATGTCGACAACGCCGATCAGGTCGCCCGCGCGCAGCTTGCTGCCTGGGGCGACGCCTTCCTTTGGCGCGAAGTAGCCGACCGCCGGTGAGGAGATCTGGCCACGCGCGGGCTCGCGCCGCGGCTGGGCGTCGGCGGCGTGGGTGACGGCGGCGGGCTTGTGCGGCTGGGCCGATGTCGAGCCATGGGCAACCGGCGCGACCAATTCGCCCGAGCCGCGGCGGAGCCGGACACGCCAACCGTCCTGGCGCACCTCGAGCTCGCCCAGGTCGCTCTTCGCCAGGCGCTCAATGAGCGTTGGCACTACCTCGTCGGTCAGGCGCTCGATGGTGGCGCGCTCGTCCAAACGCGTTTGATGGTCGCCCGCCACGCGCTACATGCCCTCCCCGGTGCGATTCACGGTATCCACTGGCTCGTCCGGGTCGGCCGCGTCCGCGGGCTCGGCCATCTCACCACCGACGAGCGCCGCGCGGCCGCTGTCGAGCAGGCGCCGAATGCGGCCGACGATGCCCGGTCGCTCCGGCTGCGCCTCGCCCGTTTCGGCTGCGACCGCGAACTCGCCCATGTTGCGATAGCGCGCGTAGCGCGCGTCGAGCAATGCCTTGCGCTCGCGCCCGGCGAGTGAGTCGAGATGGGCGGCGATGCGCGTTCGCAAGCGGCGCGCGGTCTCGTCTGGATCTGCGTGTGCGCCATTTGCCGGCTCGGGCACCACTTCGTCGATCACGCCCAGTGCGTGCTGCTCGGCGGCGGTCAGGCGCATGGCCATGGCCGCCTGCTGGCTGAACTCGGCAGAGCGCCACAGGATGCTCGCCGCGCCTTCGGGGCTGATAACCGAGTAGATCGAGTTCTCGAGTGCCAGGACGACATCGCCCACGGCCAGCGCCAGCGCGCCGCCCGACCCGCCCTCGCCGGTGATGACCGTGACGATCGGTGTCTTCAGGCCGGTCATGGTCATGATCGCGCGGGCGATTGCCTCGGCTACGCCGCGCTCCTCCGATGCGGGGCCGGGAAAGGCGCCGGGCGTGTCGATGAAGGTCACGACCGGCAGCCCGAGTCGCTCGGCCAGGCGGAAGAGCCGGATCGCCTTGCGATAGCCCTCCGGGTGAGGCATGCCGAAGTTGCGCCGGATGTTCTCGTCGGTCTCGGCGCCCTTCTGATGGCCTACGAAGACCGCGCGCCGGCCGTCGATGCGGCAGAAGCCGCCGACGATCGCCGGGTCGTCGCGGAACAGCCGGTCGCCGTGCAGCTCGATGACCTCGGTCGCGATGGCCTGGACCAGCTCGAGGGTGTGCGGCCGCTTGACGTTGCGCGCCTGCTGGACGCGCTGCCAGACCGCGGCACGCAGCTCGTCGGCCGTTGCCTCCACGGCAGGCGTCTGCACGCTGATTCGCTCAGCCACGAGCGGGCTCCCCACGGATCAGATCCTCGAGCAGCTGGGCAGAGCGGCCGAGTGGCGACGAGCCGTTCAGGCCCGCGCGCTCGACATGAGCGTTGGGCTTCATGTAGCGCAGCAGCCCCAGGAGCGTCTCGCGCAGCTTCGAGCGCTGGATCACCAGGTCGACGAAGCCGTGGTCGTACAGGAACTCGGCGCGCTGGAAGCCCTCGGGCAGCTCCTCGGCGATGGTGCCCGCTGCGACGCGCGCGCCGGCGAAGCCGATGAGCGCCTTGGGCTCGGCGATGTTGACGTCGCCCAGCGCGGAGAAACTGGCGAACACGCCGCCCGTGGTCGGGTCGGTCAGGATGCTGATGAACGGCACGCCGGCATCGCCCAGGCGGCCGAGCGCGGCCACCGTCTTGGCAAGCTGCATCAGTGACAGCGTGCCTTCCTGCATGCGCGCGCCGCCGGACGCGGAAACGATGATCAGCGGCAGGCGCTCCTCGAGCGCGTGCTCGGCAGCGCGGGTCACCTTCTCGCCGACGACCGTTCCCATCGAGCCGCCCATGAAGGCGAAGTCCATGACGCACACCACGACACGCGTACCGGCGATCGTGCCCGTCCCCCAGGCTGCGGCGTCGCGGGCCCCAGTGGCGGCTTGAGCGGCCGCCAGTCGTTCGAAATACGGCTTCTGATCGACGAAGCCGAGCATGTCGACCGACACGAGATTGGCATCCTGCTCGTGGAAGCTGTCGCGATCGAGCAGCTGGGCGATGCGCGCGCCCGCGCGCAGCCGGAAGTGATGGCCACACTTGGTGCACACGTGCTGGTTCTTGTCGAGCTGCTTGTTGTAGAGCATCTCTTCGCAGTTAGGACACTTCGTCCATAGGTTGAGCGGGTAATCCTGCTTGGGGCGGCCGAACGGCAATTTGAAGCTCGGCACCGCTAGTCCTGCATTTCCGTGCCGCGCGGCCGGTGGCGCCAGGCCCACATCGCTGCGCCGGCGAGCGACATACCAGATGCGATCGCGCCACCTATCACGACACGTCGCTCACGCAGGACGAGCGGCGTGACCGGAGTGCCGGCGAAGCGCTGGTCAGCTAGGGCGCGCAGCTGCTCGGCGAGGCGCTCTTCGAAAAGGAACGATGGATGGAAGCGCGGCATGCCGCGTTCCAGGGTGCGAATGACGTGGCGCACGCTGGGCGCCGGCGCGTCGCCAGCGACCGGCAGTGCCACGGGCAGGCGCGCGTGGCCGGACAGCAAGGCTTCTATGTAGGCGTCGCTCTGGATCGCCCCATCTTCGGCTTCGCGGAACATCAGTTCGCCGCGCGTCTACGCCCTGAAGCCGGCGTTCCTTTCTGCGCGCCGCGCGTGCGGCCCATCGAGCGCGCCACTGCCTGAAGGGAGCGGTGGATCAGCACGCGCGTCGCACCCTCGGAGAGGCCCAACACCTGGCCGATCTCGCGCGCCTCGAGCTCGTCGACAAAGCGCAGGACGAGCGCGCGGCGACGGTCGGCCGGCAGACGGTCGATCGCCTCGAGGGCGGCACGCAGCTCAGCGCGCGCAGCGGCGCTGTCATGCACGTTGTCGGCGGCGGGCAGCTCCAATGCGGCGTCGAGCGACGCCTCTGGGTGGCGCCGGCCGCGCCTACGCTCGTTCGAGAGGGCGTTGCGCGCGATCTGGAAGAGCCACACGCGGAAGCTCGAACCGGGCGGATCAGCCTGTTCGCGGAAGTGGCGCAGACCACCGAGGGCGCGCAGGAAGACCTGAGCGGTCAGGTCTTCTGCAGCGTGCGGCTCACGCAGCTCATAGAGCGCGAAGTTGTACACCTGGGCGACGTACTTCCGATACAGCGCCTCGAAGGCGCGCGGGTCGCGCCGGGCCGCTTCAACGGCGGAGCGGTCGGCGTCGAGATTGACCAGAACCGCCACGCGGTCCTTCCCTCTCCTTAACACCGCGGAAGTTTAGCCGTTACACCAATGGCAACTTTCGCAGGGCGCAGTGCTGGGCGGGGGCTCGGCCCGGTCGTCACCCGGGTTGCTATTGAGCGCAGCGGGCGTACGCCCTAGCATCCCACTCTGAGCTACCTCACCAAGAGAGCGGCCGCGCTCCTCGTTCTCACGATCCTGCTCGCGCCGGGCGTTTTTCCGGCGCCCGCCGTTGCCGCTGACGCGCATCGGGCGACGCTGCCGGGAGTCACTCTCCTGCGGCCCGTTGGCTCTCGACGACGACCGCCAACGGCGTTTGATGCGGGCGCCCATCTGCGGATCGAGATCTTTAGCCTTCAGTCAGATACGGCCGTCGGTTCGCCCATCGGACCATCGTTCGCCACAACTCCGACTGGCGCGGACCAGCCAATCCGAGTTATCGGTGTGGACGGTGGGCGCGGCAAGTACCGCGCGGACTGGAACACGACCGCATCAGGTCAACCGGCTGGTTCGCTGTCGCGCATCGAGATCAGGCTGGCCGACGCACCTGACGGCCCGGCTTGCAACCACGGCGTCAGTCTCGGCAGCGGCTGCGTTGGGTACTTCGACGTAGGGCTATTCAAGCGCCACCACCGCGTCCCTCTGCCGGACGGCGTCAGGCCGGTGGCACTTGGCCGGACGCTGCCGATCAAGTTCCACATTGCGCAAGGCGCCCTGACGCCGCCCGACGAAGGCGCCACCCAGCTGGCCGGTGATCCCGGCACATCCGCCGCCGATGCCGTCCCCAATCTCGACTTTCAGTTCAGCCCAGATGACTACTCGCCCGACCCAGATCTCGGCGGGCTGACGGTGTCGTTCGACACACTGTTCCTGGTGTTCAAGCTCGACACCACGGTTGGGCAGGCCAACGACCTGCTCGCCCAGATCGGCGCTCACATCATCGGGGGCCGAACCGGCAAGGCGGGCGACCTCTCGGGCATCCTCTACATCCGCGTGTCGACGACAACGGCCGCTGAGATG
>JAXDLE010000030.1:0-3842 GCA_034666725.1 Chloroflexota bacterium
GGACCGTCGGGGGCGGCGATCATCACCGGCAACACCGTGGTGTGCAAGCCGTCGAGTGACGCGCCGCTGCTGGCGATGAAGCTGTACGAGATCTACGTCGAGGCTGGGCTGCCCAAGGGCGTCTTCAACTACGTCGCCGGCCCGGGTGAGACCGTGGGCGCCGAGCTGACCGAGTCCGATGACGTCGACGGCATCGTCTTCACCGGCAGCTTCGAGGTCGGCTTCTCGCTCTACAAGAACTTTGCGACGCGCTATCCCAAGCCGGTCATCGCCGAGATGGGCGGCAAGAATCCGACGATCATCAGCCGCACTGCCGACCTCGACAAGGCCGCGGACGGCGTAATGCGCGCAGCGTTCGGGTTTGGCGGCCAGAAGTGCTCAGCCAACAGTCGCGTGTACGTCGAACGCGAGGTTCACGACGAGTTCGTGCAGAAGCTCGCGGAGCGCGCCGGCCAGATCCAGGTCGGCGACCCAACCGACCGCGCCAACTGGCTCGGTCCCATCATCAATGCCAAGGCGCTGGCGCGCTACGAGAACGCGGTCGCGGAAGCAAAGCGCGAAGGCAAGGTCGAGGCCGGCGGTGAACGCCTGACCGAGGGCGAGCTGGGCAACGGCTACTACGTCGCTCCAACGGTGGTCTCGGGCCTGCCGGCGACGCACCGCCTTTTCCGCGACGAGTTGTTCGTGCCGCTCGTTGCCGTCGCGCCGGTCGACTCGATCGAAGAGGGCATCAAGCTCGCCAACGAGTCCGAGTACGCGCTGACCGCGGGCTTCTACGGCGAGGATGAATCTGAGCAGCAGAAGTTCCTCGACACGATCCACGGCGGCGTCATTTACGTGAATCGCCGCGCAGGCGCGACGACCGGCGCCTGGCCGGGCGTCCAGCCGTTCGGTGGCTGGAAGGGCTCCGGCTCGACCGGCAAGGCGGGCGGCGGCTTGTATTACATCCAGCAGTTCATGCGCGAGCAGTCGCAGACGATCGTCGATTAGCGCCAACGACGGCGCCACGCCGTCACTATCGTTCGGGGGGACGATGAGATATCTCGCAGTGCGGGCCCTGATCCTGGCGCTGAGCCTCGTGCTGGCGCCATCGACGGCGGCCGGGGCCGATCTCGAATGCACATTCGCAGACGAAGTCGTGCGCTACCACGACTCGGATTTTTCTTCGGTCGTGGTGGACACGCGCTGGCGACTCTCGCGGGACTACGTGCCCGCGGACCTCGTTGAGACGCGCCGATCCGGCCTGATCGGCGGCCGCGTGCGTGAGATCGTCATCGATGACCTCAGCGCTCTTGCCAGCGCCGCCCGAGCGGACGGGTCGCCTATCGCCATTCAGAGCGCCTACCGCAGCTTCGGCAAGCAGGCGAGCACCTTCAGCGCCTGGGTGCGCAAGATCGGCCTCGCCCGGGCAACCAAGACGAGTGCCCGCGCCGGCCACTCCGAGCACCAGCTTGGGACGGCGATCGACTTCAAAGCGCGGGGTGGGGCGCCACCCTGGAAGGTGTCCGGCTGGGGCCGATCGGAGACCGCTCGTTGGCTCGCGCGGAATGCGTGGCGCTATGGCTTCGTGTTGAGCTATCCCGATGGCACCATCAAGACCACTTGCTACGACTTCGAACCGTGGCACTACCGCTATGTCGGCCGCGACGTGGCCGCCCAGATGCACGACTCGGGCAAGCCGCCGCGAATTTGGTTGTTGACTCACGATGGGCCGGATCCGACGCCCACTCCATCACCGACCCCCTCCCCGTCACCGACCCCGAGTAACTCACCCACACCAGCTCCAACGGAGCCGCCCACGGCAGCGCCAACTGCCTCTCCCGAGGCAACCGCGACCGAGGCGACCTAGGGCGATTAGGGGGTTCCGGCCGAATGGTTGTGCTTGGTACACTTGCGCCGTTTGATGCAGGCTGCATGATTTCTATGCATCGGATGTTCTACGGATCGAGTTTGCGCATGAGGGTTCGACAGTGACCGACCTGGCCGAGCGTCCCCAAGCCCTAGAAAGCAAAGTCCGCAGCGTTCCTGACGTACGCGTCCCGTTGCCCGGACCGAAGGCGCGCAAGCATGTCGCCTTCGACCACGAATTCACCTCGCCCAGCCTGCCGCGCGCGTATCCCCTTGTTCCCGTGCGCGGCACCGGTTCGACCGTCGAGGACATCGACGGCAACCTGCTGCTCGACTTCACGGCGGGCATCGCCGTCTCGTCGACCGGCTACGCGCACCCGCGCATCACTGCCGCGCTCGAGCGCCAGGCGCGCGACCTTATTCATTTCAGCGCGTCCGATTTCTACCTGCCGGTCTACGCCGAGCTCGCCGCGAAGCTGGCCGAGATCTCACCCATCAAAGGCGCGGCGCGCGCATTCATCGGCAACTCAGGTGCCGAAGCCGTCGAGGCAGCCATAAAGCTCGCCCGCTTTGCCACCGGTCGCCAGTACCTCGTCGCTTTCATCGGCGGCTTCCACGGCCGTACGTACGGCGCTGTGACTTTGACCGCGAGCAAGAGCAAGTACCACGCGGGCTTCGGGCCCTTGCTGCCGGGCGTGTACCACGTGCCGTTTGGCAACGCCGGCCTCGACGAGCTCGAAGAGCGGGTTTTCAAGCGGTTGATCCCCGCGAACGAGGTCGCCGCGATCATCGTCGAGCCGATCCAGGGCGAAGGCGGCTACGTCATTCCCGAGAACGACTTCTTCAAGCGCCTGCGCAAGATCTGCGACGACAACGGCATCCTGCTGATCGCCGACGAGGTCCAGTCGGGCGCCGGCCGCACGGGCAAGATGTGGGCGATCGAGCACTGGGACGTAGAGCCCGACATCGTGGCGACGGCCAAGGGCATCGCGAGCGGCATGCCGCTGGGCGCGATGATCGCTCGTGCTGACCTGATGAGCTGGAGCAAGGGCCACCACGGCTCGACCTTCGGCGGCAACGCGGTGTCGTGTGCGGTCGCGCTCGAGACGATCAAGCTGCTCCAGGAGGAGCTGATCGACAACGCCGCGGCGCGTGGCGAGCAGGCGCTCACCGGCCTCAGCCCGTTGATCGCACAGCACCCCAACCTCGTCAAGGATGTGCGCGGCAAAGGTCTCATGATCGGCATCGAGTTCGACACTGGCGACACCGCCGAAGCTGTCCAGTGGGCGTGCTTCATACGCGGCCTGCTGGTGCTCGAGGCCGGTGACAGCGTCGTCCGGCTGTGCCCGCCGCTCGTAGTCACCGCCGACGAGATCGACACCTGCGTCCGCCTGTTCGGGGAGTCGGTCGCCGAAGTCGCGCGCGACCCGCAGAAGGCCTACGACGAGTCACGCCGCTGGATGTCGATCGACGACGGCGAGGTCGACGGCTAGCCACGAATCTGACTCCGCAGTCGGCCTTCGGGCCGCTGCTGCGCGGCCCGTGACCACCGCTGCGGCTTGTCGCGTTTGCGGCTCGACCTCGGTCACGCCCAGGATCCTCGAAGAGATGATGTTCGGCTCACGTGAGCCTTTCACGTACAACGAGTGCGCGGCCTGTGGCAGCCTGAGCATCGCCGAAGTGCCCGCGAATCTCGGCGACTATTACCCGCCGACCTACTACTCGTTTGCGATCGAGCACCGGCCGCGCGTCGGCTACCTTCCGCGCCGCCTTGCCGTGTTCGCATTTCTGAACATGCCGAGGGCACTCGCTGATCGACTGCCCGCGGACGCTTCGATGTGGCGCGCAATGAACAGGGCGTCGGTGAGCTATGGCACGCGCGTCCTTGACGTCGGCTGCGGCAACGGCGCGCTACTGGTCGCGCTCCAGCGCTGCGGCTTCACCGATCTCGCCGGCGTCGACCCCTTCATCCCACAGGGCAGCGAACAGGAACA
>JAXDLE010000031.1:0-11721 GCA_034666725.1 Chloroflexota bacterium
GGAACTCAACAGGGAGCCCGCGCTCGGCGACGGCGCGCCGGATGGCGTCGTGGAGGACAACGCCGCGCAAGCTGCCGACGTGCACGGTGCCAGACGGAGTCTTGGAGTCGTTGACGACCTGCGGGCCCACGACGGACGCGGCGAGCTCGTCGGCCCAGAACAGGGTCTGCGATTCGGCCTGTCTTTCAGCGCGGGCAGATGCCGCCATGTGCGGCAGTGTCAGCTGATGCCGACGATCTTGTAGACCGAGTCCCCTGCCGGGACCGAGACCGTCACCTTGTCGCCCTTCTTCTTGCCCAGCAGCGAGCGACCGACCGGTGACTCGTTGGAGATGCGACCCTCGAGCGGCGCGGCCTCCGCCGATCCCACGATCATGTACTTCTCCCGGCCGCCGTCGCCCTCGAGCTCCACGGTCGAACCGATCTGGACGTGAGTCGTCGAGTGCTTCTCGTCGATGATCACCGCGTTCTTGATCAGCGCGGAGAGCGTCTGGATGCGGCCCTCTACGAACGCCTGCTCGTTCTTCGCGTCTTCGTACTCGGCGTTCTCGGTGATGTCGCCGTGCTCCTTGGCCTCGTGGATGCGCGCGGCGATCTCGGCGCGGCGCACGTTGACCAGCTCTTCGAGCTCGTGGCGGATTCCCTCGAGTCCGTCCTTGGACAGGTATGCGGGCTTGTTGTTCATGTCGAAACGTCCATTAGAAGCAAACACCCCGGCGATGCCGGGGGCCACGGGCGGAATTGGAACCGGGGTCGCGGCGGATTGTAGGTCCGGCCGCTTTGGAGCGTCAAACAGTCCGCCGCAGCGCGCGCGGGCTGGTTTCCACCGCGCGGTGCAGCCTGGCGCCGCACATGTCGGCGCTCATCGGCCGGCCAACGTGGTAGCCCTGGATCACGTCGCAGCCCAGTTCGATGAGCTCGCGCTCGACGGCCTCCGACTCCACGCCCTCGGCGACCACGCGCAGGCCCATGTTGTGCCCGAGCTGGATGGTCGAGCGCACGATCTGGTGCTTGCGCTGGTCGGAGTCCATGCCCATCACGAACGAGCGGTCGATCTTGATCTCGTCGACCGGCAGGCGCTGCAGGTAGGAGAAGGCGGAATAGCCGGTGCCGAAATCGTCGATGGCGATGCCCACGCCCATGTCGTGCAGCCGCGTCAGTAGCTCTTCGGTGCCCCGTGGGTCCGACTCGATGCTCGTTTCGGTGATCTCCAGCTCCAGCGCGGACGGCGGGACCTGGTGGCGCTCGAGCATGGTCGCGATGTCGGCCGCCAATGACGCGTCATGCAGGTTGCGCGCCGACAGGTTGACCGCAACGCGCACGTCGCGTCCGTCGCTTGCCCATATCGCGCATTGCTCGATAGCGGTTTCGAGGACGTGCCGGGTGAGGGCGTGGATGACGTCTGATCTTTCGGCCAGGCCGATGAACTCGTCGGGCGGCAGCTCGCCGCGCTGCGGGTGCTGCCAGCGCACGAGCGCTTCGACGCTCCGGATTTCGCCGTCTTCGCTGGTGCGCTGCGGCTGGTACACGACGGTCAGCTGGCCGCGCTCGACCGCGCGTCGCAGGTCGCCCAACAGGGCAAGTCGCGCCTCGCTGTAAGGGTCACGCTGGCGCTCGTAAATCTGGTAGCGCGTGTGCCCCTGTTTGGCCTGGTACATGGCCACGTCGGCACGGCGCATGAGCGAGTCGGCATCATTGCCGTGTGCCGGATAGATGCTGATGCCGACGCTCGCTTCCACGTGAACGGTCACGCCCTGGACGACGAACGCCGCGTCGAAAGCAGCGAGCAGCTGGTCCACCGTCGCGCTCACGTCGGCGACCTCGGGCGCGTTCTCGAGGAGCAGGGCGAACTCGTCGCCACCGAGCCGGGCGACGCTCACCCGTGCCGCGCCGAGTCGATTGATGCGCGCCGCAACCTGGCGCAGCAGCTGGTCGCCGTTGTGGTGGCCCAGCGTGTCGTTGACCTCCTTGAACCGATCCAGATCGAGCAGCATCACCGCGCCGGGCTGCTTGCTGGCGATGGCAACACTCACCTTCTGACGGAAGAGCACGCGATTGGCGAGCCCAGTCAGCGAGTCGTGTGTTGACGAGCGCTCGAGCTCGTCGCGCTGATGGGCCAGCTCATCGGCCTGACGGCTGTTCTCGATCGCCACGCCCGCATGGTTGGCGAGCGTCTCGAGCAGGGTGAGGTCGGCCGCCGCCCAGGCAGATGTCGAGCCGCGTCGATTGGCAACGAGCAGCGTGCCGACGACGTTGTCCTCGACGCGCAGGGGCGCAACCATGGCCGATTTGATGCCCTGGCCGCGGTAGTAGTCGAGCACGCGGTCGGCGGTATCCTCTGATTTGGTGTCGGCCACCGATAGTGCGCCTGCCGCGATTCTGCCGATGGGTCCCTCCCCCGCGCGAGCCGCCTTCGCGTCCCGAATCAGAACGCCGCGGCTCTCTGCGGAGACGCGTGCCCAGACGCCTTCGCGCGGGTCGAGCCTGGCATCTTGCCATTCGAGCGCCACATCAGGCTTGGCGCCACCAGCGAGGCGCACCTGGCGCGCGGCCGTTCCGTCGGGGGCGAAGATGAGCAGCTCTGCGAGCTCGGCATCGAACATGTCACGCGCCGTTGTCAGAAGGGCGCGGGCAACGTCGTCGAGCGTGAACGACAACTGGATCTGGCGCGTCGACTCATGCAGCTGCGAGACGCTGCGGTGACGCCGGATCTCGCGCCCGTTCCAGCGCAGCATCACGTAGACCATCAGGCCCAGCACGACGAGCAACCACGAGGCGGCCGGCTGGTACCAGAGGACGGTCGCGGCGAGCAGCGCGACGCTCGGCGCGACCACGGTATAGATGGTGCCGATGCCGAACAGTGAGCCGATGTTGGGCCGCTCCCTCTGCGACAGCCAGATGACCATGGCCACGCCCGCTGCGCCGACCGTGTCCGATACGAACGTGGCCGCGAAGGCGCCCGCCCAGCCGAACAGGCCGAGCGGGTCGCTGCCACCGATGATCAGCCGAAAGACGAGCAGGGCGACCGCCGAGCAAACCGCGAAGTTGGCGAGGTTGAAGAGGAACTTGATCGGTCGCTGGCCGGGGCGAAGGGACAGCGCCAGGCCGGCACCGATGGTCTGGCCGATCAGCAGGTCGGAGGGCGCGGCAAAGATGAGCGCGAGCAGCAGCGCGATCTCGCTCAGTGAGAAGGAGTGCGTCTGCTCGCGCACCTCGAGATCGACCACGAATCGCTCTGCGGCAAAGAAGAGCACCGCGAGCACCGGCCAGGGCAGGTGCATCGGCGCTGGTAGCGGGCCGATGGCCCACAGGATCGCCCCCCACAGCACAAATCCGCCGAGCCAGAGCAGCCCTACGAAGCGCGTTACAGGACCGAAATCGGTGACGCGGTGGATACGGCGAAGGAGCGGCGCCGTGTGCCGCTCCTCTGCTCGTGGTTGCGTCGTCGCTGACATCGGTGCTTAACCGGGCGACGTGCCCTTGATCATTCGCCCCAGCCCGCGCTGGACCAGAACTTGCCGGTCCAGCTCGAACCGGTCCACGAGGACCCCGTCCAGCTTGACCCGGTCCACGATGAGCCCGTCCATGAGCTGCCCGTCCACGAGGAGCCGGTCCAACTGGATCCTGTCCAGGAGCTGCCGGTCCACGATGAGCCAGTCCACGACGAACCTGTCCAGGAGCTGCCCGTCCAGGATGAGCCCGTCCATGAGCTGCCCGTCCACGACGAGCCTGTCCATGACGAGCCGGTCCAAGAGGAGCCGGTCCAGGAGGAGCCCATCCAAGTGCCGCCGGTCCACGAGGAGCCACTGGCGCTCAGAGGTGCCCACGCGCTTGTATTCAAAGTGTTGCCGAATATGTCCTGCTCGCCCTTGAGCTCAACGCCGTTGTCGGTCAGCCGCTGGCTGCCGCGGGCGCCCTCGATGCTGCCCAGGCCGGTCGTCTGCTCGAATGTTTGCTGATAGCTGCTGGTCGGCGTCGCGAAGTTCATCGCGCGGTCGATGGCGACCAATCCCTTGCCCTTGGCCACGGTGTCCTCTGACGGAAGCGGGGCGGCGGACTGGCGCAGGATGTACTTGACCTGATCGGGCGTCAGGTTCGGCCGCTGCTGGAGCAGCAGGGCGACGACGCCGCTCGTGACCGCCGCGGCCTGCGAGGTGCCACTGCCGCGGAAGAAGCGATCGCCGACGCGGCCACCGGGGAAGTTGGTATCGATATAGGAGCCCGGCACGCGCAGGCTGATCACCGACTTGCCGGGGGCGACAAAGTCGACGCCGCGCGCATCGCCACGAGCCGAGAATGCAGGCACGAGGTCGTTGCCTGAGCCGGCCGTGCCGCGCGTGTCGTCGGCGCCCACGGCGATGACGAACGGATCGTAGGCCGGATTGTTCAGCTTCGTGTTGCCAAAGCCCTCGTTGCCGGCTGCAGCGACGACGACGATGCCGTTGCGCCACGCGACCTCTGCCGCGTAAGCCAGCGGATCGAGGCGGTAGT
This sequence comes from Chloroflexota bacterium, assembly GCA_034666725.1. GTDB lineage: Bacteria > Chloroflexota > Limnocylindria > Limnocylindrales > CSP1-4 > JALYGJ01. Next base: position 4,491 of record JAXDLE010000031.1, read on the forward strand.
CCTGCGTGCCATCCGTACCGAATGACAGGTTCAGGACGCGGATGTTCAGACCGCCATCGTTCTTGTGCTGGACAACCCAGTCGATCGCGGCGAGGACCTGTGAGACGTCCGTGGCGCCGTTGTACGTGGCAACCTTGACGCTCACCACGCGCGCGCCTGGGGCGACACCTGTGTAGGTGCCCGCGGTCGCGACCTGGCCGGCCGGCAGGTTCGGGTCGCGGCCGGCGATGAGGCCGGCCATGTGCGTGCCGTGGCCGTAGGTGTCGTTGAAGCGCAGGGCGTCGACCTGCGACTCGGGCGAAAGATCGGGGCCGTAGACGACGCGGTTCTTGAGCTCGGTCAGCGGCGCGACGCCAGTGTCGATCACCGCGACGTCAACACCGGCGCCGGTCAAGCCGGACTGCCAGGCCTTGTCCGCGCCCACGGCCTTGGCGACGAGATAAGGCGAACCGTTGTCACCGGTGTCGTAGCCGAGAGTCGGATCGATCGCATTCATGTGCACCGCGGAGTCGGGCGTGATGGACCAGATCTGCGGCGCGTGGGCCAGTCGGTCCAGCGCGATCCACGGCACCGTCGCCCGGAACCCGTCGATGATGTGCAGCGGCAGGTCGATCCGGCCGCCAACCGACTCGACCAGGCGCTCAGCGCCGGCGAGCGAGTCAGCGGTGCTGCGCACGATGACCGCCAGGGTGGGCGCACCCGGCATCCGCAGCGCGGCGCCCAGCGTCAGCGCGACCAGGACCAGGGCAAGCAGCACCGAGCCGGCGCGGCGCATCGGCCGGCCGTCGCTCAGAGTGGCTGCGTACGCGGAGGTCACTGAATTCACACCCTCGTTTCCGGTCGCATTCGCGGCCGAGGGGTGCATCGTCGCCTGCGTGGGCGAATACGGAATAGGCCAACTGCCGAGACCCACTGGCACTTCCGTACTGGGTCGACTCCACCGCTCATCCCTACGGGTGCCCGCTCCCTACCGATCCGACCCGGTACTGGCGTTGCTTATCTACTGGTACCTATGACGGCGCGCACCACCGCGCCGGCAACAACGACCGGCAGAGGGCCCTGTGGGACGAGCTCGTCAGCCCGCGTTCAGGCTGGCCAGCTGGACCAGGCGGGCACGGACGCGGTCCAGAGCCCTGCGGTCAGAACAGGCGATGAACACCGTGTCATCGCCGGCGATGGAACCCGCGACCTCGGGCCAGCCGGTCCGATCCAGCGCCGCGGCGATAGCGTGCGCGGAACCGGGCACGGCGCGAATGATCAGCATCAGGCCGGAAGGCCGGACCTCAATCGGCAGGTCACGCAGGATCAGCGCCAGGCGCTCGTCGCCGCTTGTCTCGGGCGGGCCTGACCGGGGCGGGAGCGAATAGTGGCGCGTGCCATTGCGGCTGACCTTGATGAGGCCCATCTCGGCGACATCACGGCTGACAGTCGCCTGGGTGGCCCGGAAGCCGCGTTCGCGCAGGGCGGCCGCGAGCTCGTGCTGCGTCGCAATCTCGCGATTGCCCAGGAGGTCCCGTATCTGCTGCTGGCGCAGCCGCTTCATCACTTCCATGGATCAGCCAATTGTGAACCCCGCTGCGCCGCCGGTCAGCGAGCGAGCAGCAGCACCCCAAAGACGATCGCCGCGCCGACGCGATAGAGCCCGAAAACATCGGTGCTGGCGCGGCGCAGGTACGCGAGCAGGAACCAGATCGCGATCAATCCGGAGATGGCCGCGGCGATGAGACCTGCCGCCAGCGCGGCGCCATCAAATGTGCCGGCGCTGCCGCCAACGAGCTCGCGCAGCTTCCACAGGCCGGCGCCGGCGATGATCGGCGTCGCCATCAGGAATGAGAAGCGCGCGGCGTCCTCGCGCTTCAGGCCGAGGAACAGGCCGGCGCTGATCGTGATGCCGGAACGACTGATGCCCGGGAACAGGGCGAGAGCCTGCGCGAGGCCGATGGCGAGAGCCTCGACCGGCCGCAGCTCGTCCATCTCGCGCGTATGGCGCGCGACCCGCTCGGCAAAGAACAGGATGGCCGCGCCCACGACGAGCAGCGCGCAGACGACGAGCAGCTGCTCGCGGAAGAACGTGTCAACGAAGCTCTCGAGGCCCACGCCAAGGATCGCGCCGGGAATGATGCTGATCGCCAACAGCAGCGCGATCTTCTTGTCGACGTCGCCGGCGATCGCGCGGTCACGCAAAAGCCGCAGGAACGCGACTAGGTAGCGCCACAGATCACGCCAGAAGTAGGCGATCAGCGCGACGAGCGTCCCCAGGTGCAGCGTGGCATCGAACGCCGGGCTGAGGATGAACGCGTTGTCCCAGCCCAGGACGCGCGGCACCAGGATGAGATGCGCCGACGACGACACCGGCAGGAACTCAGTTACTCCCTGAACGATGCCGACAACAATCGCTTGAAGGATCGTGTCCATCTATCTAGCGGCGAGGCGCGTAGCTAGCGGATGAACAGCGGCGCCAATACGAGCGTGATCGTCGCGAGCAGCTTGACGAGGACGTGGAGCGACGGGCCGGCGGTGTCCTTGAAGGGATCGCCAACCGTGTCGCCCACAACGGCCGCGGCGTGGGCAGGCGTGCCCTTGCCGAGCACATTGCCATCGGCATCGAGCAGGTGGCCCGACTCGATGTATTTCTTGGCATTGTCCCAGGCACCGCCGCCGTTGTTGAGGACCGTCGCGAGCAATACGCCCGCAATGGTCCCGACCATGAGCATGCCGGCCACGGCCTCGGCGCCGAGGAGAACACCGACGAGGATGGGTGTCGCGACGGCCACTACGCCCGGCAGCACCATCTGGCGGAGCGCCGCGCGGGTCGTGATGTCGACGACGCGCGCGTAGTCGGGGCGCTGGGTGTAATCCATGATCCCGGGCATCTCGCGGAACTGGCGGCGCACCTCGACGATGATCGACTGTGCGGTGGTGCCAACGGCGCGGATGGCGAGCGAGCTGAAGAAGTAGACGAGCATCGCACCGATCAGAGCGGCGATGAACACCGACACGTCGGCCAGGTTGACGGACTCGATGAGCTTGCCGCCGCGGTTGGTCTGGATCAGGTTGACCTTCGAGATGTAGGCCGAGAAGAGCAGGAAGGCCGCGAGCGACGCCGAGGCGATCGCGTAGCCCTTGGTCAGTGCCTTGGTGGTGTTGCCCACCGCGTCGAGTCGGTCGGTGATCTCGCGTGCACTGGCTTCTGATCGGCTGAACTCGGCGATGCCGCCGGCGTTGTCGGTGATGGGGCCGAAGGTGTCCATGGCCAGGATGTAGGCCGTGGTCATGAGCATGCCCATCGTGGCGACGGCGGTGCCGAAGATCCCGCCAATGGCAGCGCTCTGAGGATCGTTCGCGAATGCCTGTGACCCAAGCCAGTGGCTGGCGAGCAGGGCGATACCGATCGAAAGGGCGGTCACCGCAGTGGTCTCGAAGCCGACCGCCGTGCCGGAGATGATGTTCGTTGCCGGGCCCGTCTTGGAGGCCTCGGCGATCTCGCGCACTGGCCGGAACGAGCCAGCGGTGTAGTACTGCGTGATGTAGACGAAGGCAACGCTCGTCGCGAGGCCGACCACGCCGCACCCAAAGAACCAGACCCAGGTGGGGATTCCCATGGCGCCGGCGTTCGTGGTGCCGGTGCTCATCATCACGTAGGTGACGAAGGCGAGGGCAAAGACGGACAGGATCGTCGTTACCCAGTAGCCGCGGTTGAGCATGTTCATGGGGTTCTCGTCCTCGCGGCCGCGGACGAAGAAGATCGCCACCATCGTGGCCAGAAGGCCGAATGCGCGCACCACGAGCGGGAAGAAGATCCACGCCTCGGGGTTGGGCCAGTGGGCAACGGTCGCGATGGCGAAGACGCCAACGCCCAGGATCATCGCGCCGATGTTCTCGGCAGCGGTGGACTCGAACAGGTCCGCCCCGCGGCCGGCGCAGTCGCCGACGTTGTCACCGACGAGGTCCGCGATTACACCCGCGTTGCGCGGGTCATCCTCGGGAATGCCTGCCTCGACCTTGCCGACGAGGTCTGAGCCGACGTCGGCAGCCTTGGTATAGATACCGCCACCCAGCTGAGCGAAGAGGGCCACGAACGACGCGCCGAAGCCGAAGCCGACGATCAGGAATGGCGCCTGGGCGACGGTCACGTCGCCGACAAACGCCTCGTAGGCGGTGAAGATGCCCCACACGCCGAGCAGGCTCAGCGCAACAACGAGGAAGCCGGAGACGGCCCCGCCGCGCATGGCGACCTGGACCGCGCCGACGAGACTGTGGCGTGCGGCCGCAGCCGTGCGGACGTTCGCCTTGACGCTGATGTACATGCCGATGATCCCGGACGCCATCGAGCAGGCGGCGCCGACGAGGAAAGCGATGGCGGTCATGATCGCGATCGGCGCGCCCGCGAGCGAGGGCACGTCGGCGACGTCCGGCGTCTCGACCAGGTAGATGACGATGCCGATGACTACGGCGCCGCCGAGAGCAAGTAGCCCAATCGTGGTGTACTGGCGCCGGATGAAAGCGACTGCACCCTCAAAAATCGTGCTCGCCACGTCACGCATCGCGTCAGTGCCGGTATCGCGGCGGAGCACGTCACGAGCGAGATAGCCGGCAAAGGCGACCGCGGCCAGGCCGGCGATCGGGATGATCCACTGAAGGGCGCTGGCGAGTACCACGCTGAGAAGGCCTCCTGCTGCATGTTGAGCGCGGCGCGAAGTTGGGCGGCGCCTGCGACTGTGTGCCCGTGATGGGACTTGAAAACCGCGTCGGCACGAGCCTCCGTGCGACGTCGGAAAGCGGCGGGAGTGTACCAGAGCAGGCCCCGCCCGCGACTCTCAGCGACCGCGGCTACACTCCCTCGCCTGTGAGCCGTCGTCCCCTTGGATGCTTGATCGAGATTGCCGAAACGCTCGTCCTCACGATCATCATCTTTTGGCTGATCCAGAGCTTTGTCGCACAGCCGTATCGGGTCGAGCAGGAAAGCATGCGCACCACCCTCGAACCGAATCAGTACGTGCTTGTCGACAAGCTGTCGCCCCATTTTGATTCCTACTCGCGCGGCGATATCGTCGTCTTCAACCCGGTCCTGCGCGACACCTGCACGGCTGATGTCACCGGCGGTCTGACGGACGTGACCCCGTACATCAAGCGCGTGATCGGCGAGCCGGGCGACCGGGTGGAGCTGGTCGAGGGCGATGTCGAGGTCAATGGCGTGGCTCTCGATGAGCCTTACATCCATGGCGCCCAGACCGTGCCACTATCTGGCGAGACGGTGTGGAGAGTGCCCGCCGACCGGCTGTTCGTGATGGGCGATAACCGTCAGAACTCGACCGACTCGCGCTCAGACCAGATCGGCATGATCTGCGCGCGTGACGTCATAGGCCGGGCGTGGCTGCGCTACTGGCCGATCGACACGCTGGGCATCCTGCAGACACCCACCTACCCGAACGTGCCGGCCGCCTCGCCCCTCCCGACGGCCGCGCCCACTCCCTAGCGAGGGGTCAGTCGAGGACCCAGCGGTCGATGTCGCGCGCGTACTCGAGCAGCTCGGCCGAGTTGAACCAAAGGTCGAGCTCCGCCGCCGCGTTCTCGGGCGAGTCCGAGGCATGCACGAGGTTGTGGCCGGTGTCGACCGCCAGGTCGCCGCGGATCGAGCCGGGCGCTGCTTCATGCGGCCGCGTCTTGCCGTTGATCTCGCGGCACACGGCGATGGCGTTCGGCCCCTCGACCGCCATGGCGACGAGTGGCGCTGACGTGATGAATTCAACCAGACCGGCGAAGAACGGCTTCTCGCGGTGAACGGCGTAGTGGCGCTCGGCGAGCGCGCGGCCGGCGTGGACCAGCTTCACGCCCACGATGCGCAGCCCGCGCGCCTCGTAGCGGTCGATGATCTTGCCCACCAGCTGGCGCTGGACCGCGTCGGGCTTGATCAGGATCAGTGTTCGTTCAGTCATGGGTTTCCTCTTTAGTTGAGACGCAGAGCTTGTTCGAGGCCCTTCGCGGCGCCGCGCGGCGAGATGACGGCCATGCACAGCTTCTCGTCAGTGAACAGCCTTTGCGCGAGCGATTGGATGCCGGCGGGAGTGACCTTGTCGAGCTCGGCCAGCGCTTGATCGAGCGTCAGCACGCGCTCATGGAGCGCCTCCTGCGCGCCGAGCCAGGCTGACATGTGGCGGCTCTCCTCCAGGCGCAGCTCGAGCCGGCCGCTCGCATACGCGCGGGCACGATCGAGCTCATCTGTCGCGACCGGCTCATCAACCATCCGGCGCAGCTCGGTCAGGATCGCGCTCGTCGCCGCTTCGATATCGGCTGGGTCAACGCCGGCGTAGACCTGGAGCGTTCCGCAGTCGGCGTAGTCGGTCTGGAACGAGTGCACGTCGTACGTCAGGCCGGCTTCCTCACGCAGCTGCTGGAACAGGCGCGACGACGAGCCCTCGCCCAAGATGGTGTTGAGCATCTCGAGGGTCCACTGCTCGGGATCGTCGCGGCGGAGCGCGGGCACACCCAACAGCAGGTGCGCCTGGGCGAGGTCGCGCTGCTCGACCGTCAACCGCTCGACAGGCAGCGCGGGCGCGGAGCCATATCCGGGCACGACGCCGTTGCCTGTGCCGATGTTGCGCTTGACCATGTCGACAACCGTGGCGTGGTCAAGGTTTCCGGCCACCGCCACGACTGTGTTCGACGGGCGATATGTCTCCGACCAGAAGGCCTTGATCTGGTCGACGCCCAGGCCGCGCACGCTGGCCTCGTCGCCGGCAATCTCCCAGCCGAGCGGGGTGTCGCCGAAGAAGGCGCGGTCGAACAGGTTGAAGACGAACTGGCCGGGATCGTCCCTGTAGGAGCGAATCTCCTCGACGATGATGTCGCGCTCGCGGCTGATGTCGGCCTCGCGCAGCAGCGGCCGGAAGACGAGCTCTGACAGCACGCCGAACGCGCGTTCGGCCTCGCGCACGGGCAGGCGCGCCCAGTACACGGTCGACTCACGGTCGGTCGCGGCGTTGGACGAACCGCCGCAGCCCTCGATCGCCTCGCTCAATGCGCGCGGGGTGGGATACGCCTTGGTGCCTTTGAAGGTCACGTGCTCCATGAAGTGAGCGACTCCGGCGAGCTCGCGCGACTCGAGCCGTGACCCGGCGAGAACGTAGATCGCGACACTCAGTGAGCGGGTGCCGGGCAGCTGCGCGGAGATCACGCGCGGCCCATCAGGCAGCACCGTTCGGTCGAACGGCATTCGGTCAGTCATCGCAAA
>JAXDLE010000032.1:0-4264 GCA_034666725.1 Chloroflexota bacterium
GCTCACTGCTCGGCGTCATCACGACGCCCCTCGGCTGGCGCAAGGTCGTGCGCTGGTCACCCAGGAACTTTCGCTATGCGTTCGTGCACACCATGTCCGAGGAGGACGCCCAACGAACCTATGACGAGTACGTCACGCCCGAAACTGGCCGCATCTTCTTCCAGGACGCCATCGCTGGCTTCAGCCCGCATAGCCCGGCGAAGGTCAATTTCGGCAACAAGAGCCGACCGCCATTGCTGATAGTCGGTGGCCAGGCCGATCGCATAGTCCCGGCCAAGCTGGTCAAGCGGACTGTGCGCAAGTACGCCGGGGCCGGCGCCCACGTTCAGTACCGAGAGTTCGAAGGCCGCACTCACTGGCTCATCGCGCAGGATGGCTGGCAGGAAATTGCCCAGGCCATCGAGGAGTTCCTGTCCGAAACCTGACAGGCCGATGGTCGCCGCTTCACTCGACCCTCATCCGGACGTCGCCAACAATTCGGACCACATGGAGGTGAACAGGCAATGAGTGACATCGAACAGACTCTCGAGATCCAGCTCGCAGATGGGCGCATCATCATTGGCCGGCCGCGACCGGAGGACCAGCCCTGGCTGGCTGGTCTCGGCTCCGACGCCACGATCACGCTCGGCGCGTCGGACCAGGACACGACGGGCCACGCCACGTCGGCCGACGTCGAGCTCGACGTGTCGGGCCACGCGATGGTTCTGCGCCTGCCGACGCCGGCAGATGCTGAAGCGCTGCGCAAACTGCTCATGGTCGGCGCGATGAGCGCGACCATCGTCGCAGCTGGCGCAATCGCGTCGATGCAGCCGCATGCGGTTCCGTCGACAGAGACGATCATCAACCGCGGACCGGTGGCGCCGCCGGCGCAGGACTTCCAGGAACGTCATGAGACGCAGACCGACACGATGCTCGCCGCGCCGCCGGCACTGGCGTTCCCTAGTGACATCGTCGACGACAACGTTCACAGCGCACCCGCGCTTCCGAGCGCCGCGGATTCAGCAGCCTCCCAGGCTGTCTCTCAGACGCGATCGGGATCGCCCACCGCGGACTTCCAGGAGCGCAAGGAGCAGGCGGCCGACGATCTGCTGGCGGCACCGAATAGCTCCGCCGGCACGACCCAGGCCGACGGCCCGACCCGCGGCGGCCCCCAGGATTAGCAAGCGCAGTGGCGATCATGCACCGCCGGTGCAGGGTCGCCACGAAGCGCGCAGCAGCGGCCCGCAGGCCGGCTGCGGAGATTGCGCAAATGGCGTAAGTAGACTCACCGAGTGTTCGAAAAGCGCATAGAGCGGCCGTACCGAGTTCGCTTCGATGAGGCGGGCCCGGACGGCCAGCTCCGTGCGTCGGGCTACCTTCGCTTCGCCCAGGACCTCGCCTGGATCCACTCTGAGAGCGCCGGCTTTGGCCGTGATTGGTACAGCGCGCGGGGGCTGACCTGGCTCGTCCGGGCAATCGAGCTCGATGTGCTCAAGGACGTCGAGTACGGCAGTTCCGTGGACGTCTCCACTGAGGTGATCGGCTTCCGCCGCGTGTGGGCACGCCGGCGCAGCGAGTTCAAGCCCGCCGGACGCGAGAGCATGGTCGGGGTGGCCATTACCGATTGGGTCCTGCTCAACGGGCGAGGTCGGCCCGTCCGCCCGCCTCAGGAGATTCTCGACGTCTTCGGGTCCGATTTCGGCGAGTTCACACCAATGCGCATGCAAGCGACGGGACAAGCTGCGAAGCAGAGTGACCCGTCGGCCAGTCCGCGGGAGTTCCGCCCGCGACGCAGCGAGCTCGATCCCATGGCGCACGTCAACAACGCGGCATACGTGGACTACATGGACGAGCAGTTCCTGGGCCTCGAACGCATCCGCCACGGGCTGCCCGTGCCGCGTCGTTACCGCGCCGAGTTCCTGTGGTCCGCGGAGGCCGGCGCCAAGGTGATTGGCCGCGGCTGGGACGCCGACGGTGCCTGGAACTACCGCTTATCGACCGACGAGCGCGAGCTCTTCACCGCGCGCCTGGAGACTGATCAAAAGGCATGGGTGGGCGGCTGAAGATCCGGTCGTAGTTCGCGACGAGCTGCTCGCCGAGCGCGTCCTCGTCCATCCCGCGCTGCGCGGCCAGCCAGCGCGCGGTGATCTCGACGTAGCGCGGCTCGTTGCGCTTTCGCGGCGCGCCCGGCGGCAACAGGTACGGCGAGTCGGTCTCAACCAGCAGCCGATCGGCTGGAGTTATCCGCGCGACCTCCGAGCTGGCCTCCTCCCCTTTCCTGAAGACGAGGCCGGAGAAGGAGATCGCGAGGCCCATCTCGAGCGCCCGTTCGGCGTAGTCGACCGGACCGGAAAAGGAATGCAGCAAGGCGGGCGGTCGGCCCGATGTGTCAAGTTCACGGAGGAGGTCGTCCTGGGCGTCGCGCTGTCCGGGCTTCGATCGGCAATGCAGGATGGCCGGCTTATTGAGCTCGGCCGCGAGCAGCAGGTGACGCCGCAGATTGGCGATTTGCGCCTCGCGCGACGAGAACCCTCGGTCGTAGTCGAGACCAGTTTCGCCTATCGCCACGACGGCGGGATCGGTAGCGAGGGCGACGATCTCTGGCCAGAGAATGTCCGATCCATCGGCGCGGTGGGGATGAATGCCCGCGGAGGCGTCCACTGCCAAACGGCGCGCCAGCCTGATCGAATCTCCTGAAGATGGGACGTCGTAGCCCGGCGCGAGAAGCCGAACGACGCCGGCTGAGCGTGCCATAGCGAGCACGTCGGCGGCGTCGTTTGCAAAAGCCTCGGCCTGGAGATGAGCGTGGGAGTCGATCAGCCTCACGCCCGCAATGATGAGCGCTTACATGCCCGCGTCGGGCTTGCCCTCGTAGAGCGCGACCTCGTTGCCCTCGGTGTCAATCAACACCGCGTACCAGCCCTGGCCCGTGATCTCCGTCTTCGCCAGCACGACTTTGCCGCCGAGATCAGCGACCTTTGGCAGAACCGCGTCGATGGAATCGACGTCGAAGTAGACGCGGAGCGAGTCGCCGACGCTCTCGCCGCGCTTCCCGATCGCGCCGCCGGCGCGGTCAATCTGGCCGAAGCTGAAGAGGAAGTAATCGGGGAACTGCTCCATCTCGCTTGTTTCCCAGCCCAGTAGACCGGAATAGAAAGCGCGTGCGCGCGCCGGATCGTCGGCCGGGATCTCGATGTGTGTCAGCTGTCCGTGTGCCATGTGGCACCTCCTTCACCAGAACTACGTTTGGGGAGGCTCGATTTCGACACGTGGGAAAAGAATTTCCTGGGTGCCGACTTTCCCTCCCCCAGGCAGCGCTCCCCACGCTGCCTGATCGGCCAGGGGCTGCCCGCCGCTGCCGTTGGCGGCATACGAGAAATCCAGGCCTAGCTGCGTATGTGCGCGTGCGCCCGCGGTCGGCATGAATGGTGTCGCCGCCAAGGACACCAGGCGGCAGGCCTCCAGCAGGTCGCCCAAGGTGGAGCGCAACCGATCGGCCGCCTCGGCATCGCCCGCCTTGGCGGCCTTGTTGAGGGCCCACGGCTGTTCGTCATCGACGAAACGATTGGCATTGCCGACGAACGCCCATAGCGCTTCCAGGGCCTGGTTGAGGAGATAGGCGTCCATTGACTTGCTGTACGCCGACCATGTTGCGGACCAGGCTGAACCGAGCTCTGATGTGGCCGCAGCTGCGGGTTCCGGTCGCTCGCCGTCAAGGAAGCGGCCGGTCATGGTCAGCGTCCGGTTGAGCAGGTTGCCGAAGTCGTTGGCCAGGTCGGCGTTGTAGCGCCGCACGAAGGAGTCGTACGACACGTCGGCGTCGCGATCGAACGGCACCTCGCGCAGCACGGCATAACGCACACCGTCGACGCTCATCAGGTCGGCCATCTGGTCGGGATCCAGGACGTTGCCCTGGGTCTTGCTCATCTTGGCGCCCTTGTCGAGCATGAAGCCGTGGGCGAAGACCTGCTTCGGCAAGCCGATGCCGGCGCTCATCAACATCGCCGGCCAGTACAGGCAGTGAAAGCGCGTGATGTTCTTGCCGATGATGTGGACGTCGGCCGGCCACCACTTCGCAAATGACTCCGTGTCGTCGGGAAAGCCGGCACCGGTGATGTAGTTGGTCAGCGCATCGAACCAGACATAGATGCGGTGGTTGGGATCGCCTGGGAAGGGAATGCCCCAGTCCGTGCCGGCACGGCTGATCGAGAAGTCGCGCAGGCCGTCGCGCAGCCAGCCGAGCACCTCGTTGCGGAAGTGCTCCGGCTCGCAGAAGGACGGGTTC
>JAXDLE010000033.1:0-3961 GCA_034666725.1 Chloroflexota bacterium
GGCGACCGCCAATTCGGCACCGGCGGGAACTAGAGGGTCGTGGCAGCTGACCGCTGACGGTAGCGGCCGTCCACTCGACTGGACCGCGTGGCACGCCGACTACGACAAGGACAGCCCGCTGCTCCGACGGCTGGAGATCGTGCAGCGCCACATCGTGAGCGCCCTCCAGACCATCGAAAGGTCGCCGGTCCGAGTCATCAGCATGTGCGCCGGCGAGGCACGCGACCTGCGCGGCGCCGTCGTCCAGGTTGAGCGGCGCGACATCGTCGGCCGGCTCGTCGAGATGGACCCCGGCCTCGCCGAGAACGCGCGCCGCGGATTGGCCGAGTTCGGGATCACCGGCGTGCAAGTGATCACCGGCGATGCCGGGGAGATGGACGCGTATGGGCCAGCAGCGCCGGCCGACCTCGTCCTGGAGTGCGGCGTGTTCGGCAACATCAGCGATGAGGACGTTGAGCGGACCATTCGAGCATCGCCGGCGCTGTGCGCGCCGGGAGCGACGCTGATCTGGACCCGCCACCGTCGTGAGCCCGACCTGACGAATGCGATCAGGCGCTGGTACCGCGAGTCGGGCTTCGAAGAGGTCGCATTCGAGGCCGTACCCGACAGCGACGGTTCAGTCGGCGTGGTCCGCTATGCGGGCGAGCCGCAACCGCTCATCGACGGGCCGCTGTTCACCTTCAATCGCGAGACGCTTTAGGACTAGCCGTCGGTGTTGACGCGCTCGCAATAGTTGCCCGCCGGGCCGGCCGCCCAGTAGGTATCCCGCGCGTACCAATCGGGCTTGACCTTCACGGTGGACTCCAATGAGCCGTTGGGCATGTACCACCTGATGATCACCCGGGCTCTGAAGAGGATGCTCTGCTCGTCCAGGTGGTTCGGATCGTCTTTCTCCGAGTTGTAGTTGAGCTTCATGGCGCTGAACGCGGCCTCCTGGTCCTCATAGGCGGTCCGCTTCTGGATGGCTGTCGACTTGATCGTGTGCCAGCGCACCTTGTCGTATTCCTTCCACTGCAGCTGCCATTGCCAGCCGACGACGCGGTGATCGCGCTGCGCCGTGCGGTCGGCAGCGAATACGTGCGGTGCGTAGACCCTCATCGAGATGAGGTATGCCCAGTTCGCATAGACAACGTCGCCATACGTGCACTCAGCGGCCGGCGTGGCGGGCCCGTCGGTCAGGGAGTAGTCACCGTGCGGGCCGGATTCACTCAGCACGGTAAACGCCGCGGTCGGTCCGGCGGCGCTGACGAACAGGGTCGCGGCGAGCGCGGCCGAAACGATGAATCTGAGCTTGCGCATGGTTCACGACCCTCCTGCCCGGGCTTGCACGGCTCGTGTCATCGGGCTGAGGGCACCATAGGGCGCCTGTTTGAGGGGCGGCAAGTATCGTCTGCGTTACAACAATGGCCCTGTGCGCACATGCCCCGGAACAGCCGGTCGAGCCGCGATCGGCGACGTGCGAGGAGTGCGGCAGCGACAACCGGTTGCGTGCATGCGTGACCTGCGGCCCGACGGCCCGGGCTGGGCATGGTGCTACGAGAAGAACAGCTACATCCGCTAGCCGAGGAAGATCAGCTTCAGACCGGCCAGGATGAGTACGCCCGCGAGCGCGACTCGCAGCTGCGGCGGACTCGCCCGTCGACTGCCAATCTCGGCGCCGATCACCGCCCCGACCAGGACGGCCGCAATCCACAGCGGCAGATCGGCCGGCACGCTGCCGACGGCACTGATGTTGCCGGCCAGGCCGGCGATCGAGTTGACGAGGATGAAGCCCGACGCCATGCCCGACGCCTGGCGCGTCGTTGCCCAGCCGGCGACGATCAGCAGCGGCGACAAGAAAATGCCGCCGCCGGTGCCGGTCAGGCCGGAGAGCAGACCGATCGTCCCGCCCGCTGCGACGGCGGGTACGACCGGGATGTTTGGCGGCGGCGGCTCGTCCTCCGTCACCCGCCGCGCGCTGCGCGCAAAACCCGCGGCCGCGACAAGCAAGACTGCGCCCAGGAGTGGTTTGTACAGATTGGCCGGGATGTGGATCGCGCCGCCGATGAAGGCAAGGGGGATGGACGCCAGCACGAACGGCAGCAGGGCGCGCGGGTAGAAGAGCCCGGCGCGCCAGAAGCGGAACGTGACGAGGCTCGCCACACAGATGTTCAACGCGAGGGCGGTCGGTCGCGCAACCTCTGGGGCGACGCCGAGCAGCGCCATCGCCGCGAGGTAGGCCGATGCGCCAGCGTGGCCAACGGACGCATAGAGCGCGGCCGCGACGAGGAACAGTGCCGCGAGGAGGAGCGGGTCGGGCATTGCCGCGCAGGTTATCCGCGCAGGCCAGACGGCCAAGCTCGGGCTGGCCCCTCAAATTTGAACCTAGGCCGCCCGACCCGACTCAATAGTGTGTTCGTGTCCAGACCGGCCGCGAACGCTGCCAGAGGGAGAGTCGGTGCACCAAGCGTTGGTCGAACGTGCGAAGAGGGGTGATCGAGAGGCCTTCGACACCCTTGCGCGCACTGTCGGCGATCGCTGCATGGCCATCGCGTTTCGGATCCTGCGCGATGGCGACATGGCCCAGGATGCCGTCCAAGGCGCACTGATCAGCGCCTGGCAACAGCTCCGGAGCCTGCGCGATACCGATCGTTTCGAACCCTGGCTTCACCGCATTCTCACGCACCAGTGCTACGCCGAGGCCCGGCGCAGTCGACGGATGCGCGCGGATGTTCGAGTTCTGCCACTTCAACAAGGCGACTTCGTCGGACTGCTGACGGTCGACAACCGGGACGAGCTTGAACGCGCGTTCCGCCGCCTGACCCTCGAACAGCGGACGGTGCTCGTCTTCCACCACTATCTCGGGCTTTCCCTGCTGGAGGTCGCCGATCGAATCGGCGTGCCCCTCGGTACGGTCAAGTCCCGGCTTCATTACGCAACGGCGGCGTTGCGGGGCAGCATTGAGGCTGATTCCCGCGCGCCGTCAACCTCGCAGGAGCGGCTGGCATGACCACGAACAAGACTGATCGTTTCATCGAGTCGTTCCTGTCGGATGGCGTTGATCAACTCCCCGACCACGTCTATGTCGAGGTTCGGGACCAAATTGACCGCACACGACAGCGGGTCGCCATCGGCCCGTGGAAGGAAGAGCAAATGTCAAGGTTCGCGTGGATCGCCCTCGCGGCGGCAGCCGTTGTGCTGTTCGCCGTGGTCGGGATACGTTTCTTACCAACGACTGGGGTGGGCGTTGAGCCGACTCCGTCCGCATCGCCCACCGCGGCGCCCTCGCCGGCGGGAACGCCCATTGTCGACCCGACCGGTCGACTGCAGCCGGGCACGTATGTGGCCCATCCGTTCGACAGCCTCCTCGGCATGGACGCCCGGGGTTTCACCTTCACCACCCCGAGCGCGAACTGGGAAACCTTTGGAGAGACGGGCATGACCCGGGGCGTCGCATGGAATCCCGGAAACGGCGATTCAGCCGGCGTGGGCGTCGGCTTCCTCAAGGTCCACTCCCTCAACGGCGACGCCTGCCACTGGGCTGCTACGGACGATGACATCGAAATCGGCCCGACAGTGGACGACCTGCTCGAGGCCCTGGCCAATGCCAGCACCTTCGAGGCGGTCGACACTCCGTACCCAGAGCAGGTGTCGAACGTGACCGGCCAAGGTATCGAGATCGCGATGCCGGCAGCTATGTCGGTTGAGGGATGCGACGAGCAGGCGTACCGCATCTGGAATGCGGAGGGATTCGACATCTACGCCCAAGGCCCGTCCAACGTGTGGCGGCTGGGCGTCTTCGATGTTGATGGCGAGCGCTACATCGTCATGGCGAGCTACATGCCGGACACGCCCGATCGGGTGCGCAACGAGATGATGAGCATCTTCCGGTCAGTGGTTATCGATCCATCGCCAGGCTGCCCGCAGTATTCGGCTCTCTGCAACTAGACAAAGAGCGAGGCCGGCCCTTGCGGGCCGGCCT
>JAXDLE010000034.1:0-23219 GCA_034666725.1 Chloroflexota bacterium
GGCAAGTACCTGAGCCAGATCATCGAGAAGGCGCCCGGCCCCACGGCTGACGTGGTCGGCATCCTGAAGGAGCGCAAGGTCGACGTGATGGTCTCCTACCTGCCGGTCGGCAGCGAGGAAGCCACCATGTGGTACGTCGAGCAGGCGCTCAAGGCGGGAGTCGGCTTCATCAACGCCATCCCGGTATTCATCGGCCGCGAGCCTTACTGGCAGCGCCGTTTCGCCGAGGAAGGCCTGCCGATCATCGGCGACGACATCAAGAGCCAGGTTGGGGCGACCATCAGCCATCGTGTGCTGACGCGTCTCTTCATGGATCGCGGCGTGCGCCTCGATCGCACCTACCAGCTGAACTTCGGCGGCAACACCGACTTCCTGAACATGCTCGAGCGCGAGCGCCTCGAGTCCAAGAAGATCAGCAAGACCAACGCGGTCACGTCGATGCTCGACTACGAGCTCGATCCGGACGACGTCCACGTCGGCCCGTCCGATCACGTGCCGTGGCTGCTCGACCGCAAGTGGTGCTACATCCGCATGGAGGGCACTACCTACGGTGACGTGCCGCTCAACGCCGAGCTCAAGCTCGAGGTCTGGGACTCGCCCAACAGCGCCGGCGTCATCACCGACGCCATCCGCTGCATCAAGCTGGGTCTCGATCGGGGCCTGAAGGGCACGCTCGTGGCGCCGTCGAGCTATTTCATGAAGAGCCCGCCGCGCCAGATCCACGACGACATCGCGTTCAACCGCGTCGAGGCCTTCATCCGGGGCGAGGACAATGAGACGCTGGTCGGCACCGAGAAGGCGCCCGCTCCCAAGCGGCGCCGGCTGGGCGCGCACGACCATGTCTCGGCCAAGGGGCAGGTGTCGGCCAACGCGAAGGCCGCGGCCGCGGCAGCCAGCGCCGGGGTCAAGGCGAGGTAGCACCATCGCCATGAACCGGCCGAGCAGCGGCGTCGCGCACGCGCCGCATCGCCGCGCGGCCGCCTCGAGTCGCCTCGGCCAGGCAGTGCGCCGGGCGCGTGAGCGCTCGGCGGTGCGCGGCTACCGCGCCGCCGCGGCCGCCATCGGGCGCATTCCGGAGCGCGTGAGCCTGCCCGTCGGCAAGGCGCTGCTCGTCGGCTCGTATTTCGCGTGGCCAGCGAAGCGGCGCATCATCTTGGCCAATGCTTCGCACGTGCTGCAGCTGCCCGCGAGCGACCGACGCGTGCGCCACCTGGCGCGGCGCATCTACGCGACCTATGCCCAGTTCATCATCGAGCTGATGCGCCTGCCGCGCCTTCCCGCGTCGGAGCCGGCGCGGCTGGTCCACGGCGCCGCCGAGCAGGGTGACGAGTCGTTCTTCGCGCTCTTCGAAAAGTACGGTGCGGACGGCCGGGGCATGATCGTGGTCTCGGCCCACATCGGCAGCATCGACATGATGGCTGGCTCGATGGCCTACCGCGGCCTGCCGTGCTACGGCGTGGCCGACGACTCCGCTTACCCGGAGCTCTTCGAGGCAATCAACGAGCAGCGTCGGCGCTGGGGCATCCAGGTCATCCCATGGAAGAACCTGCGGCGCACCTTCAAGGCACTCAGGGACGGCGGCATAGTGGGTCTCGTCGTCGACTGGGGCTACCGGGCCGAGGATGTGCCGATCAAGCTCTTCGGCGAGTGGACCACGCTGCCCGCGGGTCCAGTGATGCTCGCCGCGCGCACCAACGCGCCGATCGTCCCGGCCGTCTGCAGGCGCCTGCCCAACGGCCACTACGAGGTGCGCCACTACGAGCCGATCGAGGTCGCGAATGACTCGCCGGCGGAGACGTTGCGCGTCACCCGGCTGATCGCGACCGCGGTCGAGGACATGATCGCGACCGCGCCGGACCAGTGGTACAGCTTCAAGCCAATCTGGCCCGACACTGACGCCGAGAAGCAGAAGCTGGCCGACCGGGCGGCAGAGATGGAGTCGGCCGCGTGAGCGCCGATGCGACCACTCATGCGGCGGCCCAAGTGAATCCGCCCCGCCCCCACATGAGTGTTCGAACGCGATTGCTGATCGTCGGCGCGACGCTGTTGCGCTACGTGCCCACGGGCCTTTCGCAGCGCGTCGCTTACGCGCTGGGCGGCGTTCTCTACCGCGTCCAACCCACGCGCCGACGACTGGTGCGGGCCAACCTCGAGCGTGTGGTGACCTGGCTCGTGGCGCACGACATGGCGACCCCGCACGTCGCCGCCGCCGCGCGCGACGGCCGCGCGCTTGACCGACTGACCCGCGCCGCCTTCGGGCACTACCTCCGGGGCTACCTCGAGAGCGCGATCCTGCCCGTTTATGGCAGCCCAGGGAAGCTGAAGCGCGTCCAGGCGGACGACTGGGCCGTCGCCGACCAGGCGTTCAAGGGCGGCAAGGCCGGCCGGACGATCATGGTGTCGCTCCACTTCGGGGCGATCGAGATCCCCGCGCTGTGGGCGACGAAAACGCTGGGCGGACGCATCACCGCGCCAATGGAGACGATCGGCGATCCCGCGCTGCAGGCGTACTTCGAGCGCGCTCGCGGCGGAACCGGCATGAAGGTCATCCCGGTCGATGGCGCGGCCGTCCAACTGCGTGCGGCGCTCGAACGCGATGAGATGGTCGCGCTGGTTGCCGACCGTCCAGTCGGTGGCGTAGGCAGCGCAGTCGAGCTCTTCGGCGCTCCCGCCCGACTGCCCGCGGGACCGGCCTTGCTGAGCGACGAAACGGGCGCGGCGGCGTGGCTCATCGTGACCCGCCGCGACGGCTGGAGCGACTACCGATCGCGCATCGAGCGGATCGTCCCTGGCGCGCCAGGAGGAGCGACGCGGCGCGACAGGCTGAGCGCCTTCCTCGAGGCCGAGGCGCGTGCCTTCGAGCGCGCCATCGCCGACGCGCCCGAGCAGTGGTGGACCGTGTTCTTCCAGATCTGGCCGGACATCAGATGACGATCCCCACGGCCGATCAACACGAAGGTGCCCGGGGTCGAGCCGACCTGCATATCCACAGCCTCGCGTCCGACGGCATCTCGTCCGTCGCCGAGATCCTCGCCGCGGCCCAGGCCGCGCGGCTCGACGTTATCGCGATCACCGACCATGAGCGCATGGACGCCGCGCTCGCGGCTCACGCGTTGGCGGAGGCGAACGGCTCCACCGTGAGCGTGATCGTGGGCGAGGAGGTCACGACGCGCTCGGGCCATGTGATCGGCCTGTTCATGCGTGAGCGCATCCGGCCGTGGGGCTCGCTGCGCTCGACGATCGCGCGCATCCACGAGCAGGGCGGCCTGGCGATCATTCCCCACCCGCTCGTGCCCTATCCGCTGTGCGTCAGCGGTCGCGCCATGCGCGCGCTGCTCGACGAACAAGACGCGATCTTCCATCCCGACGCGATCGAGGCCTTCAACGCGTCGACCGCGCGCATGCGCTGGTCGCGCGGCGCGCCGGAGTTTGCGCGCCATCTCGGCCTGACCGCGCTCGCCGGCAGCGATGCGCATCGCGCCGCAGATGTCGGCCAGGCGGTGACCACCTTCCCCGGCCGCTCCCCAGACGACGTTCGCGCGGCCATCGCGGCAGGTACGACCGAATGGACGGGCGCCGCCTACGCCTGGCGCGGCCAACTCGACATGTTCGTGCGCCAGCAGCACAAGAACGCACGGGCGGTGGGCGCCACGGCGCGCCACCGGTTGCTCGGCGGGGGCCTGGGGCGCGACCTGGGCTATCCGCGTACGAGCGTCGAGACTGGCAACCGATGAAGATCGGCCTGGTCACGCCGTACATCTACCCGCTGCCGGGCGGCGTCAACGCGCACGTCAAGTTCCTTTACGAGAACCTGATCGCGCGCGGCCATGACGTGCGCATCATCAGCAGCGTCCACGGGGTGCAGCGCCACGATGAGGGCGACGTGATCCGCCTGGGCTACGGCTTCAGCGTGCCCGCAAACGGGAGCGTCGGGACGATGACCGTGTCGCCGCGGCTCGCCCGACAGGTGCGCGAGATGCTCGAGCGCGAGCGCTTCGACGTGCTCCACTTCCACGAGCCCTTCGTGCCCTTCCTGTCGCTCGTCCTGTTGCGCGAGAGCCAGAGCATCAACGTCGCGACGTTCCATGCCTATGCCGGCTGGAGCCCGGCGTACGAGTTCGGCAAGCGGATGCTCGGCCGGTTTGCGCGCCGGCTGCACGGCCGCATCGCCGTCAGCGCCGCCGCACGGCACTTCATCGATCGCTACTTCCCCGGCGACTACAAGGTCATCCCCAACGGCGTGGACATCGCTCGGCTGGCGAGCGCAACGCCTATCGCGCGCTACCGCGATGGGACGCTCAACATCCTGTTCGTCGGCCGCTTCGAGAGCCGCAAGGGCGCGCTGTACCTGTTGAAGGCCTATCGCGTGCTGCGCAAGCGCGGCATCAACTGCCGGCTGCTGCTCATCGGCACCGGCCCGCAGGAGCGCGAGATCAGGCGCTACGTCGCCACGCGGCGGCTGACCGGCGTCGAGCTGCTGGGCCGGGTCAGCGACGAGGACAAGGCGCGCTACTTTGCGACCGCTGATGTCTTCGTGTCACCGGCGACCGGCGGCGAGTCGTTCGGCATCGTGCTGCTTGAGGCCATGGCCGCGGGCACGGCGATCGTGTGCAGCGACATCCACGGCTACAAGGGCGTCGTCAGGCGCGACCAGCAGGCATTGCTCGTGCCGCCGCGCGACGTGAAGGCGCTGACTGAGGCGCTGGCGCGCGTCCTGAGCGACGCCGACCTACGGGCCCGGATGGGCGCTGCCGGCCGCGAACGCGTACCGCAGTTCTCGTGGCGGAACATCACCGCCAAGGTCGAGGACTACTACCTCTTCGTGGCGCGTCGTGCGGCGTTGCACGGGCCCCTGCCGGCGCACGTCAACCCACGCATAGTCGGCGAGCCGACCCCGATCAGCCAGTTTCGGGCAGCCCGCTGACCTCGTCGCCACCCGAAGAGCGCGCTGCGTTCCACGTCCGCGCGGCGTAGATCGCCGCGATACATAGGCCGACCACGGCCACCGCCAGGATCAGGACGCTCAGCCACGATGTGGGCACGCTCGCTGCCGGATCGCGGTTGACCCCGAACTGGAAGCCCCAGTTCCAGGTCGGCAGCAGGCCCAGGTGGACCTGCGAGAGCGGCGTCGGCACAGGCAGGCTGGCGATGTTCGGGTAGAACGCGACGAACCAGATGACGGCCGCAGCCAGCGCGCCAACGACGAATTTGCGCGGGTCGCGCGCCTTCAACACAAAGTACGCCGGCACGGCAAGCAGCAACAGCGCCACCAGCGCCGGCTCCTCGGCGCGCACCCCCATCTGGAACAGCGGATTGCCCGGCAAAGCGGCACCGACGACGGCGAAGGCTACGCCGAACAGAGCGACAGAGAAGGCGATGGGAATCAGCAGCGACCAGTAGGCCGGCCGCGGCGTATCGGAAGTCCAGTTCATCGATAAGTACACGAGGACGCCGGCGGCCACGAGACCGATGATCGCGAGACCCAGCCCGACCACCTGGATGTCGGTCAGCGTGAGGGTGCGCGACAGCGCGCCGCACACCTCGGTGTTGGGATTGACCGACTGCGTGTTGGCCACGCCGCACAACGGCTGGCGCAGCAGCCACAGCAGCGGCGCGCCAATGATCGCGATCGCGGCACCCACGCGGGCGACGATCCATGTGCCGCGCGACGGCCCATGCCACAGCTCGGCGAGGAAGTAGGCCAGCGCCATGAAAGTAAACGGCAGCGTGGTGAAGATGTGGTACTGGAACGTTGCGCGGTCGATGCGCGCCCAGGGCAGCCACAGGCTGGCGATCGCGACCGCGACGAAGGTCAGCGGCAGGCTGCGGCGCTTCCAGGCCTGGAATGCCGTCCAGCCGATGGCCGGGATGGCGAGCCAGAACGCGACCAGATTGCCGGTGTCGTAGATGACCGCTGTTGTGCCTCCGGCGTAGTCGTTCTGCTCGAACCAGACGGGCTTGAGGTCGAGCAGCCAGGCCCACCACGGCGACGATGCAGGGTGCGTCGCGCGCAGGTTGTTGTGGTAGTCGTACATCGACCGCTGCAGATCGAGGAAGGCTTGGCCGCCGGTGCCCGCGGGGAAGAAGGGCAGGCCCCAGTGGTTGCCGAGGTTGATCCACGGGATGTAGCTGATCATGTAGACCGCGACCGGGACGACGAGGATCGCGCCCAGCGCGAGCAGCCACGGCAGGCCCAGGAAGCCGGACCCGGGGCGCAGCCAGCCGCGTGGCGCGGGCGGCTCCTTGGGTGAGTCGCCCGCGTCGACGATCCGCTGGGCAAGCGGCCCGTAGCCGCGCCTGCCGGCGAACCACAGCCCGACGACCGCCGCGATGCCGAGGATGGTCAGGCCGGCGCCGAGCAGCACGATGCGGGTCGGCGTGAGGAACGTGCCCAGCATCGGTAGGCCGCCCTGGGAAAGCTTGTACAGGCCGTATGCCAGGAGCAGCGGACCCGGCACGAGCGCGGCGAGCGCCCCCATACGCAGCTCATCCGGGGAGAAGCGCATTGGCCGCAGCGCGATGCCGAGTGCGAGCAATACGGTCAGCGCGACCATCACGAAGAGGAACAGGTAGTTGAGCGATGGGTTCGCGACCGTGGTGGCCGGGGTTATGGCGATGTATCCCAGCACAGACGTCATGGCGACCATCGCCAAGAGCGCGATCCAGCGTCCCAGTGCCGAGCGAATGAGGATGAGCAGCCCTACGGCACCCATCGCGTACAGGCCGACCCACTTGCTGGCGAAGGCAAGGCCGAGCAGCACGCCGACTCCCACAAGGCCGAGGACGATCGCCCGCCGGCTGCTCCACCTGCCCAGCCAGAGTGGCACGAATAGGGTCATCGCGGCGACGATGAAGAACGCGACATAGGTGTCGTTCATGGCGATGCGCGCGTTGGCGAAGAACATGCCATCGGCGAGGACGAGCAACGCGACGATCAGGGCGACCGCGCGGCGGGCCGACAGGAAGCGCGCGAGCAGGTAGATGCACACGGCCATCAGCGCGGCCACGAGCACGCCCGGGAAGCGATAGGCGAACTGGTTGTTGCCGACATCGATAGACGCCAGCTGGCCGGTGGCGCTCAGCGCGAGAAGGTCGTCGCGGTCTTCGGCCGGGCGGTCGGGCTGGACGTCCATGACGAGCACACGCGGCAGGAACGCCAGCGGCGCATCCGCGAAAACGGCGTTGGAGCGCGGCTCGACGACGTAGACGGTTGGTGTCGTCGCGTGCTGCGCCAGGCCGAGGACGTGGATGTTGGTCGTCGCCTCGTTCAGGCGCACGTCCGTGACGGTGTTGGGCATCGCCAGGGATGAGCCGATCGCTGCCGGGTTGTCGGTGGGCAGGCGGAGTGTGACCAGCTGCGCGCCACTGGCGGCGTAGATCGTCGGCACGTCCGGGCCGCGCGACACAAGCGCCATGCCGCCGACGGGCTCATCGGTGGCGAAGGACCTCACGTGCGCCAGGGTCGCGGCGTCGAGCAACTCGATCCCGGCACTCGTGCTGACGGCAAGCAGCGGGCGCGTCTCGATGACCGTGCCCGGCAGGCTGCCATCGTCGATGGCCGCCTGGACGTCGTCGAGCGTGTCGCCGAGGTCCCCGGCGATGACGAAGCGCGTCGTCGCGGTGTTTAGCGCGGTCTGGATGCGCGAGGCATCATCGTGAATGAGCACAGCCAAGGCCTGAGCGAACCCGGCGGAATCGGTGATCTGGGCGGGGTCGACGAGCACCTCCGCGCGCGGTGGCACGGCCACGACGGAGTTCGTGCCGCTCATCAACGTGTGCCCTGTCTCGACGCCGGTCAGGTCGAAACTGACGACCGATCCACCGTCGGAGAGGGCCACGAGTTGGCTGCCGGTGACCGCGATGCGGGTGACCGATCCCGCCAGCTCGCCTGCTTGGGCAAACGGCTGCGCCTGCGGCACGGCTGAAGTCGGGTCCGCGCGCAGCTCATCAAGAAGCGGCGTCGAAACCACATAAATGCCACCGGCGCTGTTCGCCAGGTAGAGGGCATGCGTTGTCTCATCGAGAGCGACGGCGTCGGCGGCGAAGGCGAGGCGCGCGACCTCAGCCCTCGTCGCGAGGTCGTACACGCGCACGTCGGTTCCAGTGGCCACGTACAACCGGTCGCCATTGCGGAGGGCCGATTGGTCGGTTGGGCTCCAGCGAACCTCCGTGGCGGCATCAGTGACCGCCGTGTCGAGGTCGCGCGTGTCCATCACGCGGTTGTTGCCCAGGAGGGTGATGCCCCAGGCCATCGCGTACTTGGCCAGGTGCGGGTGGGTGAACTCGTAGATCGAGTGCGGCATGTCGTAGCGCCAGTCCTGCAGGAACTCGACCGCCGTGCGCGCGTGGTAGACCTCGTCGAAGTGTGGTCCGTAGGGCACCTCGAGGCGGTAGGTGCGCAGCAACAATGATGCGATGAAGACCAGCAGCACGAGGGCCAGATCGCGCCGATCGAGCCGCCCGCCGCGTTCGTTGATGAGCAGGGCGCTGCGGTCGCGCCGGACCGACGGCCGGTCGACGACAGAGCTGATCCAGCGTCGCCATGCCGGGGGCTCGCCGGGCGGCTCGTCCGCTGCAAGCTCAGCGTCCTCGTCAGGCTCGGCGTAGGCGGGAGGCGCCGACGCCGCCATGGCCGACATCGTGGCCGCGCTGGTCGTCGCAGGGGTGACGGCGGATCCGGTCTGGCCATCGCCGAAGCTCGTTGGCCGGGTGCTCCACGGCGCCTGGGCGCCCGGAATCGGCGCCACGCCATCAGTGGGCGGCGCGTCCGCGACGGGCGTAGTCGTCCGTCGAGCCGCCACGCTCGGGCGCAGCTGCAGCGCGATGAGCACGAAGCCGAACACGTTCAGGAAGATCGCCGCGAGGACGGCAGGCGGCTGTCGGAAAGCCTCGCCAAAGGGCAGATGGTCCAGATTCGGCGTCGCGTACAACGGCGTTGTCAGAACGCCATGCAGGTTGATGAACGCGGCAATCGACAGCGCGATCGTGGCCACCATCCAGCGCCTGTCAATCACCGCGAGCAGCGGCAGGAGCCCGAAGATCGGGAACATGTAGCGCTCGTGGACGCGCGTCGGCAGCATGAAGAACGCCAGCCCGAGGAAGATCGCGACCGCGACGAGGCTACGCCGATCGTCCTGCCATGCGAGGCGCAGGACGCCGACCGCGAAGCCGAGGGCGAGCAGGAGGCCGCCGATGAACACACCCGGAAGCGGACCGAGCAGACCTACCGTGTCGGGCGACCAGCCGCCGCCGAAAGCGAGTGGAGGCGCGCCGCCGGCGCCGATCAGCGCCCAGGCGTTGTACGCGTTGACGCTCAGCCAGGGATAGCCGCCGGCCGTGCCGGTCATCTGGTTGAAGAAGCGCACCACGTCCATCGAGAAGGGTGCGAGCAGAAGCAGCAGCACGACCAGCCCCGCGACGGCAGACGAGATGAGGCGCCAGAACCCGTCCTCGACCTCGAACCAGCTACGCAGCCGCCCGGGCAGGAGCACCGGGTTGCGCGGATTGGTGCCCGGCCGGAACAGGTGGCGGCGCAGCAGCACGATGCCCACGATGGGCAGCGCCACCACGCCGAACTGCGGCTTGATCAGCGCAGCCAGTACGGCCAGCACGGTCGCGCCCTCGGAGTTGCCGCGCATCAGCGCGACCAGCGTGAGCAGGATGATGAACGCGCCGGCCGCATCGGTCTGGCCCCAGACGGCGGAGTCGTACCAGGTGACCGGGTTGAACACGTACAGCGCGGCGGCGATCAACGCGAGGCGCGACGCATCGGGCCGGCTGGCGCGCCACGAGCGCACGACGTAGAACAGAAGTGCGCCGACGGCGATATCGAGCAGGATCGGCGGGAGCTTGATCAGCGCCGCCGTGGCGGCGACCGCGTCACCGTGGGCGAGCGGCGCCAGCAGACCACCCAACCCCCCCAAAATCCACAGGACGTATAGGTAGCCCGGCGGGTAGTCGGCGAAACCGGCGTTAGCGTAGAAAGAGCCCGGGCCGTTCTGGCCGAGCTGAATCGCCCACGCGGTGAACGTCGAGATGTCCGATTTGAAGCCCGAGCCGGGCAACAGGACGTATGCAATAGTTAGGCGAAGGAGTAGACCGACGAGAAGCAGGATTGCGAGGCTGCCGACGGCCGTACGCGCCCCCCGCGCACGCCTCGCGCCGAGGGTTCGGTCCGTCCCGCCTGCCCGGGGCGGTGTCACTTTCGACCGAACCTCCAGGGGATGACCAAGTGCAGCGGAGTATAGCGACGACCTACCCGCCATCCGGCCAGGCGGCGGCCGGCCGTAACGACGTTGTGGGGCGTTTGCGCACCGTGCTCGAGCGCGCCGACCCGGCCTATATCGGCCTGTTCTTCGTCACCTTGGCGCTCGGGATCTACGTCTTCTCCGACCCGGCGCGGAGCGGTTGGTACAACCACTTCGTCTGGCAGTCCGACGCGTTCATCCATGGCCGCTTCGGCATCGCCTACCCCGTCGTGGACGGGCCGTTCATCAATGGCTACTTCCAGGACATCATGGCGTTGCCATCGACGCCGGGCGCGCCGTCGTACGGCCTGCTGCCGTTCCCGCCGCTCCCCGCAGTTTTGCTCATGCCGTTCGTGGCCCTCTTTGGCATGGCGACCGACGCGCAGCTGTTCGGCGCGGTCCTTGGCGCGATCAACGTCGGTCTGGCGTGGCGCCTGACGACGCGGCTGACCGAATCGCGCTCGGCCGCGTTCCTCGCCACGCTCTTTTTCGCCTTCGGCACGGTTCATTGGTACGCCGCCATCATCAGTACGACGTGGTTCCTGGCACACGTTGTTGCGGTCACCTTCCTGATGCTGGGCGTCACGCTCGCACTCGACGCCGAGCGGCGCGAGCAGGTTCGACGGGTAATGCGCCTGGGCGCGGCCGGCGGATCAGGCCAAGCAGGAGCTCTCAACCCACTCGCTCAAACCTTTGAGCAGAAGAGCCTGTTCGTTTCCTGGGGCCGGCGGCTCTTCGGCCAGATCGATGGGCTCCAGTTCATGGCCGGGTTTGTCTTTGGCCTCGCCGCGCTCTCACGGCTCACGATCATCTTCGGCGCGCCGTTCTTCCTGTTCGTGGGCGGCGGCGGCTCGTACTTCAAGCGTGCACTGTCGGCCGGGCTGGGCGCGGCCATCCCGGTGGCGCTGATCGGCCTCTACAACCTCCTCAGCACGGGTCATGTCTTCAACCCGGTCTACGAATTCCTCTTCCAGCAGCAGTTTCACGGGCTGGGCTACGCCCCTTCGGAGGAGTTCTACGGGCAGCGCGAGTGGGGCCCCGAGAACCCGCTCTACGTCCCGCTCAACGCGGTGATCATGTTCCTCTGGCCGCCCGATCTCATGCCCGCGATGGATGCATGCGCCACGACTGGGCGCACGCTGCTGGGATCGTGTCCGATCGCGGTGCCCAGCAAGTTCGGCATGAGCATCTTGCTGACCAGCCCGGCCTTCCTGCTCATCCCCTTCATTGCGGCGGTCGCCTGGCGTCAGCGGGTGGTCCTTGGCTCGTTGCTGGCCGTCGTCGCGATAGGTGTCGTCAACCTGGCCCATTTCAGCCAGGGTTGGGTCCAGTTCGGCTATCGCTTCAGCCTTGACTTCGCTCCGTTCGCGCTGGTGCTGGTCACGCTCGGGATCGCGTGGATTGGCGCCAGGCGCAAGGGTTTCGCGTACGTCGCCGTGCCTCTCGTGGTCCTATCGATCCTGGTCAACGCGTGGGGCGTCTACTGGGGCGTAAAGCTCGGCTGGTGAGCACCGGCGCGACAGGCGCGCTGTCACTGCCCTCGTGCTGACGCGGCCTGCGCGAAGCGTCGTCCTTCCGGCGCTGGCCGTCGCGCTGCCCGCCCTGGCGCTGTACTGCCTCACCCTGATGCCCGACGTGGGCTTCTGGGACACCGCGGAGTTCCAGACCGTGGGGCCGGTCCTGGGCATCGCCCACCCCACCGGCTTCCCGGCATACACGCTGCTCGCCTGGCTGGCGTCGGTCGTGTTCACGCCGCTTGGCAACGATGCGCTGCGCGCCAATCTGCTGTCGGCGGTGCTTGGCGCGGGCGCAGTCGCGCTGATCACGGCCACAGTCGCGCTGCTGACCCGGCGCTGGGCTATTGCGGTCGGGGTGGGCGCGGCCGTGGCGCTGTCGAGCGAGGTTTGGCGCATCTCGCTCCATGCCGACCCCCACGCACTGCACCTATTCCTGGTCGCGCTGCTGCTGCTCGTGCTCGCAGTCTGGTCGGAGCGCGTCAGTGAAGACTTCGGGCAGGGGGCCGACCGCTGGCTGATCGCCGGCGCAATCGTCTTCGGCGTGGCGCTGGGCAACCACGGCCTGACGTTCCTGCTCGCTCCGGGTATTGCCCTGATGCTGCTCGTTTCCGCGCCGTCGCTCCTGCGCCGGCCGCGGCTCGTCTTTACGTGCGCCCTGGCACTGGCCGCCACGACGGTAGCGCTGTACCTGTATCTGCCTATTCGTTCGGCGATGGACCCGCCTCTCGACTATGCGAACCCGCAGACCTGGGACGGTTTCCGCTTCCTCGTCTTCGCCGAGCAGTTCCGGGGCTCCTTCCATTACCCGCCCGATCCGCTCGCCGCCATATCGTTGGCCGCCGGCAAGTCGCTCGCCGAGCTCGGGCCGATCGCCGTGCTTGCGCTCCTTGGGTTGGTTTCCGCCTGGTCGCGTCGCGCCGGCCTCGTCGTGTTACTGCTCGGCTGGCTCATCGTGGGTTGGTTGTTCGCGCTGGTCTACGTCAACGCGGATATCGGCCGTTACTACATCGTGCCGCTGGTCAGCGTGGCCGTGCTGGGCGGCCTGGGTGCGGACGCGGTCTGGGACACGCTCCGACCAATGCTCACCGGCCCGCGCCTCCGCTCCGTGATTGCGGTCACCGCGGTGGTGTTGCTCCTGACACCGATCGCTTTCGTGCCGCTCGGCCGCTACGCGCAGGTGGACGAGTCAAGGGATCTGAGCGGCCGCGCCTGGCTCGAGGCGATGGTCGAGCATCTGCCGGCAAACGCGCTGGTGATCAGCTGGTGGAGCTACTCGACGACGCTGTGGTACGGCCAGTTCGCCGAAGGGCTGCGGCCCGATGTCACGGTCATCGACGATTCCACGCGCGAACAGCAGGGTTTGGGCAGCGCGTTCCAGGTCATCAACGACAACCTGGGTCGGCGTCCGGTCTACCTGATACGGCTCGGCAGCGATCTGCCCAACTACGCGAATCGCTACGCCCTGACGATCGTGCCCGACATTCCGGGCGAACCTGTCTACCGGGTCGATGGCGTGCGCCAATCGGCCCAGGTCCAAATTGGCCCAGTCGCCGAACCTATAATCCCGGTGTGGCCGTGAACGTGATGTCGCCCGATCGGCCACGCGTCCCCGCGCTCTCGTTCTTCTTCCCCGCGCACAACGAGGCCGAGAACATCGAGGCGCTCGTCGCCGAGGCGCTGGAGGTCCTGCCGCGCCTGGCCGAGCAGTTCGAGATCATCGCCGTCGATGACGGCAGTCGCGACGCGACACCGCGCCTGGCCGACGAGCTGGCCGCGCGCCACCCCCAGGTTCGTGCCGTGCATCACGAGGTCAACCGCGGCTACGGCGGGGCGCTGCGCAGCGGCTTTGGCGCCGCACACTACGAGCTTGTGTGCTTCCTTGACGGTGACCGCCAGTTCCACGTCGAGGATCTCGGCCGCCTGCTCGAGCGCCAGGCCGCTGGGGACAACCCGGATGTCGTGGTCGGCTATCGCATCAAGCGCGCCGATCCCTTCGTGCGCCTGGCCTACGCGGGCGCCTACCGCCTGGCATTGCGCATCTTCTACGGCCTCAAGGTGCGCGACCCTGACTGCGCCTGCAAGCTCTTCCGGCGCGCGGCGCTCGAGGGCATCAGCGTCGAGTCGCAGGGCGGCTTCCTGTCAGGCGAGCTGCTCGTCAAGCTGCTCGGGCGCGGGCGGACGATCGCTGAGGTGGGCGTGCCGCACTACCCGCGCATCGCGGGCAGCCAGACAGGCGCCAACCCGAAGGTCGTGCTGCGCGCGGTGCGCGACTTCTGGCGCCTGCGACTCCGTCTGTGGTTGCGCCGGCCCGGCGCCATGGATCGCGGCGAGCCGCTGCTGGCCGAGGGCTGAACTCGCCGAGGGATTAGCGGATGGCGCTAAGCCTCCTTGCGGCCGCCCTCGGGGTCTTCCGGCAGATCGACGTTGAGCGAGTTCACGAACTCGCGGAAGACCGACAGCTTCTCCTCTTCCGCGCCCTCGGGCACGACGCCGGCGCGGTCCATCACCTCGTCCGTGGCGAAGATGGGCACGCCGCTCCGGACCGCGAGCGCGATGGCGTCAGAAGGTCGCGCGTCAAGGTCCAGCTCGCGGCCGTCGACCTGGAGGAGCAGCCGCGCGCGGAAAGTGTCCTCGGCCAGGTCGGACACGACGATGCGCTTGAGGGTCACGCCGAGCTCGCTCAGCGCCTGGCTGAACAGGTCGTGGGTCATGGGCCGCTCTGGGGTCACGCCCTGGAGGCGCATCGCAATCGCGTTGGCTTCCCACGGTCCGATCCAGATCGGCAGGTACCGGTCCTTGACGGTGTCGCGCAGGATGACGACGTGCTGCGAGGAGAGCATATGGACGCGGACACTCTCAACGATCAACTCGTTCAGGCTGCCGCTGTGGCCGTTTGCGCCCCCGCCGGACATGCCGAAATACTAGACGCGACCCGGGCTAAGGAACGGGTGACTCCGACGAGCGCGGCGTCCGCCGCGGCCGCTCGGTCGGCTCGGGCGTCGGCCCGCCCGGCGACGCGCTCGCGGTGGGCGTGCCTGAGCCGATCGGCGCAGAACTGGCGCTCGCAGCGGGGCTCGCGGATGCCGACGGTTGCGGGCCCGTGCCCGCGCCGAGCTCCACCTGGAACAAGCCGCGCGATGTGGTGAAGACGAGCAGCGGCGGTTCGACGTGCCCACGGTCGACTACGTACATGCCGGTCAGGTCGGTCAGTGGCGGCGCTCCGGCGGCGGCCACGTACTGGGTCGAGTAGGCGCCCACCGCCTTGTCGTAGACGAGGATGCGCGACCACAGCTTGTCCCAGACGTAGAGGTCGCCGTCGCCGCGCGCGCCGGTCGCGCCGAGCAGGGCGTAGTCGTGGCCGGCGCGCAGGTCGGCGTCATCGGGCGGTGGGTCGAGCGAGAACGCTGTCTGGCGGCCGCTGAAGTATTGCTCGAGGTTGTCGGACGTGACGGCGTAGATGTCGCCGTCAACGTAGAGCTGGCGGAACCTGGCGACATCGACGCTCTCGCTGATGAAGTACGGCGCAGGCGCTGAGAAGCCACCTCCGTCTGCAGTTGGGTCGTAGCGCAGGATCTGGCTCGTCTTGGGATAAGGAACGTAGATCCGGTATAGACCCTGATCGACGTTGATGATGAAAGCCTCGAAGTCGACCACGGTCTCGTCCCAGACCTGCTCGCCCGACAGGCGCACCTCGCCCAGCGCACCCGATGGCCGCCAGCGCCACAGACCGCCGTCCTCGTCAAGGATGAGCAGATCCGGTCCGCCTAGGGCCAGTAGACGCGGGGCGCCGATGCCGCCAGCGGTGCCATCGCCGGCCTGGACGACGGTTGTGATGGCAGCTGTCTCCGGATCCGCCCGGATGACCGTGTCACCGACGATGGCATAAGCCGCACCGTCGGGCCCCTGGGTCAATGCGGTTACCGGTATTCCCTCCGGCGCCGCATAGAGCTGGGTCGCGCTGATCGTGGTGGTGGCATAGAGCTGATCGAGCCCCAGGCGCAGCTCGGCGTCAAGCAAAACGATGGTCTGCGGATCGACCTGGGCCGCGCGCGCAACGGCCAGGTCCGACCACGCGCCCTGGAGAAGGGTGAGCGCCTCCGCGGGGTCCGAGTGGAGCAGATCGTCGGGGCCGAAGACCAGGTTCGCCGCATCGACTGCGTCGGCCAGCGCCGCCTCGCCCTGGTTGACCTGGTCGATGGGCTTGTCGCCCCGCTGCGGCCAATACCACAGGCCTATACCGACTACGGCGATCACGCCGATGAAGCCCAGCACGGCCAATGCGATGCGCCGCTGTGTCTCGCGCCGGGTTGTCGCCGCCGTGATGCGTCGGAACGAAGTGCGCCTCTGGGGCATCAGATCGAGCACGCGATTGACGAAGCCGCTGGTGCCGTCGCGCAGCGCGCTGCGCGCCGCAACAGCGCGCTCCTGCACCGCTGAGGCGGCGCCCGCCATCTTGTCGGCGAGCGGAATGGGCGAGGCAATGGGCGCGCCGGCGAGCGGCTCCGATGGGCTGACAGGAACGAGGCGGTGCTCGACCTTGGCGAGCGACACCTCGGTCGCCTCGATCGCCAGCACGGCATCCGAGCCCTCGCCGCCGGCGGCAACGAACAGGTGGTGCAGATGCTCAACTGCCGACTGCGGGTGCAGGGTCACGACCGCGTTTTTCAGCTCTTCGGTACCGACAACCTCGACCAGGTTGCGCGAGCACATGACGAGTGAATCGCCGACCGAGAACTCGCCCCGCCAGACATCGACCTTGAGGCCGTCGGTCGTCGGCAGACCGGAGCCCGAGTCGTGCTCGGGCATGAGCAACCGGGCCGAGCGCACCAGGTAGCCATCAGCCTCGCCGCAGGTCGCGACGTACAACTCGTTGCCGCGTACCACCGCGAGCGCGATGCCGATCGCGCCGACGGGCAGGCCGGCACCTTCGCGCGAGTGGCGCAGACGCCGGTTCGACGCACGGATGGCCTTCTCGAGGACGATCGCGATGCCGGCCGATTCGTCGTAGTAGTACTCGCGTCGAATCGAGTCGGCGACGAGCTTGCACGCCTCACGCGTTCGCCCGCCTGTCTGGCGGCTGGTCGCGATCAGATACAGGCTGCCCTTGGTGCGCGCCTTCGAACCGGTCGTCGGCTCGGTCACGATCAGTGCGTCGGACGAGCTCGAGAGGCGATCCTCGTCGGCGACAAGCCCGTATTTGATCTGTAGCCGGGATGCCATCGGTGAGTGAGTCTAGCGTGGCCCGCCGCTTCGGCCGGATGGCGGAATGATGCTGCCCGGCGGCCGGACGACGACGCGCAACTCGAGCAGATGCACCCCCTCGGGCGCCTGCGCAAATGCCGCCAGAAGCTCTACCTGGCGCAGGCGCAGCTCGAGCCCAATTCGTGGATCCGCGGCGCTCACCACGAGCGTAGGTGGCTGGATCGAGAGAAGGCGCGACTGGCTGGTCGCGGCCGGGACGTGCTCGCTGACGAGCCGCTCCCAAGCGGCCATCTGGCGCGCCAGGCGCAGCTCGGCGTCAATGCCCAGGTTCGCGGCCACAGCGGGCAGCATGTCGCCCACCCGCTTCATCCGCCGGCGCGGGCTCACGCGCTACCTCCCACACGGGCGAGCCTGCCCGGGGTGACCTGCCAGACGGTCGCCGCCGCGACCAGCTGCGGATCAAGGTCATCGGTCGTCGTGGTCGTCACGAACGCCTGGGGCAGCTCACCGATACGGCGCACCAGGTGGGCGCGCCGGCTGGGGTCGAGCTCACTGAAGACATCGTCCAGCAGGAGCAAGGGCGCCTGGCCCAGAGCGCCGCGTAAGAGATCGAGCTGGGCGAGCTTGAACGCGAGGATCGCCGTGCGCTGCTGGCCGCGCGACGCGAACCCGGCCAGGTCGCGCGCGGCGCTGGCGAAGACGATGTCGTCGCGATGCGGACCGATCAGCGTCGCACCGTTCCACTGCTCCTTGTCGGCCGTCTCGGACAGCCTCCGCCGCAGAGCGTCGCGGGTCGTCTCGGTGACCTGCGGCTCGGCATTGGTCACGTAGCGCAGCTCAAGCCGCTCCTCCGCCGGCGCGATCTCCAAATGCGCCGCGGCGAGCGGCTCTGCCAGTCGCGCCAATATGTCGCGCCGCCAGTCGACGATGCGCGCCCCCTCATCGATCACGACCTCGTCCCAGAAACGGAGCTCATCTGGCGCGGCCGCGTTCTCGCGGATGGCGCGCAGGAGATTGTTGCGCTGCGTGATCGCCCGCGCATAGGTCGAGAGCGTCGCCCCTGCGGCCGGCATGGTCTGGGCGACAAGCGTGTCGAGCGACGCGCGGCGCAACGCGGGCGAGCCCGAGATGAGCAGCATGTCCTCGGGTGCGAAGAGAACCACGGGCAGCGCCGCGGCGAGGGCGGTCGCGCGCCGGCCCACGCCGTTGACCTGGATGCGTTTGCGGCCGCCGCCACTGCCAGAGACACTGCCGGAGCCCGCGCCGGCGCCGCCTGCCGTCCGCTCAACGATGACCTCGAGCAGCGTCTTCGTGCCCCCCGAATCAGCGACGCTCGCCTCGAGGCGGCAGAACTCCGCGCCCCAGGCGATCAGCTCGCCATCCGCCGCTGCACGGTGCGAGCGGCCCGTGCCGAGCACGACCAGGCTCTCGAGCAGGTTGGTCTTGCCCGTTGCGTTGTCGCCGACGATGACCTGCGGTCCGTCTGGGAACGTGGCGTCGATTGCCGCGTAACTGCGGAAGCTCGTCAGGGTGAGCCGATCAACGAGCATCTTGTGGGCCCGCCGGCACCTGCCGCGACCGCCGGCTCGGCCGGCGCCGCCGGCTCGGCCGATTCAAGGTCAGGAGGGGGTGCGCACGGGCATGATGACGTGGACGTACTCCTCGTCATCAGTCG
Source organism: Chloroflexota bacterium (assembly GCA_034666725.1). Lineage (GTDB taxonomy): Bacteria > Chloroflexota > Limnocylindria > Limnocylindrales > CSP1-4 > JALYGJ01. Next base: position 18,642 of record JAXDLE010000034.1, read on the forward strand.
GCTTCAGCACACCCGGCGAAAGCGGCCCCGCGAACTCGAGCACCAGCTGGTCCTGGGTGAGGGTTTGGAGCGCCTCCTGCAGGTAGCGCGCATTGAACGAGATCTGGACTGCTTCGCCTTCGATCGCCGCCTCGACGTCGCCCTGCGCCTCACCGACGTCCGCAGCCGCAGCAACGTTGATGGTGCCCGAGCCGTCGTCACCCAGGCGCAATCGCACTACGTTCGCCGCAGAGGACGCGATCAATGCAGAGAGGCGAACAGCCTTGAGCAGCTCGTCGCGCTCGACCACGGCGCGCGTCGAATGGCTGCTCGGCAGAACCTGCTGGTAGTTCGGGAACTGGCCGTCGATCAGCCGGCTCACGATGTCGATGTCGTTGACGTGAAACAGCACCTGGCTCTTCGAGCTGGCGAGCATGATTTCGACCGGATCATCGCTGTCGGTCATGACGCGCATGAGCTCGGCATAAGAGCGCGCCGGCACCACCAGGCTCGTGTCCTCGACCGGGTCGAGGATGGCCAGGCTGCGCACGGCGATGCGGTAGTTGTCTGCCGCGGCGAGTGTCAGCTTGTCCCCCGACAGTCGGGTCAGAACGCCGGTCAGGATGGGCCGTGCCTCGTCGCTGGCCGCCGCGAACACGACCTCGCTCAATGCGTGGCGCAGCTCCTTCTGGCTGACACGCGTCGTTGGTCGCTCGCCGGGCGACGGGATGACGGGGAATTCCTCGGCATCGATACCGCGCAGCTGTGTCTGGTAGCGGCCGGCCTTGATGCGCAGCGTCGTGGCGTCATCGGCCTCGAGCTCGATCCGCTCGCCTGCCGGCAGACCCGCAACAAGGTCGTTGAACAGCCGGGCGGGCACGGTCATCGCGCCTTCGGCATCGATCTTGCCGGCCACCCAACAGGTGATGCCGATCTCCAGGTTGGTCGCGGTCAGCTTCAGGCCCGCGTCCTCGGTGCGCAGCAGAACATTCGAGAGCACCGGCAAAGTGCTCCGGCTGCTGACGGCGCGGCTGACGATGCCCAGCCCGCGCGCCAGGTTCTCCTGCATCACGGAAAGCTTCACGTCGCTTGCGCTCCCTCTACGGCCCGGTCGCCCTGATTATTGGTCTCTTTTCTTATCTTCTCATTCCGTAGTCATCATCATGGTGTGGAACTGGGGGATATGCCCCCGTTCCCCCGTGAAATCGGGTCCAACCGACCAATTGTTCGGTGGACCAAACCCCCCGATCGATCGAACCGGCAGTGGACGAATCCAGCCGATCTTCCACACCACCCGCCTCGATCCACCGATCAAACACCGCTTCACGGGCTCATATCCACACTTGCGCAAGAGAGGCTTCCACAGTCGGCGCAGGCGTTGGGGCCAAGGTATCGGGGCGGTGACCCCGCTATTCGGAGTAGATGAGCTCCCGGACGGCAGCGAGATCGCGCCGCAGCTCCTCGTTCTCCTGGGTTTCTCGGTCGATCTTGTCGCACGCATGCAGGACCGTGGAGTGGTCACGGCCGCCGAGCTCCTGGCCGATGCGCAGCAGTGACACGTCGGTCTCGGCGCGAATCAGGAACATCGCCACCTGGCGTGGCATCACGATCGCTCGATCGCGCTTCTGGCCCTTGAGCGCGTCGAGCTCCACGCTGTAGTACTCGGACACAGCAGCGACGATCCGCTCGGGCGTGACGAGCCGGCGCTTGGGGTTGTAGAGGACGTTCGACAGCACCGCCTGCGCCAGGTCATTGGTCAGCGGCATGCCGCCCATGTTGGCGTAGGCCACGATGCGATTGAGCGCGCCCTCCAGCTCGCGGATGTTGCTGATGACCTTGCGCGCGATGAACTCGAGCACGTCCGAGCCTATGTGAACCTGCTGCTCCTCTGCCTTGGCGCGCAGGATCGCGATGCGCGTCTCGAGGTCGGGCGGCGTCAGGTCGGCGATCAAGCCCCACTCGAACCTGCTGCGCAGCCGCTCCTCGAGCGTGATGATCAGCTTGGGCGGGCGGTCGGACGAAAGGACGATCTGCTTGCCGTCCTCGTGGATCGCATTGAACGTATGGAAGAACTCTTCCTGGGTACGTTCCTTGTCGGCGATGAACTGGATGTCGTCGATCAGCAGCAGGTCGATGCGCCGGTAGCGGCCGCGGAACTCGTCGATCTTGCCCTGCTGGATGCTCGTGATGAAGTCATTGGTGAACTTCTCGCTCGATGCATAGACAACGCGCTTACGCGGGAAACGCGCGAGCACCTGGTTGCCGATGGCATGCATCAGGTGCGTCTTGCCCAGACCCACGCCGCCGTACAGGAAGAGCGGGTTGTAGGCGTGGCCGGGGCGCTCCGCGACCGACAGCGAGGCGGCGTGCGCGAGCCGGTTCGCCGAACCGACGATGAAGTTGCGGAACGTGTAGCGCGGGTTGAGGCTGGCGCTGGCCCCCTCCGGTCCGCCGACGCGGCCGGGCTCGAGGCGTACCTGCGGATTGGGTGCCGAACTCCCGATTTGCGTCGCATCAGCCGCTTCGGCCGATCCGGCGGCGACGCCCTCCTGCACCTCGAAGTCGACCTGGACGCTGTAGCCGACGACGCGCGCGAGCGTCTGGCTGATCAGCGAGCGATAGCGGGTCTCGAGCCAGTCCTTGGCGAAACCATTCGGAACGGCGACGCGGAAGCGGTTGTCATCGACTGCGACGAGGGCCGTTTCCTTGAGCCAGGTTTCGAAATTGGCAGGCGACAGCGAAACCTGTAACTCGCCCAGCGCAGCGCGCCAGACCTGCTTCGCGTCCATCGATATACCGCCCCGTTCCGTGGTCGATCATTGATTACGGACGGCCACAACAAAGCAAACACAATCGGCGCGGCGCCCGTGAAAAAGTTGTCCCTCGCGAACGGCTCCGACTGGGTTCCCGGCCAGTCGACCGACCGCTTCTCGTCTCCTCCCTCCGGTCCCTCACGGTCTCGGGGGCGGCGACAATAGCACTGCCCCTGCGCGGCCCGCAACCAAAATCATCGATACTCCATAGGGGTATCACGCTCAACCGATGGAATCACCCGGTTGGGCACCGGTGTCGACATTGAGCAGTGGTATCAGGCCGTCATCGGGAACGGCGCCTAGGACAAGCACCTGGCTCTCGAAGCCGGCGATGTTGCGTGGCGCGAGGTTGACGACGGCAATGACGAGGCGACCAATCAGCGCGGCCGGATCGGGGTACGTGCCGGGCAGTCGCGCGGAGGAGCGACGCGTGCCATGACGACCGAAATCAACGGTCAGGCGATAGGCCGCAACACGTGCCCGGGGGAATGGCTCGGCCTCGATGATCCGGCCGACGCGCATGTCGATCTTGTGGAAGTCATCGATCGTCGCGCTGCCCGGGTGCTGGAAGTCGGTCATCTCAAGAGTGCCCTTTCATTGGCCGCCGCGCGGCGGCGGCTATACTCCAGCGCGAGCTGGTGTGCTGCGGCGCTCGCACGCCACTCAATCTTGAGCCAGATCGGCCGCAGTGCGGCTGTCCTGACAACGCGCCGAGGGAGCTCCATACAGAGATGGGAAAACCGACATTCCAGCCCAAGAAGCGCCATCGCGCCAAGGAGCATGGTTTTCGCAAGCGCATGCGGACGCCCGGTGGACGGCGCGTTCTTGCTGCGCGCCGCGCTAAGGGGCGCAAGCAGCTGACTGCCTAAGGTGACCGGCGTGGCGAAGAGCACTGTCGGACTCGACATGCTCCGCTCAACCGTCGCCTTCCGGGCCATCCAGACCGACAGCCGCAGCCGGAGCCACCCCTTGCTGCTACTGCGCTACCGCGGGAACGGACTTGAACAAACGCGATTTGGCATATCGACCGGCCGGCGTCTCGGACCTGCCGTGGTCCGCAATCGACAGCGGCGCCGTCTGCGCACGATCCTGCGAACTTTCGCGCCGAATCTTGCTCCCGGCTGGGACGTGCTCCTCGTGCTGCGCCCCGCTGCAGCCAACGCCAGCCAGGCCGAGCTCGAGCCTGCGGTTGGCGGCCTGATGCGCGCTGCCGGATTGATCGCCGCTCAATGAACCCAATGAAGCTCTTCGGAGTCGGTGCCATCCACCTCTATCGCGCACTGTTCTTCTGGCTGCCGTCGTCGTGCCGCTTCGAGCCTTCGTGCTCGCGCTACACCGAACAGGCCATCGTGAAGTACGGGCTGTTGAAGGGCAGCTGGATGGGCGCCAAGCGCATCGCGCGTTGTCAGCCTCTCAACCCGGGTGGCTATGACCCAGTCCGCTGATCCGCGCGGCCGCGCAATGCGTCGCGCCCTGCTCCTGCTGATCTCCCTTGTCGCCATCGGTGTCGCGCTGCTCGGCGCGCTGCCCGTCAGCGCCGAGTCGCCCTCGCCGTCGATCCAACCGACAGCCGGGCCCACCACCCCAGTCACGCCAGCGCCTGGTTCATCGCCCACCGCGTCCCCGGGCCCGAGCGGTGCAGCTTGTCCGCTGCCGGCGATCACGCCCCTCCCGTCGGGCGCGCCGACGCCGGTGCCGGGCTCGACCCCGCAGCCACGGGCGCTCTGCCCCGCGGTCCTGTCGGGCAACCCGGTCGACCTGCTGGCATTTCTCTTCAACCCGATCT
>JAXDLE010000035.1:0-2853 GCA_034666725.1 Chloroflexota bacterium
CCTCGTTCAAGCTGCCCACCCACGTCGACAACGGGCCGGTCTACCTGCCGTTCATCGATTTCTCGCCCTCGCTGCACGCATGGGACTTCATGCTGCTGAACAACAACACGCTCGGGCCCTACTTCAACTCGATCGTGGTGGCTCTTGGGAGCACGGTGCTCGCCGTGCTGATCGGCTCGCTCGCTGCCTACGCGCTGGTGCGCATCCGCTTCCAGGTGAAGCTCGCGGCCATCGCCACCTTCCTGGTGCTCCTCGTCGCGCTGATCGTCGCCGTCGTCACGTTCGGCGTGCGCTGGGAGATCGCGCTCGCTGTTGCGATCGCGCTTTTCCTGCTCTCACTCGGCACGATCGCGCGCCGCACGCGACTAGCGCTCGGCAACAACGACATCGAGTTCTGGATGATCTCGAACCGCATCATGCCGCCGATCGTGGCGGTGCTGCCCATCTACGTGATGTTCCAGCAGCTGCGGCTGCTCGACACGCAGATCGCGCTGATCGCCACCTACACGGCGGTGAACCTGCCGATCGTGGTCTGGCTGACGCGCGACTTCTTCGCCGGAATCCCGCTCGATTTGGAGGAGAGCGCCGAAATCGACGGGGCGTCGAAATTTCGCGTTTTCTTCACGATCGCGCTGCCGCTCGTCCGCTCGGGCCTGGTCGCCACGTTCCTGCTGGTGCTGATCCTTTCGTGGAACGAGTACCTGCTGGCGCTTTTCCTCTCCAACGCGAACGCGCAGACCATGCCGGTGCTGGTATCGGCGCAGAACACCACCCGCGGCCCGCAATGGTGGTACATGTCCGTGCTGATCGTCATGATGATCGGGCCTGTCGTGGTGATTGCCAGCGTCCTGCAGAAGCATATCGCCCGGGGCCTCCTGGTCGGCGCGGTCAAAGGTTAGGTCGAAGCGACGATGCGCGTCACGCTTTCCGACGTTCACAAGTCCTTCGGTGCCGTGCAGGTGGTCAAGGGCATTGACCTTGAGGTCACCGATGGCGAGTTTCTGGTCCTGCTCGGTCCGTCCGGTTGCGGCAAGACTACGGCGCTCCGCATGGTAGCCGGGCTCGAATCCGTCAGCTCCGGCCGCATCATGATCGGCAATCGGGACGTCACGAATGTACTGCCGAAATACCGCGACGTGGCGATGGTGTTCCAGTCCTACGCGCTCTATCCGCACATGACGGTTGCCAACAATATTGGCTACCCCTTGAAGCTGCGCGGCGTTGCTGTGCGGGAGCGCGGCACGGCCGTGCGTGACGCCGCTGCAAAGGTTGGACTCGGTGATTTCCTCGATCGCTACCCTCGGCAGCTCTCCGGTGGCCAGCGCCAGCGCGTAGCTCTCGCGCGCGCCATGGTGCGCCGCCCCAGCGTCTTCTTGATGGACGAGCCCCTCTCAAATCTTGACGCCAAGCTGCGCGGTCACATGCGCTCGGAGCTGAAGCGACTGCAAATCGATCTCGGCGTGACGACGATCTATGTGACGCACGACCAGATCGAGGCGATGACGCTCGCCCATCGCGTCGCCATCATGAACCACGGGATCGTGCAACAAATCGCCGCCCCGCGAGACATCTACGACGATCCCGCCAACCTCTTTGTGGCCGGCTTCATCGGCTCGCCACCCATGAATACACTTGGCGGCGAGCTCATTGCCGGCGAGTTCGTTTGCCCGCAGGGCCGTTTCGTCACGACGAGCCGCACAACAAGTAAGGCCGTCACTGCGGGATTCCGTCCTGAGGATTGCTGGATCACCCCGCCTGAGCAAGGCAGGATCGCCGGCGAGGTCTATGCGACGGAACTGATCGGAGACCATACGCTGGTTACGTGCCGCTGCGGGCCGATCAAGGTCACGGTGAAGGCCGACAAGTCGGCCCAGCATTCCATTGACGAGGTGGTCGGGCTCAGCTTCAAGGACAGCGGCGTCTATTTGTTCGACCAGGCGAGCGGCGCCCGCATCAGATAGCCATGCAATTCGATGTCGCGGCGTTTGGCGAGCTCGTTATCGACCTCGTGCCCGTCGCCTCTCCGCAGGGCCTGGTCTTCGACGCCAAGCCGGGCGGTGCGCCGGGCAATGTGGCGGCCGGCGTGGCGCGTCTCGGCTTGGCCGCAGCGATGCTCAGCAAGGTCGGCGACGAGGCGCTTGGCGCAGCCGTGCTGGAAGCGCTAGCGGCGTGCGGCGTCGATACTCGGGCAGTGGTACGTGCGCGAGGCGAGAAGACGCCGCTCGCTGTCGTCTCGGTCGCGGCCGACGGCGAACGGGATTTCACGCTTTATCGGGAGAACTGCGCCGATGCTACCTACGCCCCGCACGAGGTGTCGCTCGATGTGGTGCGCGCCGCGCGCGTTCTGCATGTCGGCACGCTGTCGCTGGCGGCGTCGACCTCCGCGGCGGCCCACCGCGCGGCGATGCGTTGCGCGCTCGACACTGGCAACCGAATCTCGGCCGACCCGAACTTCCGGCCAGCGTTCTGGCGCGATCGCGACGCTATGCGGCACGCAGGTCGCGAGCTGGCCGCGGCCGCTCACATCCTGAAGGTTACCGAGGAGGAGCTCGCGTTCCTGACCGGCATTACGGAAATCCCTGCCGCCGTCCGCTCGCTCTCGCAATCCACCCTGCTCGTGGCGGCGGTGACTAAGGGCCCCGCCGGCGCCGCTCTGTTCACCGAAGAGTGCCGGATTTCCGTCCCGGGATTCACGGTGCGCGCCGTCGACACGGTTGGCTGCGGCGACGCCTTCATGGCCGCATTCCTCGCCGGCCTCTTGGAGGCCGGATCGGGCGAGATGGGCGATAGCGCGCTTGAGACGATCGGCGTCCGGGCCTGCGCCGCCGGGGCCATCATCGCCATGTCGTCCGG
>JAXDLE010000036.1:0-17258 GCA_034666725.1 Chloroflexota bacterium
GCCTGTTGGTGTCGCTACTTTGCGTACTCCACGGCGCGCGTCTCGCGGATGACGGTCACCTTGATCTGGCCCGGATAAGTCAGCTCTTCCTCGATCTTGCGCACGATGTCGCGCGCCAGCCGTGAGGATGCGAGGTCGTCGATCTCCTCGGGCCGGACGAGGATGCGCACTTCGCGCCCCGCCTGCACGGCGAACGACTTCTCGACGCCCTCGAAGCTGTTGGCGATGTTCTGGAGCTCCTCGAGGCGCTTGAGGTAGGTCTCCGACGACTCGCCGCGGGCACCGGGGCGAGAGGCGCTGATCGCGTCTGCGATCTGGACGATGGGCGCCTCGACACACGCGTACTCCACTTCCTGGTGGTGCGCGGCGATCGCGTTGATTACCTTCATGGGCAGGTTGTGGCGCTGGGCGATCTGTGCCCCGATCGCGGCGTGCGGCCCCTCGACCTCGTGATCGACGGCCTTGCCGATGTCGTGCAGCAGGCCACCGAGCTTGGCGATCTGGTTGTCGGCGCCGGTCTCCTGGGCGATGACGGCCGCGAGACGCGCCGTCTCCATGGAGTGCTGTAGCACGTTCTGGCCGTATGACGTGCGGAACTTGAGCCGGCCTAGCAGCTTGATGATCTCGGGCGGTAGCCCGGGCACGCCCACGTCGTAGGCGGCGGCCTCGCCGGCCTGGCGCATGATGAGCTCGACCTCGGCCTTGGACTTGGCCACGACCTCCTCGATCCGGCCCGGGTGGATGCGTCCGTCCTGGATGAGCTTCGTGAGTGACAGCCGCGCGATCTCGCGCCGGACCGGGTCGAACCCGCTGATCAGCACCGTTTCCGGCGTGTCGTCGATGATCAGGTCAATGCCCGTGGCCTGTTCGAGGGCGCGGATGTTGCGCCCTTCGCGGCCGATGATCCGGCCCTTCATCTCGTCGCTCGGCAGATGAACGGTCGTGACCGTCATCTCGGCAGTGTGGTCGACCATGACGCGCTGGATGGCCGTGACGAGGACGTCGCGCGCCCTGTCGTCGGCCTCTTCCTTGGCCTTGCGCTCGATGCTCCGGGCGAGCCGCACGGCATCGTGCTCGGCGTCCACGCGGACCTGCTCGAGCAACACCTGCTTGGCGTCCTCCTGGGACATGTTGCTGACCTTCTCTAGCGCGCTGATCTGCTCTTCGCGCGCGCGGGCAAGCTCCTCGCGAGTCGTGTCGAGCTCGCGCTCGCGGCCCAGCAGCTTGCGATCGCGCTCCTCGAGCATGTCCGCGCGCTGGTCGAGCTGCTCGTCGCGCTGGAGCAGGCGGCGCTCGAGACCGGACAGGTCGTTGCGCTTGGCCCGAGCGTCCTCATCGGCCTCGCGCGCTAATCGGACCTGTTCGTCCTTGGCCTGGAGGATGAGGTCCTTCTGCTGCGCACGCGCCTCGGCCAGGATGCGCGCCGACTTGTCCTGCGCGGTCCGTATCGCGGTCGAGGCCCACATGCTGCGGGCAAAGAAACCGACGGCAAAACCGGCAGCAATGGCGATAACGGCCACCACCGCCAGCACGACGGGATCGTTCATGTCTTCTTCCTCCCGTCCGGTTGCGACCGGAAGGATGTGTTTGCTTGGTTAGTTGCCGCCGACCCGTGGGCACGGGCCGACCCTCTCAAATCTGCCCTCTCCTGCCGCTGGCCGGGCAACCCTGCCGTTGGCGCGGAGACGACCCTTTTGTTCCGATGGCGAAGCGTACGCCGGTTTCGGAAACTTTGTAAAAGCAGCCCGAGGCGGGCGGCGACACTTGCCAGATGACCGCTCGGCTGACATTCCTGGTCGCGATTCTTGCCCTGGGTTGCGGCTCGCCGCTTGTATCGCCCAGCCCGATCCGCAGCCCTTCACCTACTCGCGCGCCCACTTTGGCGCCCAGCCCCAGCCCACCTGGCCCTCCTCGAATTCAGATCGTGGGTGAGGCGCCGGTAGTGCGCGCGTCAGAGCTCGGCGACGGGCACTACAGCTACATCATGCCCGCCGCTTACTTCGCGGTCGCCGACGTGCGTCACGCCTACTTCGTTGGCTTCGCCGAGGCGCGCGGCGACCAGCATGTCTTTCATGCGACCTCTCGCGACGGTGTCGACTGGACGATCGATCCGGCCGATCCCTTCGCCAACCTGGGTATCGAGCTCAGCCCGCCTGGGCCCATCCCGACCAGCGTCGTGCAGATCGACGGCATTTGGGTCATGTACCTCTGGGGCGTCCCCGCTCCCCAGTTCGATCAATCGGCCATTTGGCGCGCGACTGCCACTGATCCCGGAGGACCGTGGGCTGCCGACCCTGAGCCCGTGCTGCGCCCGGGCGATGCTGGCGCCTGGGACGACCGCGGCCTCGATTTTCCGGCGGTCGCACCCGTTGGAGACGGCTACGTGATGTTCTACAGCGCCAGTGGTGGCACTCAGCCCAACATCGCCCGAATTGGCCGGGCGACGTCAGATGACAGCGTCCACTGGGTGCGCGACTCCCAACCTGTGGCCGAAAAGGGCGTGTGCCCGTTCGATGTTCGATACGTGGCCCAGCCCAGGATCCTGAGCAGCGCCAATGGGCTCAGCGTCAGTTATGACAGCGAGCGCCATGTAAGTGCAGCGGCGGTCGGCCCGGACGGCACGGCCTGGCGCTGCCTTGGCGATCAGCCGCTGCTGTCAGGCGATGACATCCCGGGCGGCCGAGGCATTCACACGAGCGCGGTCACGCGGACCACAAGCGGCACAAGCATGCTCTTGGAGTCGCTCATCGAGGGCGCCTCGGAGCTATGGCTCGCCGATGTCATCGGCCTGGATTAGTTTGCGGCGCCCGGAGCGGCGCCCGGACTAGTTAGAGGATGCCGCGGTCGTGGAACGCGGCGATCGCCTTGGTTGCCTCGCGGTTGCCATAGCGCGCCCGCACCTGGTCGACGATCAGGTTGGCCAGCGCGGGCATCGTGCTGCCGGTCCAGTTGAACTGCGCCCACAGGATGGCCGTGTCGGCATGCATTGCGCCAAGTGCGCCGCGCAGGTTCCACAGTGCATGGGACCAGATCGTCCCATCGTGGTGGACCTCGCCGTTCAGGTTGGCCGGGTACATGCGCGTGCTATCGAGCCTGCGCAGGCAGTGCACCGGTCCGGCGGTGTAGGAGATGGAATCCCACTCCGCGATGCAGGCCGGGTCTGGCTGAACGCCGCTCGACCATTCGCTCACGTCGGCCGCCCAGTAGTCGCCAAATCCTTCGCTGATGGAGCCGGCCTCATTCGACGCGAAGAATGTCGACGACTGGCTGAAGTGGATCTGGTGGCCGAGCTCGTGCAGGATCACCTCGCCGTCCTCGGCGTCGTCGACGCCGCCCTTGCCGAAGCGCATCTCATCCTTGGGATGGTCGGTCGCGAATGAGTTGTCCTGGCCCCACTGGTCGATGCGTACGGCCTGCTGATCGGCGTTAATGGCCGGCCATCCGGCCTTGACGCCAAAGCCAAGGGAGCGCAGGTAGAGCTGCGACTCGGTAACCCAGTAGTAGGCCATGACCTGCTCGAAGCGATCGTCGTGGCGCGTGTAGTCGTAGGTGCAGTCAGTCTCGTAAGCCTGGTCGCCAGTGCCGGTCGTGATCGCTGCCCAGGTGCCGCGTAGATAGCCGCTGCCGTCAAGGCCGATCAGCGGGACGCTGACGCGTTCATTGTTCAGCGCCGCGTAATCCGCGTCATCCTGATCGTCGAGGGCCAGGTTGCCGCTGGTGACGACCGGGTTGGGATCGAAGACGAGCCCCTCGCCGGTGGCGCAGCCGGTGGCCGGCTTGGCGACCGCTCCCGACATTGGCAGCAGTGTGGCAAGCAATGCGAGGGTGGTGATCGCGGCGAAACGACGCAATTCAGGTCTCCTTCAAATCGAGTTCACGGCCGGTTTCTGGGCTGATCTTAGGGCCTAGGAGCCGATCCGCACTCGGACGCGCCGGGGTGCCTGGTCGGCGTCGCGCGGCGTCTCAACGAGCTCCCAGCGCGGCAGTGGTCGCGCGGTCGCCCCGCCTTCGTCGGTGAGGATCTCGGCGGCGCGGCGCACGGCCTTGCGCACGTCGTCGCCCTTTACGCCCGCCAACATCCGCGCGATCAATTCCTCGGCGGCGATGGCGAAGTCCTCTGAGTCGCGGTCACGCTTCACGACCGACGCGGCGTTGGTCACGCCCGCCGCGTCGAGCGCACCGACCAGCCGGCGCACTTCCGCAGCCTCCTGGGCAGGCAGGCGATCTATCCAGCTGAGCGGCGTTGGCGGCTTGCGAGGCGCGGCTTTCTTTGGCGAGCCTGGCCTTGCGCCTGGTGTCTTGGCCGGCTTGCGCGGGCCTCGCAGGAGGGGCTTGATGTCGCGCGCTCCCGGAATTGCCGCGCGGACGTCCTCGAGGGTCTCGAACGGCCCGTGAATCAGCTGCTGGCCGAACTCGTTCGCTTGCTCGTTGTCGACCAGGAACCAGCGCTGATCGGACTTATGGACGTCGAATCGGCCGTCCCCTGAGCGGTACGCGCCGGCCCCGGCCCGGACGAGGTCATCAGGTGTGGCGGGTGGCTTCTCTTTCTTGGCCATGCGTCTCCATTGTGGGGTTCAGGAGCCGACGAAGCGCTCGATCAGCCGCCAGTGCCATGCCTGGCGCATGACAACGAACCACGCCAGGAACGCGCCGATCACCAGCGCCCACTGGGTCAGATCGAGCGGCGCCAGGGCGAACAGGTCGCCCAATGGCCGGAAGAGCGTCAGGCCGACGAAAACCAGCGCCAGTACCACGGCGAGCATCGCCGGCCGGCGGTCTGGGCTCTGCTCCTGGGTCACGGCCAACCAGCGTGTGGGCGGCTCGACGAACACGATCAGGCCCAGGCCAATGAAGACGAGGAATGCGGTCAGCGCGGATTGCGCGGCCGGCGTCGCGCCCAGGACGGCGATATCACCGAGGACGGTTCTGTCGGCCGCGGAATAAGACGCGAGGCTCAGCCAGATGCTGCCGTAGAAGACCGCGAGCGCGGCCACGCTCGAGACCAGCGCCGCCGGTAACACGAAGCGGATGACCATCCGCGTCATTGAGTCGTGCTGCAGCTTGCCGGGCTGCGCCCACAGGGCGAGCAGCGCCGCCGGAATACCCACTGACAGGAGGGTGATCGCGGATGCGTTGCGCAGCGCGATCGGGAAGATGCCCACGACCAGTGACGACACGATCACGAGGCCCATCGTGGCGATGCGCGCCAGAAATAGGCTGATGATGTCGAACATGCCGTTGACGATGCGCTGGCCCTCCTCCACCGCCGGCGCGAGGGCGGCGAACGAGTCTTCGGTGAGCACGATGTCCGCAACGCCGCGGCTGGCCTGGCTGCCACTTGCCATGGCCACGGCGAGGTTGGACTTCTTGAGCGATAGCACGTCGTTCACGCCGTCGCCGATCATCGCGACGTAGGCGCCGCCGGCGCTCAGCGCCGCCACCAGGCGCTCCTTCTGGGTGGGCGTTATGCGACCGAAAACGACATTGCGCCGCGCGATCGCGCCGATCTCGGTATCGTCGAGGTCGTCCAGCTGAGTGCCCGAGACCTGCGGCAGGTCACCGGTGAGGCCGGCCTGGCGGGCGAGCGCAACGACGGTGTCGGGGTCGTCGCCGCTGATGATCTTGACTTGCACGCCGGCAAGGCGGAAACGCTCGAGGATTGGCCCGACGCCGGGTCGGAGCTCGTCCTCCAGCACGACCAGCCCGAGCGGAGAGAAAGTGGGCGCGAGGCGCGCGTCGTCGTCATCGCCGCTGATCGCGTCCGGATCGGGGCTCGTGAGCAGGATCAGGACTCGCAGGCCGCTTGCCGCTCGCTCGTTGATCTGCGCTTCGATTTGCGGCCAGCTCCCTTGGTGCGCATCGGCCAGCGCCGGTTTCAGCAGCTGCGGCGCGCCGAGCACATACGACGTGCCGTCGGCGAGGGTGGCGCCACTCCACTTGCGTGCCGACGAGAAAGCGACCTCGAGCTGGAGTGGGGCCGCGTCTCCGGGCAAAGCCGCGGCGATGGCCTCGGCGGTCTTGTTGCGCTCGGTGGTGCTGGCGACAAGGATGCCCAGGGAGCGCCTGAGGCCGTCCTCGTCGCTGGTGATCGGGACCAGCTCTTTGAGCGCGAGCCGGTTGGCCGTGAGGGTGCCCGTCTTGTCAGTGCACAGAACGTCGACACGGCTGAGCGACTCGACCGCGTTGGCTTGCTGAACGAGCGCGCCAAAGCGCACCAGCCGCACGGCACCCAGGGCGTATGCGACCGCAATCGAGACGAATAGCCCGTTCGGGATGAGCCCGGCGAGGACCGACGCCTGGGCGATCGTCTCGCCTGGCGCAGCGACATTGACGACCGCGGTGAGCAGGAGCAGCAACTCCAGGTACAGCACGAGCACGAGCGCCAGGCGGATGACGCTGTTGACGCTGAGTTGAAGTGGCGTGAGCACGCGCCGGAAGGCCTTGGCGCCCTGGGTGATGCGGTTCGCCAGGCTCTGCGCACCTACGTGCTCCACGACGTAGCGGCCGCTCCCGGTCGCGCAGAACGAGCCCGAGAACACCTCGTCGCCGATGCCCTTGCGAACGAGGTCCGACTCGCCCGTGAGGAGCGATTCGTCGGCCTGGAGCCGGCCGTCCACCAGCTTGCCGTCGAGCACGAACTGGTCGCCTGCCTGCACCTTGATCAGGTCGCCGATTACGAGCTCGCGCGGCCTGACCGTCGTTGTGTGCCCATCACGGATGACGCTCGCCGTGGGTCGCGTCAGCAGGCTGATGCGGTCGAGCGTCCTCTTGGCGCGCACCTCCTGTAGGACACCGACGATGACATTGGTCCCGACCACCAGCACCGATACCAGCGCATCGAGCGGGCGGCCGACAATGACCAGCCCCAGCCCGAGCAGGAACATGATGTTGTTGGTGAACGTGAAGGTGTTCTCGCTGACGATCTGGACGTAGGTGCGACCGCCCTTCTCGGGCGCGTAGTTGCCCAGGCCGCGCGCTCGGCGCGCCAGAACCTCTGCGGAGGTGAGACCTCCGGCTGCCACCTCTTGCATCGTGCCGAAGGTTATCCGGCCGATCGCACCCGTCTTACGAGTGTGGCCGTGAGCTGGAGCAATCCGTAGAGCGCGAGGCCCACGACCGTGCCCGTCACGTTGACGATCACGTCATCGACGTCGGCGGCGCGATAGCCATGTCCAACGTTGATCGACAGCACGTATTGCGTGGCCTCGATGGCGATCGACAGCGCGGCGCCGGCGAGGAGAACGAAGGGCCACGGCAGCCGCCGCGCGGCCACCGGCAGCAGAAGGCCGAGCGGCACGAACGCAAGGACGTTGCCCACAAGGTTCGAGAACACGAACGAGCCGGGGCCGTGGCGGAGCGCGGGCAATATCGTGGCGAACGGCTTGAGATTGACGCGCACGTTCGAATCCACATCGGCGCCGACCGGCCGCAGCGTGAGGATGGCCAGCACGAGCAGATAGACGAGAAGCAGCGCGAGTGCCAGGCGGTCGACCCTCAAGCTAGCCACCACACACGTTTCATCACGGCACGAAGGACGATGCCACAGTCCGACATGTTTCGGGATCGAAGCCGTTGCGCGCGAGCAGCGCGTAGGCCTTCTGGCGCCGTTTGCGCTCGTCAGCCTCGCGCGTGAGCGATGCCCGTTTCCGCTCCAGGAGCGCGGTCGCGGCAGTCAGATCCGGCTCTGCTTCCCCTGCCGCGTCGAGGCGTTCGCCCATGATCTCGTCAACGACCTCACGGCCCACGCCCTTCAGATAGAGCTCGCGCCGCAGGGCGTTCTCGCCGCGCGGCCTGGCCCGGTCGCGACTCTCGACCCACGTCCGCGCAAACGACTCGTCGTCGAGGTAGCCGATCTCCGCGAACCAATCGATCACCTGCTCTATCAGCACTTGCGGGTAACCCAGGTGTTGCAGCCGTCGCTTTGTCTCGGTGATCGACCGCGGCCGAACCGCCAGGAAAGCCGCGGCCGCCTCGACGACCGGCCCAACCTCGGTCAGTTCTCCTCTCGCCTCGCGTCGCGCCTTGACCGACTCCGGCGTACTCCGCCGCCGGGACTTCATGAGCGTCTATGCGCCAAACGCATGATCCGCCCGCTGAGCAGTCAAGAAACCCCAATCCGGTCGGCAAGCCGCTCGCTTGCGGTGCCATTTGGGCCCATAAGCCGCGTTTGCTGGTCCAAACAGCCCAGTCTCGAAACTCGAGAAGATCGCGCTGGGCGTCTGCCGGACCAGTCATGCGCTGGACGCATGGTTCGCGGCTGACAAGACCCTCGTGTGCCAGACGTATTCACGAGAAGACTCAGCGACCCCCAGGCCGATCAACCTGTGAGGCCCATACGCATGACCGGCCCAGACGGGCCCGATGCTTCGCGGAGGCTGAACCACCGACGCGCTGAATTAGGGGAGCCCAATTCACGGCGGAGGCGAAGCCGCTGAGCGAGCGCACCAATGTGCGTGAGCGAGGCAACGGGGGCTCCAACGCGGCAGCCAGCCGCTTGGTGGCAGCCTTATTCCGCCTCGGAGATGCCCTCGACCGGGACGGTGATCGTGGCGACCTTGCCGCGAATCTCGGTCTCGAGCTTCTGGGCGACGTCCTGGTTGGCCTTGAGAAACTCCTTGGCCTGCTCGCGGCCCTGACCGAGGCGCAGGTCGCCATAGGTGAACCAGGCACCGGTCTTGGTCACGCTGTCAGATGCGACGCCGACGTCGAGAAGCCCGCCTTCGCGGCTGATGCCCTCGCCGTACATGACGTCGAACTCGGCCACTCGGAAAGGCGCGGCGACCTTGTTCTTGACGACCTTCACGCGGACGCGCGACCCGATGGAATCCGTGCCGCTCTTGATGGTCTCGATGCGCCGAATGTCGAGCCGGACGCTCGCATAGAACTTCAGAGCACGGCCGCCGGGGGTGGTCTCGGGGTTGCCGAACATGACGCCGATCTTCTCGCGCAGCTGATTGGTGAAGACGAGCGCCGTGTTGGAGCGACTGACCGCGCCGGTCAGCTTGCGCAACGCCTGGCTCATCAAGCGCGCCTGGATGCCCATGAACGAGTCGCCCATCTCGCCTTCGATCTCAGCGCGCGGCACCAGGGCCGCGACCGAGTCGAGGACGACGCAGTCGACGCCACCGGAACGGATGAGCGTCTCCGTGATCTCGAGCGCCTGCTCGCCAGTGTCCGGCTGCGACACGAGGAGCTCATCAACGTTCACGCCACACGCGCGGGCGTAACCAGGGTCAAGTGCGTGTTCCACGTCGATGAAGGCGACGACGCCGCCGCGCTTCTGCGCCTCGGCGAGGACGTGCTGGCAGAGCGTCGTCTTACCCGACGACTCAGGGCCGAAGACCTCCGTGATCCGGCCGCGCGGTATCCCGCCGACGCCTATCGCCAGGTCGAGCGCGATGGAGCCGGTGGGGATGGAATCGACTGCCTGGCGCTCAGCCGTGCCGAGCTTCATGATCGAGCCGCGGCCGAACTGCTTCTCGATCGCCAGGATGGCCGCGTCAACCGCGCGCGTGCGCTCGCTCGGCTTCTCTGTCTTGTCCACGCCGTTGCTCTCCGCGCTGGCCTTGGTCCCCGTCATCGCCATCCCAGAAATACCTCCTGCGATCCGGGGGCCACGCGAGTTAGCTCTCGCTGGACTCCGGCTCTTCGTCCCAGCGCGGCTTGCGCTTGGGCTTGATTACCTCGACTGTGGGCGGAGGCGCCTGCAGCAGCGATTGCAGCTGCGGCTTCACTTCCTTCGCCTTGGCCTTCTTCTTGGCTTCCTTGTGAGGCCGATCCCTTGATCCCATTTCTCATGCCTCCACGGACCCACAGGCACACTAGCCCGGGCCGCTTGTCTCTCAGTTCACTCCGACTTCGCGCCAGCTTGTGTGTCACGCCTGGTCGTCCCAAATCGACGGGGGCGCTTCAGGCACAGCCAGCTCAGCCCTAAGTTTAGGGAACTTGCCCGCCGCGAGAGCCTGCCGGATGCGGGCCATGAAGTCGGCCAGGTAGGTCAGGTTGTGCAGGGTCGCCAGTCGGTAGAACAACAGCTCCTCCGCGCGCAGCAGGTGCGCGAGGTAGGCGCGCGAGAAGCTCCGGCAGGCGCGGCAGCGGCAGCCCTCCTGAAGAGGCGCCGGATCGTCGAGAAAGCGCGAATTGCGCAGGTTTAGCCGGCCCTCCGGCGTCCAAACTGTGCCATTGCGCGCAATCCGCGCCGGCAGGACCGAATCGAACATGTCGATACCGGCGTCGACCGCGTCGAGCAGATCGGCCGGTGAGCCGAGGCCCATGAGGTAGCGCGGCCGTGGATCCTGGGCGAGCAGCGGCACGACGATGTCGAGCGTCTCGAGGCGCTGAGCGGCACTCTCGTCGCCGGCCAGACCGCCGATGCAGATCCCGTCAAAGGGCATGCTCGCGATGACCTGGGCCGACTCCGCGCGTAGGTCCGCCTCGAGCCCGCCCTGCACGATGCCGAAGAGCGCCTGATCGGGGCGCTTGTGCGAAGTCAGGCAGCGCTCGGCCCACGAGTGGGTACGGACCATTGCCTCAGCCACCTCCCGCCGGGTCGAAGCATGCGGCGGGACCGGCTGGTCGAGCACAACCGCAATGTCGGACCCAAGGGCCTCCTGGACTGCGATCGAATGCTCGGGCGTGAACTTGTGGATCGACCCGTCGAGGTGCGAGCGGAAGGTGACGCCCTCGTCGTCGACGCTGCGGTAATCGCCCAGGCTGACCACCTGGTAACCGCCCGAGTCGGTCAGGATGGGCCTCTGCCAGCTCATGAACTTGTGCAATCCACCGAGCCGGGCGATGCGCTCGTGGCCGGGCCGCAGGTACAGGTGATAGGTGTTGCACAGGATGATCTGCGCACCGACCTCATCAAGGTCGTCCGGGTCGAGCGCCTTGACCGTGGCGTTCGTGCCGACCGGCATGAATACCGGCGTCTGGATCTCGCCGTGCGGCGTCGTGAGATGTCCCAGGCGGGCGCGCGTGGAACCGTCGGCAGGTGGCGGTAACAGGATGTCAAAGGACATCGGCCGACTGACCGCGTTGGTGTCGAGCTCCACCGCCATCAGGCGATCTCCTGGCGGTTGAAGGCGAGGATGGAGATGGCAATCGCGCCGAACAGGTAGATCAGCACTGCGGGCAATGCCTGCTCGAGCGGCACCGGCTTCAGGAAGAAGCCCTGCACGCCGCCTGTGGCCAGATCGCCCGCGACGCCCGGCGCCCAGCTGAGAAGCTGATTGCCGACGGTCATCGGCAGGTATTGGAACCATTCCGGGCCTATGGCCTGCAGCCCGCCAAAGCCGCCATTGCCGAAGTTGCGGCCAATCGAGGTGAGCGTCAGGTAGGTCGTGACGATGCCTTCCCCGAGATACAGCACGATCCCGACCACCGCCCCGGCGAGCTGGCTGCGCAGGACCACCGCGACCGCGAGACCGAGCGCGGCCCGTTCGAGCACCACGAGGTAGCCAAGAATCAGATTCGCGCCAAGGTCTTCGAGGCCGTGCCCGCGCAGCGGGCTGGCGACGGGAATGCCGTTGGTGAACGCCGTGAGGTAGGTCATGACAAAGGCGAAGAAGAAGATCGCGAGGCAGCCGATGGCGAGGACGATGGCCAGCCCCGCGGCCTTGGCTAGCAGATACATCGCGCGGCTCTCGCCGCGGGCAATCACGTTGCGCAGCGTGCCCCAGTTCCAGTCGGCGCCAACGAAGGCCGCGGCATAGACGATGGCCAGCACGCCACCCAGGGTGGCGAACGCAAACTGGTCGATGAGCGCATAGGCGCCGGGGAACGCGATGACACAGGTGTCGTCGCTGAAGTCGTCGAAACGGAACGCGCAGCTCGCGCCACCGATCGCCTTGCCGATCAGCAGGTAGATAGCCGCGGTGAGCAGCAGCGCGACGATGAGCAGCACCCAGGTCGCCTGGCGACGCCGCGCCTTGAGGAGCTCGGCGCGGATCAGCCTCATGGCTGGCTCATGGGCGGTGGGCCCGGATCAGCGGGCGCGACAGGCGCGACAGGCGCGGCGGGTGCAGCGTCGGGAGCGGCCGGCGACGCGGCGACCGCGCCACCGCTTCCGGTCAGCTCGAGGAAGAGGCTTTCGAGGTCGCTGCCCGGCTCGAGTCCAGAGGCGTAGATGCCAGCGGCGGCCAGGGCGCGGTTGATCTCGACGGCCCGCCCCGGCGCCACGCCGACCGTGAACCATCCCGCCTGCTCGCCCGAATCGATGCCGTACAGCGGCCGATCGGATGCAAGGTCGCGCAGGATCGCCGCCGCCTTGGTCATCTCCGCGGGATCGACGCGCACGCGCACCCGGCCGGACGTCTCGAGCAGCTCGGTCAGCGGACCCTCCCGGATGAGGCGGCCGCGATCGATGATGCCGACGACATCGGCGAGCTGCTGTACCTCGTGCAACAGGTGGCTCGAGATAACGACTGTCTTGCCGAGCTCCCCGGTGAAGTAGCGCAGCGTCTCGCGCATCGCCACCATGCCGGCCGGGTCAAGCCCGTTGGCCGGCTCATCCAGCAGAAGGAGGTCGGGGTCGGACAGCATCGCCGCGGCGATCCCCAGGCGCTGCTTCATGCCCAGCGAGTAGGTCTGGACAGGCGATTTCGCGCGGCCGCTCATGCCCACGTACTGGAGGACCTGATCGATGCGGCTCGGGTCGGTCGGCGGGCCGGACGCGCCGAGCACCTGCAGGTTCTCCGCGCCCGACAGGTAGGGGTAGAACGCCGGCGTCTCGATCAGCGCGCCAACCTTGAAGAGGCGTGTCCGGTCATGCCACGTGTAGGGCTGGCCGAACAGGCTGATCGTGCCCGCGTTGGGCCGCAACAGGCCCGTCAGCAGGCGCAAGGCCGTTGTCTTGCCCGAGCCGTTCGGCCCGAGGAATCCGTAGACCTTGCCCGTCGGCACGGACATGTCGAGTCCGGTCAGCGCGACGCGCTGGCCGTAGCTCTTGGTCAGGCCACGCGTCGCAACGGCGAGCTCCGGTGTCGGCGCATCGGTGCGCGGCATGAACTCCTGCGCGGCGACGGAGGTCGGCGCCGCGGTCGGCATGTCCATCAGGCGACTGTCTCGGATTTTTCGGCGCCGGCCGTTCCCTCGGCATCAACACGGCCCTCGTTGGTCATGCCATCCCACAGTCCGGTGTCGGTGCGATCGCCGCGGCGCGGAGCGGGGATGTCATAGCCCAGGCCGCGCAGGTGATCACGCGCCCGTTCCGTGGCGACGCGGCCCTGGGGCGTGCGGTCGAGGAAGCCAAGCTGCAGCAGGTACGGCTCGTACACGTCTTCGATCGTCTCGATCTCATCGCCGATCACCGCCGCGACGGCCGCTGCCCCCACCGGACCCGAGGCGAATTTCTGGACGATGGCGGCGAGCAGCCGCCGATCTGTCGTGTCGAGGCCCTCGTCGTCGATGTCCATGGCGTTCATAGCGGCCGCAGCCTCCGCGGCGCCGATGTGGCCCGACGAGCGCACCTGCGCGTAGTCGCGCACGCGGCGCAGCAGGCGATTGACGACGCGCGGCGTGCCCCTCCCCCTGCGGGCGATGACGTCGACGGCGTCTGGTTCGATGTTCACACCCAGGATGCCGGCTGAACGCTGGACGATTGTGGCGAGCTCGTCCTGCGCGTAGTAGTCGAGCCGATAGACCGCCCCGAAGCGGTCGCGCAGCGGACCCCCGATCCGCCCCGCGCGGGTCGTGGCGCCGATAACTGTGAACGGCTTCAGGCTGAGTCGCAGCGACCGCGCGGAGGGACCGCGGCCGATCATGACGTCGATTGCGAAGTCCTCCATCGCCGGATAGAGGAGTTCCTCGACCGCGTGGTTCAGGCGATGGATTTCGTCGATGAACAGCACGTCGCGCTCATCGAGATTGGTCAGGATCGCGGCAAGGTCACCGGCTCGCTCGATGGCTGGTCCTGAGGTGGCATGCAGGTTCACGCCAAGCTCGCGGGCAATGATGTTGGCCAGCGTGGTCTTGCCCAGACCGGGCGGTCCGTACAGCAGCACGTGGTCGGCCGCTTCTTCGCGCTGACGGGCAGCGGCAAGCAGGATCTCGAGGTTCTGTTTGACCGTCTGCTGGCCGATGTACTCGCCCAGGAAGCGTGGTCGGAGCGAGGTCTCGACGGCGACTTCTTCGACCGACAGGGTGCCCGTCAGGACCGGACGCTCAGGCTCCGGCGCGGTCTCACGGTCCGGCTCTCGGGACGGATCCTGCATGACGCGGATGCTAGCAGATTTCGGGCGTTATAGAACGCATGTTCGGCCCGCACGCGACGGTCGGCGGCCTGCCGGAACGGCAGGAGGCCGGCCTCTGTCGCGCGCAGCTCGGCCGAAAGCCGCAGCGGAGGGAGGTAGTGATCACACGCGCTTGTGGATCATCCGCTCGATCGCCTCCGCGGCATCCTCGCCGGCGTCAATCGCGTTCTCGAGCGCGAGATAGAGCTCGCGCCACTTGATGACCTCGAGCGGGTCGCCGGCCTCGCGGAAGAGCTTGCCGATGGCCGCACGCGAGACACCGTCGGCCTCGTGCTCGAGCTCGTGGACCTTGGCCAGATGCTCGCCGATCTCCTTCATCTTGTTGAGCTTGCCCAAGGCCTTGGCGAGCTCGGAGCCCTGCTCGGCAAGGATCTGGGCCAACCGGCGGCAGTCCTCTGTCGGGGTCTTGACGTCGTAGATCACCAGGCTCTCGCCGACCGCCTGGACATAGTCGACGACGTCATCGAGCCGGACCGTCAGCTCATGGATGTCCTCGCGGTCAAACGGCGCGATGAAGGCATTTTCGAGGCGCAGGCTCAGCTCGGCATCAATCTGGTCGCCGCGCTTCTCCAGGCGCTGGATGCCGGCGATGCGCTGGTCGAGCCGATCGAAATTCGCGACGAGCTCGTTGAGGTCATGCGCGGCCTCGGCCAGGTTGTCGCCCGCGGCCTGGAACAGGTCGAGGAACTTCATGTCCCTGGGGATCAAGCGCAGCGTCATGTCGGAATCCTCCTCAGCCCAGGCCGATGAAATGCAGGACAAGCCATGTGAGCGCGGCGACCACCGCGGCCGCCGGGATGGTGATGATCCACGCCGCCAGGATGTTGCGGGCTACCGCCCAACGAACCTTGCGCAGGCCGCCCGACGCACCCACGCCCATGATCGCGCTGGAGATTACGTGAGTCGTGGATACGGGCATCCCAAAGTGCGCCGCCGTGATGATTATGGTCGCGGCCGTAGTCTCCGCGGCGAAACCGTGGACCGGCTCCAGCTTGACGACGCGGTGGCCCATCGTGTGCATGATCCGCCAGCCGCCGACGGCGGTGCCGAGCGAGATCGCGGAAGCCGCAAGAACGATCACCCACCAGGGCACGTCGTTCGTGGCGATAAGGCCGCCCGAGAAAAGGGCCAGCGTGATGATGCCCATGGTCTTCTGCGCGTCGTTCGAACCGTGCGAGAAGGCCATGAAACCGGCCGAGACGACCTGTAGCCGGCGGAAAATGGTGGTCATGGGCCGGCGTGGCGCTTTGAAGAAGATGTTGAACAGGATCGTGATCAGGATGAAGGCACCGATAAAGCCGATCAACGGTGAGGCGAACATCGGGAAAATGACCTTCTGCAGGATCCCGTCGACCTTGAATGCGCCGCTCCCGGCGGAGATCAGCGTCGCCCCGAACAGCCCTCCGATGAGTGCGTGGCTCGAGGAGCTGGGCAGACCGTAGTACCACGTGAGCAGGTCCCAGAAGATCGCGCCCACGAGTGCGGAGATGATCACGACCTGGGTGCTCGTGGCCTCGTCGACCAGCCCGGCGCCGATGGTCTTCGCGACGGCCGTGCCGGCGAACGCGCCGATGAAGTTGAATGCGGTCGCCATGACGATCGCGACCCGCGGATGGAGCGCGCGCGTCGCAACGGATGTAGCGATCGCATTGGCGGTGTCGTGGAAGCCGTTGACGTAGTCGAAGAAGAGCGCCAGGGCGATAACCACGACGACCATCACCGTCACGTTTTCCATCGCGCTCCCCTCAGTCTCGCCGCAGCACGCGCAATGCGGCCTTGACGCGCTCTTCAAGCGACGCCCCAACTGGCAGCGCCGCGACCGCGCCACGCGCCGATTCGCGCGCCTCTGACGCGCTATAGCCGAGCGACTGGAGGGCCGCGACCACCTCACTCTCGGCGGAGCCGGCCGCGCCGCCACCCAGGGCGCCGGCTGCCGACACCTTCTCCTTGAGCTCGAGGACGATCCGCGCGGCGAGCTTCTTGCCGACGCCCGACACGGCGGTGAGCACGCCCTCGTCACCCTGGAAGATGGCCAGCTGTAGGTCAGTCACGGGACGCGACGAGCATATGGCCAACGCGACTTTGGGGCCTACGCCGGTCACCGTGGTCAGAAGCTCGAAGAAGCCCAGCTCCTCCCCTGTCCGGAACCCGTACAGCGCCTGCTGGTCCTCGCGGACGAGATGATGCGTGAACAGCCGCACGGTGACGCCTTCCTTCAGGCCGCTCAACGTGCTCGGCCCGCAGAAGATCCGGTAACCGACTCCGCCGGCTTCCAATACGGCCGAATCGGTGCCGATCGTCGCCACCCTCCCCTGGACGAACGCGATCACGCCATGCCGGGGTGGCCATGGGCGAGGCAGATCGCCACGGCGAGCGCGTCGGCGGCATCGTCAGGGCGTGGCAGCACGGACATTCCCAGCACGGCTTGGACCATTTTCTGGACCTGGTCCTTCTGGGCGCGGCCGTAACCAGTGACGGCGAGCTTGACCTCGTGCGGCCCGTACTCGAATACCGGCAGGCCGTGCTCGGCGGCGGCGAGCAGCACAACACCGCGCGCCTGGCCTACGGCAAATGCGGTCATCACGTTCTTGTTGAAGAAGAGCCGCTCGACACCGACGCGCTCCGGCTTGTGGGTCAGGATCAGCTCGGTGACGGCACGGTGGATTTCCAACAAGCGCTGCGGCAGTTTCTGAGTCGACAGCGTCTCGAGGCAGCCGTAGTCAAGCGCGCTCAGCTTGGCGCCCTCGCGCAGGACGACGCCGTAACCAGTGGCAGCGGTACCTGGATCTATACCGAGAACGATCACGCAACAAGCGTAGGGAACGGACTAGACAGCCGCAGCCTCGGCCAGCAACTCGGCCGGCAGGTTGAAGTTCGCGGTCACGCGCAGGACCACCTCGAGGTCCTCGAGGAGCTCGATCAGGCGCAGGTTCAGCTCGCCCACGTGGCGATCGACAACGATGGGCGTCATGGCCAGCAACGTCAGCTCGGCCGATTCAATCATCATGC
>JAXDLE010000037.1:0-4223 GCA_034666725.1 Chloroflexota bacterium
CGCGTGAGCACCGAACGACTGAACCGCCTCCTGGCAGCCAACGCCGGCTTCGTCGACCGCTTCGAGCGGGGCAACTTGACGGCGCCACCGCTTGAGCACCTGGCCGTGCTGACGTGCATGGACGCACGCATCGCGGTGGAGGAGCTGTTCGGGCTGAACGTGGGTGACGTGGCCGTGGTGCGCAACGCCGGCGCGGTCGCGAGCGACGATGCCATTCGCTCGTTGCTGGTGACGCGCCATGTCCTTGGGACGAGCGAGATCGTCGTCATGGCCCACACCGGGTGCGGCCTGCGCGGCCTCGACGACGCGGCGTTGCAGGAGCGGCTGACCAGCGAATTCGGGCAGCCCGGCGCGACGACTTTCGGGTCCTTCGACGATCTCGAGATGCACGTCCGCGACCAGGTCGCGCGGATCCGCGCCCACCCATGGCTGGGCGACGCGCCCGTCCATGGGCTCGTCTACGAGGTCGAGAGCGGCCGGGCGCGTCCCGTCGACTAGCCGCCAATCGCTAGCGGATCGCAAGGCCCAACCCGGTCCGGTGGATTGGTCCAGGGCAGGCCGCATCGCATAGTCCGCCCGACCGAGGCGCAGTTCTCGGTAAATGGGAGGTAATGCAAGTGGTATCGATCATCGCGTGGATCGTTCTTGGTGCCATCGCGGGCTGGATTGCCGGACTGCTCGTCAAGGGCGATGAGCGCTGGGGCGCTATCGGCCATGTCGTGCTCGGCATCGTCGGCGCGCTCGTCGGTGGTTTCGTCGCTAACGCGCTCGGCTTCGGCAGCGGCCGCGAAGGCGGCGACGTGGTCAATATCCAGTCGGTCGTCGTGGCCGTGATCGGCGCGGTGGTCGTCGTCCTGGTCGTCAACATGCTTACCCGGCGCCGCGTGGTCTGACGCGTCGTCATCTCATCAGCCACCCCGCCACCGGTCGGCCGCCAAGGCGCAAGTGCGCGATAATCGGCCGACCGTGGCGGGGTAGCTCAGTGGTAGAGCAGGGGACTCATAAGCCCTTGGTCGGTGGTTCAAATCCGCCCCCCGCTACCAATCCATGCCGGCACACGGCGCGTACCACCTTCGTCATCTGGACGTAGCGTCGCAACGAGGTCAGCATTGGCTGTGAGGGGCGCACAGGTGCGCCAGCCTATAATTCTCTACCCGGCGCCAGGCGCGCCCGGCCACTCGGAGGCCCGTCCCTTTTGAACAACCGGTTTTTGCGCAACGGCATCGTCACGCTGATCCTCGTGGTCGGCATCACCGCGCTGCTCTACATGTTCATTTTCCCTACCGACGGCAACAAGCCGATCGCCTACAGCGGGCCGAACGGCTCGTTCCTGCAGCTCGTCGCAGACGGCGAGGTGTCGAAGGTCACTCAGCGTGGCCAGGTCCTCGAGATTGAAAAGACAACGCTCGATGAGGCGACGGGCAAGCCCGCGATCGTGACGAGCAACGTGCCGAGCGAGCTCGCGACCAACGTCCAGACCGACATCACCGCGGCATGTCAGTCGTCGACAAAGTGCACGACCGTGCCCACCCTTACGGGCGCGCCGGCATCCGACAGTGCGTGGCTTTCGATCCTGATCAGCGCCTTCCTGCCGATCCTGCTGATCGGTGCGCTGCTCTTCTTCATGTTCCGCCAGGCGCAGGGCTCGAACAACCAGGCTCTCAGCTTCGGCAAGAGCCGCGCGCGCATGTTCCTGGGCAATAAGACCGTCGTCACGTTCCATGATGTGGCCGGGGTCGATGAGGCCAAGACCGAGCTCCAGGAAGTGGTCGAGTTCCTCAAGTACCCCGAGAAGTTCAACCAGCTCGGCGCGCGCATCCCGCGCGGCGTGCTACTCGTGGGCCCGCCAGGCACCGGCAAGACGCTCCTTGCGCGCGCCGTCGCAGGCGAGGCCGGCGTGCCCTTCTTCTCGATCTCCGGTTCGGAGTTCGTCGAGATGTTCGTGGGCGTCGGCGCGAGCCGCGTGCGCGACCTCTTCGACCAGGCCAAGCGCAATTCGCCGTGCATCGTTTTCGTCGACGAGATCGACGCCGTCGGTCGCCAGCGCGGCGCCGGCCTGGGCGGCTCGCACGACGAGCGCGAGCAGACGCTCAACCAGATCCTCGTTGAGATGGACGGCTTCGACACCAACACCAACGTGATCGTGGTCGCCGCAACCAACCGACCCGACGTACTTGACCCGGCGCTGCTGCGCCCCGGCCGATTCGACCGCCAGGTGATCCTCGATCGCCCGGACATGAAGGGCCGCCTCGAGATCCTCAAGGTGCACATCAAGGGCAAGCCGCTCGACAAGGCGGTCGATCTGACAACCGTCGCACGCTCGTCCCCGGGCTTCAGCGGCGCCGACCTGGCGAACCTCGTCAACGAGGCGGCGATCCTCGCCGCGCGGCGCAACAAGAAGGTCATCAGCCTGCCCGAGTTCCAGGAGGCGCTCGAGCGCGTCGTGGCCGGGCCCGAGCGCAAGAGCCGCATCATCAGCGACGCCGAGAAGGCGATCATCGCCTACCACGAGGGCGGTCACGCGGTCGTCCAGCGGATCCTGCCCAAGACCGACCCGGTGTCCAAGGTCAGCATCATCAGCCGCGGCATGGCCCTCGGCTACACGATGGGCCTGCCCACCGAGGACCGCTATCTGCAGTCCAAGAGCGAGTTCGAGGACAAGATCGCGGGCATGCTCGGTGGCAATGCCGCCGAGAAGCTCATCTTCGGCGACACGACGACCGGCTCGAGCAACGACATCGAGAAGGCGACCACGCTCGCGCGGCGCATGGTCACCGAGTTCGGCATGAGCGACAAGCTCGGACCGCTGGCCTTTGGCAAGCGCGACGAGCTCGTCTTCCTGGGCCGCGAGATCGGTGAGCAGCGCAACTACAGCGATGACGTGGCCAAGATGATCGACGAGGAGGTCCGCGCGATCATCGACCGCGGCTACACCAAGGCGATGGATGTGCTGACCCAGCACAAGGACCGCCTCATCCAGCTCGCCGAGCGCCTCGTTGCCGAGGAGACCATCGAGCAGGAAGCGTTCGAGAAGATGTTTGCCGACCTGCCCGATCCGCGGAAGGGCACGCACATGACGCCGACGCCGCTCGATGGCTCGACGCCGCGCCGGTCGACCGAGGAGAAGCCCGCAGCACCGACAACCGCACCCAAGCCGTCGCCGCAACCCGCATAACCCCAGCGACAACTGAAATGCGGCGTTCGCGAGGGCGCCGCATTTTTATTCCGGGTGGCCGAAACCGACGGCCCGCAGCTAATCATGTAGGCTCGGTCAGAGCCGATTCTGTCGTGCGCCGTGGGGGCAATGCCGTGGGGGCTACTTCCTGGAGGGGATCTCTTGACCTCGTCTTTCGCTGACCTGGACGCGTTCTTCGAGAGGACGGCCGATGAACGGCTGGCCGACTACCTCGAGCTGCTGCGCCTGCCCAGCATCGGCGCCCAGAAGGAGCACGACGCGGACGTCCGCGCGACCGCCGAGTTCGTGGCAGGCCACTTCGAGAAGATGGGCTTCGAGCACGTCGAGGTCGCGCCCACCGGTGGCCATCCCATGGTCTATGCCGACTGGCTGCACGCCGAAGGCGCGCCGACGGTCCTGGTGTATGCCCACTACGACGTCCAGCCGGTTGATCCGCTGGACCTGTGGACGCGCCCACCGTTCGATCCGGTGGTGGAGGGCGGCCGCGTCTGGGCGCGCGGCGCGGCCGACGACAAGAGCCACGTTCATGCCCACATCTGGGCGGCCCGCGCCTGGCTCGAGACGCGCGGCAAGCTGCCGGTCAACCTCAAGATCGTCATGGAAGGCGAGGAGGAATCTGGCTCGGAGCATTTCGACCGCTGGATTGCCGACAATCGCGAGAAGCTGAAGGCCGATTTCGCCCTGATCAGCGACACCGGCTTCTACGAGGGCAACAAGCCCGCGATCACCGTCGGGTTGCGCGGCCTCGTCTACATGCAGATCGACGTGACCGGTTCGAAGGTCGACCTGCATTCGGGCTCGTTCGGCGGCAACGTCCAGAACCCGGCCAACGCGCTGGCGACGATCATCGCGCGGCTGAAGAACGACGATGGCTCGGTGGCCGTGCCGGGTTTCTACGACGAGGTGCGCACGCTCACGCCGCGCGACCGCGAGGAATTCGCGCGCCTGCCCGTCGACGAGGGCCAGTTCGTCAGCGAGTACGGGCTGCATTCGGTGTTCGGCGAACCCGAGTACGGGATCATGGAGC
>JAXDLE010000038.1:0-10020 GCA_034666725.1 Chloroflexota bacterium
CGACATGCCGGTGTAGTCGAACGGTCCTACCTGCGTCGAGATCGATTGGACGTGGCTCGTGGTCAGGCCGCGGTTCGACCAGCCCATGATCCAGGCGACGCGGGCGGTCACCGACTCCGTGACGTCACGGCTCGAGGTGACTACGTTGTCGGCGAGCCGAGCCGTGAAGTCCTGGGCCGTGAAGCGATAGACCCTCGGCCCTTGGCTGCCGCCGTGATCGCCGCGCACGCGTTTCGTGATGTCGCCGGCGAAGATGGTCACCGGGGCGTTTCCTTCATCGACCACATGCTGCAGCCGGATCTCGTCCTCATCGCCGATCGTGATCGACGAGTCGCGGTCATCGAGGCTTCCATTCAGCGTGGCGAGCTGACAGGGCCGCTGATCGCTGAGCGTGAGCGTGGAGTAATGCAGTGCGAAGCTCACGCCACGCGTGACGTCGGTGAAGACGAACCCGGGATGCGACGTCGCAGTGACGGTCGGTGCGAACCTCGTCAGCACCAGCGCAGTCGTCGGGGGAACTATGCGGACGCCGAGGGCCGCGACCGGTGCAAACGTCGTCAGGGTGAGCGCCTTCGTGGGCGGGGTTACGAGCTGCGGCATGCGGGCGACCGGCGCGAAGGTCGTCAGAGACAGCGCGGCAACGCCCGGAGTCGCCGTCGCGCTCTGGCCTGGGCGGATGACGATGGTTGCCGCCTTGCCCGTCGTGGCGTTTGTGGCGGCACTGATTGTGAAGGCGCCCGGATCCTCGCTCGCCGCGGTCACGTTGCGTCGAGCAGATGCGCGGAACGTATTCGTGTTGTCCGTAGAGCCGTTCGTGTAGTTCGTCGGGTACGCGCTCACCGTCGTGCCCGCGGCCGCGCCCGAAACGAACGCGATGACCAGATCATCAGCTGAGCCCCAGCTCGGAGTCACCGAAGGCGGGTTGGGCGTCGTGGTTGACGTCTGGGCTACCTGATCCGCCTCGATGCCGTCGCTGCTATTCGTCGTCGTGCCGGCGTTGAGCGTGCCGCCCCAGAAGTTGGTGATGCGCAGGCCGCGCCACTCGATTGTGCGGTTGGTGCCAAGCGTCAGCGTGAAGGTGCCGGTCTCCGTGCCATTGGCGATCTTGGCGATGACGTTGCACGACTGCGTGTTCAGGATCACGGTGAAGCCCGGCGCGCTGACCGTGCTGGCGCCGCCGGAGGCGATCGTGAAGAGGATCAGGTCACCAGCGGCCAGATTGGTCGGGTACGTAAGCGTATGCGTTCCCGCAGACGCGCCGCCGCCCGTCTTGGTGTCGGCGTCCTGGACGACAGGGTTGGCCACTTAGGGTCCGGTTCAGGGCTTGGGGTTGGCGATCGGCAACCCCGCCGGCGCCAGGCCGTCGCCGACCTTGTTCTCCCGGAAGTAGCCGAGGACCGCGTGAAGCAGCGCGTCGTCAGCGTCGATCGAGGCGCCCATCGCGACGATCTCGCCGGTCTTCTCGGCAACGATGACGCGACTCAGCGTGTTGAGCTCGCGGTAGCCGTACTTGGCATGAATCGCGGGGTCGTCGCTGACCTGAAACTTCGCCGCCTTGAGGCGAGCTCGAAGGATCGACGGCACTACGATGCCAACCTCGATCGACTCGCGCACGGCTTCGGCGAATGCGTCTGCCTGGCGCTTTGCCTGCGCCTGGGCAATGACGAAATCCAGATTTGCCTGCTGCATCGAACGCTCCTTACGCGAGTGTGAAGACGCCGGAGGCGTGCGCCGCCACCGTCAACGTATTTCCAGAGGTAGCCACGACATCAGCGGGAGTCGTGTCCAGCGTCGAGTAGCAGAGGACGCTGCCGCCGACCTCGTAGATCGCCGCGAAGCGCGCAGTGATCGAACCGCCCGAGGCCGTCCAGACCGGGTCGGTCGCAATGTCGACGGTGACGGTCGTCGTACCCGACAGGGTCAGCGTGACGGCGATGCCGCCGGTTGTGTAGCCGTTGGCGTTCGCGACCTCGTTGGTCACGCCGGCGTAGGTAGTTGTCGCCGCGCCGAGGTTCGACGTCGACTGGAAAAGCGCCTCCTTCCACGAGTCGGTGTCGATGTCGAACGTGCCATCGAGCAGTTTCGTCCGAGCACCGTTCGGGAATGTCCATGCGGAAGCGGCCATATCTGTCCTCCAGTCGTTTAGTAGGCGCCCGCCAGGGGCGTGCGTGTGCGCTCGCCGAAGCCGCCGGCGTATTCGATGCGCCGACCGAGCTCTGCGAGCCCGGCTTCGTCGGCGATGAGGGTTCCGATGTGAAGGTGGACCACGGTCGGCGGCGCGCCGCCATTTCCGTCGCCCCGTCCCTGCCTACCACTTGGCGGCATGTCGAACCGCTTGCCCATCTGGTCGCGCGGCAAGATGTAGCCGCTCTCGGTCGGAATGAAGATCTCGCTGTTGGGCGTGTCTTCGTTGACGAAGTACGGCTTGCCCTTATCGACTGGGCCGCCGTGCGCGCGCGATCCCGCAGTGACGTCAGGTCCGTTGACGCGGTTGATGTAGATCTGCCGGTGGGTGTCGATCCGGTCCAGTGCCGCGTTGACCCTGCGGGCGATCTCGGTCGCGGCCGCCACGGCCGGGCTGGCGTTCAGATTGTTGGCGAGCGAGTTGCTCGCGTCGGTTCCAACCTGGCCCAGCAGTCTGGTGAGGTCGTCGAGGCGGCTCTCCATGTCGGCCTTCGTCTGCTCCGCCCACTGACGACGCAGCGGATCGTCCGAGGCGAGCCCTTCCTGCAGCTTCCGACTGGCGAGCTTGCCTTTGACCCAGGCGATCTCGGCCGTCGCCGACATGAAGTCCTCGCCCGGGTGGACGAAATCCTGCCAGGCAGAGCGGATGGAGCTCTGGTCTTCGCGTAGGCCTTTCGCCAGGCCGTCACGGGCGGCATCGGCCGCGCCGTAGCCAGCCGATCGGGCCTGAACGATCCACGCTGCACCGAGCTGCTGCCAACCATCGCTACTCGCAGTAGCGGCGCTTGCTACAAAACCACCTCCCACGTCGGTGCCGGCCGCCACGGCCGCTGGCCTCACGCCGAGGGCAAAACCTGTCCATTGGCTGATGCCGGCGCTGACCAGCGTGGGCGTGTTTGCGGCAAGACCCGCTGCGTAGCCGTCGCCGGTGGCGCCAGCCGCTCGCAGTCCGGCCTCGTAGGCAGCATCGACGCTAAGGCCCTGCGCGAGCGCTGCCTCGAACGCCGCGCGAGCCGCGTTGCCGTCCAGGCTGTGCTCGGTAGCGAAGATCAGCAGCTTGCTGAGCGACTTGGTCGCCGCGCTCGCGAGTGGGTCGTACTCGCCGATCCGATCCCAGGCCACATGCAGCGCGTCGAAGATCGAATCAAAGACCGTGCCGTAGGCGGCGCCCTTGGCTTGGTTGAAGCCTCCGAAGATAGCCTGGTTGGCCTGCACGCCCACCTTGTGAGCCTCAGCGTCAATCATCGGGGCAGCCGCCGCCAAACCGACGACCACAGCGGCGCCCATCGCGGTGCCGACCAGACCGCCGGCCCTCGAGCCGATGCTCTGCAATGTGCCGGACAGGCCAGCGAACTTAGAGCTAAGGGACGACACGAAGCGCGGCCCCGTCGCCGCAACCGCCTGCGCCTCGCCCTGGGCCTCGCCGATCAGCGTGCCTTCGACGACAGCGGCCGGGATCACCTTCGCTGCCAGGCCCTTGAAGCCCGAGATGAAATGCCCCACCAGGCCGCCCAGCAGGCCGCCGAGCGGGGTGAGGATCTTGCTCAGGCCTGAGAAGCCCATCCCGATCTCACCGAGCTGGCCAGTGATCGGACCTACCTGGGCGGCGATGCCGTTGAAGAACTCGTGGAAGCGATCGCCCCACGTCTTGCTGCGATCGCTCACGGAGTCCAGCTGACCGCCGGAGTCGTGGACCTGCTGCGTGAACGCGGCGATATCGAAGCCGCCGTTCCGGATGTTCTGAGCCATCGTGACGCCGATCTTGGCGCCGAAGATGTCGGCCGCGATCTGGGTGGCCTCCATGTCGGTCGGCGCGTTCTTGATCTTGTCGATCAGGATCTGCATCGCGCTCTGGGCGTCGGTCGCGCCTTCCTTGGCGAACGCGATGAACGCCTTGTTCATGCCCTTGGTCAGCTCCTCGGTGGAGCCGCCGATCGACTGCCACTGAGCGATGAGGGCGATGCTGCCGTCGAGGCTGTAGCCCATGTTCTGAAGCGTCGGGCCCACGGCCGCTAGGGAGCTCGCAAGATCGCCGGCCTTGATGCCGGTGGCTTGCTCGGCGACGGTCAGCTTGTCGAGCAGGCCCGGGAGCTCGGTAGTCGGCAACTTGAGGCGGTCCATGACGTCGTCGACGCCGTTGATGGCCTCAGTGACATCGATCTTGTTGACCCGCGCGTAGTCGAGCAGCTTCTTCGTCGCCGCATCGAGATCGGGCCCCTGCAGTTGGAACTTCTTGCTCACGTTGCTCACCGCGAGAGCAACCGTCTGCATGTCCTCGGGCACCTGGCGCGCGACATTGCCCATCGAGGTCTGCAGAGCCTTGAGGGCGTCGCCGCTGGCGCCCGTCTCGCGGATCAGGATGTTTGAGCCGGCGGCGTAGTCCTGGCCCATCCTGAGTGCCATAGCACCGATCGAACCAACGGCGACACCAACACCGAGCATGGCTGCGCGCGCAGGTCCAGAAAGGCCCTGCAGCTTGCCGAGGGACTGCTGCGCCTGCTGCTCGGTCTTCTGTCCAGCGCTTTGAACGTCAGCCGCAGCGTCGTCGAGATCCTGCTTGAGCTTCGTTCGGTCGGCACCGAGCTCGTACTGTGCCGAGCCGATCGTCTCAGCCATCGGCCGGCCTCAGCTCGCTAGTGGGCCCAGCGTCGCTCTGTAGGGCCGTGCCAGTCGGAGTCGTCGAAGTCGGCGTTGGTGGCGTACACCTGGCCGGGCGGGAGGTTGGGGCGAGCAGAGCGCGTCCCCGCGCCCGTCGCCAGCTCAAGGGCTAGTCGTTGACTCAGCGCCTCGTCGACCGCGACCGCGACGAGTGGCTCGGTTAGGCCGAGCATCTGACTTGGCCTCTGACCGAACGTCCGTGCCGTCCTGGCTAGCGACAAGGCCCTCAAGGATGAGACGAAAGGTGGCCCACCCGCCGATCGTGTCGGCCATCTCGGCCTCGATGATCGCGTTGGCTTCCTCCTTTGTTATCTCGCCACGCTGCGCCTGCCAGAACGCGCTGACCTGCCGCGGCGTCTTGTACCGAAGCACGATGTACTCGAGCTCGTCGACATCGCGCTGATCCATCGTGAACGTGTCATCGATCGACACGTTGAGCGGCTGCCAGTTGCCGTCGGCGTCTCTGATTTCGCGCAGGAAGGCCGCGACCTGCAGGCGAGTGAAGCGGAACCAGAGCGGTCGCTCCTCCTCGGGCAGGTCGTCGCTGCTGAAGCCAGGCATCGCGAACTTGGTGACCACGCCGATGAGCTCGGCAGGGACGAGGTCGCGGAGGTAGAGCGCTTCGACTGTCGGCAGGACGCCGCGAACGAGAGCACCCGATGGCAACGCGACCTCGCGCAGGCCGGCGTTGGCGAACTGGTGGCGGTCCACCTAGAACGCCGCGTCCGAGATGCCGTTCTTGACGATGGCCGTGATCGACGCACCTGACGCCGGCTGGTACGCCTTGTAGGTGATCTCCTGGACGAACGGGTTCGCCCCGACTGCTGGCTCGATGTCGAAGGGCTGCGCGATCAGCCGCGGCACGAGGATCTCCATCGAGCGCTCCGGGCCGGGTGCTGCCGCCACGCGCGTCCACTTGAAGTCGACGCCAGCCGGTGAGCCGGCTAGTTCGACCGGAGTGGTCGAGGGCACGGCGAGGTCGGCCGGTGTTGCCGAGCCGTAGTGGATGCGCTTCCACGTGGCCGCGTCGACGACGAGCTGCGTCGTGCGCACCATGACAGACAGGTCCGTTTCGGCGACGTCGTAAGGCGTAAGGCTGTCGCCCGGGATGATC
Source organism: Chloroflexota bacterium (assembly GCA_034666725.1). Classification (GTDB taxonomy): domain Bacteria; phylum Chloroflexota; class Limnocylindria; order Limnocylindrales; family CSP1-4; genus JALYGJ01. The sequence goes on from JAXDLE010000038.1 coordinate 5,957, forward strand.
TGACCGTTGTTGTTGATGGTGATGTCGAAGCTGCGGATGTGCGCGACCGCCGTGCCCTCGACCTTCAGCGCAGCGGCACCGTCGTAGTGCATGAAGCGCTGTGCGACCTCGACCGCGACGGATGTCTCCTGGCTCGTCTTGTAGACGGGCGAGAGGCCCTGGACGGTGGCCGTCAAGGTGATCGGCTTGCCCGACTCGCCGTGGATGACCAGCTGGGTCACCTTGCAGTCGGACGAGCGCTCGAAGATGAGGTCGGCCAACCAGCGCCAGAACGTCACGTAGGGCAACGTCGACGCCGGGATGATCGTGTGCGTGTATGGGTCGCCGGCGCCGGTCGTGGTCCGGCCGCCGAGCACTGCGGTCAGCAGCGCCGCCGCCATCTTTGGCATGGCGTAGATGGCCGGACTGCCCTCGACGTGCGCCTGTGACACGTAGGCATCCGAGATCATGCGGCTGCCAGTCGTCTCTGCGAAATCCTCCATCGACTGGCTGATGCCCGGCTGGCGGCCGCCGGTGAGAAACGTCCGGTATTTGGACGCCGTCGCCGGCGTGCCCTTGGCCGACTGGATGGCGAACGCGATGTCCGCCCTATTGGCTGCAACCATCGCGGTTAGCTCTCCTTCTTACCGGCGCGGTCGCCGTCTTTCTTGGCTTCCTTCTTGACTGCGCTCAGGCCGAAGCTCTCGAGCATGGCCTCATCGCCGGCCGACCTGGCCGTAAGCACACCGTCGTCGTCGGCCTTCAACGTGTGCGTTGCGCCATCGACGCCGCCATAGCTGACGACCTGGCCGGGCTCGCCCTGGAATTGTTTTCTCTGCGCCATTGCTAGCTCCTCAGTTGGTAGCCGTTGATGTCCAGGTAGAAACCCCGGACGCTGCTCGTGACGAGCGACTCGTAGTCGACGTTGACCGCCTCGGCGTTCTCGTAGCTCGCGCCAGTCCTGTGAGAGCGCAGGAGTGCGACCAGGGCGTCGGCCTTGGCGACGATGAGGGTCGTTGTCTCGCGCTTGCGCTCGATAGCAGCGATCTCCCCGCCCGCGTCGGTCGCCCAGGCCACTCGAATGAAGAACCGCTCCTCGTCGATCGGGCCAGTGCCGGTCTGGACGAAGCGCTCGTTGCGCGGCCAGGCATAGAGCTTGTCGGGAAAGAACTCCACCGGCCGCGCCGCGGCATCGTCGCGCTTGGCCGTGGTCGGCTCGAACAGGGCTGCGAGCTCATCGACAATGGCGAGGACACTCACGCGCCCGCCGCGCGGAGCCGCGCCGTCATGTGTTCGACGAAGCGCGTCCCAGCCTGCGCCAGGTTGCCGACAGCACGCATGTGCGGGCCCCGACCCGTTACCCAGGCGCCGCGCTCGATCGCGCCTGCCTGGGGCAACGACGAACCGATGCGGGCGACCAGGTGACCGCCCCCAGCGGGCGTCGTCAGTCGCACCTGGCCGGCATCGCGCTCGCCATGGCTCGCGCCGGCGCGCGGGATTGCGGACTTGGCCCGGCCGTAGAGCGGGTCGCCCATGCCGATCGACAGCGCGCCGATCGATCCGGCGTAATCGCCGGTGCGGCGTGGAGCCATGTCCTGGGCATCGACGATCGTGTCCGCGACAGCATCGACGAACGCCTGGGTGACGCGGTCGAGGAGAACCTCGGGATGGCTCTCGACTTTCACGACGAATACCCCGACGAGTAGGGCGAGCTGACGCGCATCGAACGGAGCCCGCGATCACCGCCCGAGCGCCGGAAGCCATCGAGGTACATCAGCGCTGCGTCTGCCAGCTGCGGTACGTCACCGCTGGTCTTCTCTGAGAAGCTGATGTTGGGTTCGGATGCCGACTGCACGTCGCGTGCCTTCCGCGTCTGGGCGTTATCGAGCACCGATGCATTGCGCAGCACGAAGGTCGCCTGCTCATAGCACGCTCGCTTGACGCTCGTCGGGATGACCGGCGCGGCGGGCGTGCCGGCGTAGTCGACGGCACGCGGGAAGAGGAGGGCTTGGGTGGCCACGTAGGGCGTCCAGCCCGAGCGGAGGTAGGCATCGATCTCGCGCGTGGCGCGCTTCAATGCCTTCTCCTTAGCGTCCGTCACAGCTGCGAGCCAGGACTCCGCCTCGGGACCGAGATCGTCGGCCGCGAGCGCGTCGGCATCGGCCACCGAGAGGTAGCTCTTTGCCGAAGCGCCCGCGACTGTCGTATCCAGGGTCATCTATGACCTAGCTGCCGTGCTGCTCGATGAGCGCGGCCTTGGTCATGTCCTCGGCAGCGTCCCGATCGGCTCCGCGGCTGACCGCGAAGTCCACCCAGGCTGCCTTGGTCGCCGACCTGGCCGGCCCAGCTGCCGCTTTCGCAGCGTCTGAGGCATCGCCCTCCTCGTCGATCGCCGAGGCGATCGTGGCGGGGGCGCCTTCGACCAGGACGAGCTCGTCGAGCTCGGTCTCCTCTTTCTCCTGGCGGGCCACATCGTCGATGTAGACCTCGCCTGGGCGAATGGGACCGGGCCCGACACCGTGGATGCCAGGGCTGACGACGAGCGGGCCGTGAGGATCCGCTTCGCCGGCGTTGGTCGGCGGTAGGTAGGCGTCCGACACGGGACCGCCAGCGTTGGGCTGGACGGCCGCGTCGAGCGACTCCGGACCGCGCACCATCGCGGGCGCCTCGGGCACGTAGGGCGCCGGCTTCTCGGGCACGGCCGGCGGCGGAGCGCCGATGCCATATCCGGCACGTCGGAAGTAGGCCATCTCGGCAACGCTCAACGCCTCTTCGACGTGAGCAACTCCGTTTGCGAATTGGGCATTGCCTACGCGCCCGTTGAAGTCCCGGTTGGGCGCGTAGACCTTGATTTCAGCCATTGGGTTGGTCCTCCGTTTCAGCTAAGGCTGTTGGTGGACCGCCTAGGCGACCTTGACGTTGCGGAACGCGGCCGCGGCGCGCGTCGCCTTGAGCACTGGCGCGACCGGCCCGAGCTCTGCCTCGCCCGTCTTGACGGCGCCGGCCGTCGAGAAGTCGGGGAGCCAGGTCTGGACGATCTTGCCGCTGACTGATGCCGCATGGACACCGTCGAGCCCAAAGCGGAGCGCGAACAGGTCGGTCAGGCCGGTCTGGCCCGTGCCGCTGCCGCTGCCACCTGCGGTGGTCGTGGCAATCGTCACGGCCGCGGCGGTCAGGCCGGTGTTGTCCGCGGTCATGAGCGGGACATTGATGCCCGCATAGCGCCCGCTGAACGTCACGACAACAGGGGTGCCGTCGATCGTGCCACCAGTGGCAGTGACCTCGCCCGCGTCGATGTTCGACAGCGCCTCGAGCGCCGACACGATCGCGGCTGCCGACGCATCGAATGCGATCGGTGCCGTGGTCTGCCCCGCGAAGATGAGCTTGAACGTGCCGGCCTGGGTGCCCAGGTCCGACTCGGTCAGCGTCTGCTTCTCGTTGGTGCCCGCGTACTGGCTGACGACGGCGTTGTTCGAGCCGGCCTTGGAGCCCAGATCGATGAGCGGGATGCCGCGGTAGGTCTGGATCGAGCGACCGAACGCGTCGGTCGTCTTGTCCAGCTGGTCCGCCCAGGCGGCGATCATCGTGAAGAGCGCGATTGCGTCCTTGTTGGCGACGATCGCGTCTGGCTCGCCGTCCATGAGACCCAGCCAGGAGTTGATGCGCGCCATCGCGGCGAGCGCCTTGGCCTTCGAGTCAATGACGGTGAGATCGAGGACCGGACCGGCCGAGTTGACCTCGGTCGTGGCACCGACAAGCGCCTTCGAGATCCCGTCGAACCCGTTGGCATCGACGGCGCTGTCGCCGTTGACGAACTGGTCGGCGAAGAACGCCTTGGCAGCCTTGACGAGCTGCTCGATCTGGAAGCGGACCTCGGCCTTGACCTGGGGCGAACCCGGGCCCAGCGCGGCCAGGACGCGGTCGATCTGGAACGAGCCGCCGAGCGGCTTGAGATCGACGCTGTAGCGCTGCTTGGTCGCCTCGGTCGGGGTGTATTCCGCGTTGATGGCGCGGAAGGCTGCGGCGCGCTCCGCCAGAACGCGCTGATACGCGTAGGTGAGCGTTGAGCCGAGACCACCCGGGGC
>JAXDLE010000039.1:0-22892 GCA_034666725.1 Chloroflexota bacterium
GTGTGAGTCCAATCGCGCCATCAAGGTTTGCCATTCGCTTCAGCGCTGGGTGTGAGTCCAATCGCGCCATCAAGGTGGTCGGTCGCCTCGCTGCTGGCCATTCGCCTCACTGCTGGGTGTGAGTCCAATCGCGCCATCAAGCTTCGATGAGCCAGCGGTAAGCACCAGGCAAGCGGGTGGTAATGGTCCGTCGGTTTAATCGGACCCGTGCCCGATGAGATCTACGACAAGTACTGCCGGGATGGTCCGCGGCGCAACGAGACTCCCACTCCTGAAACGATCGAGGTCGGTCAGCGGTTTCGGGTCGGCCGCCGGCAGGCTGGTCTCAGCCAGCGCCGCGTCGCCGACCGGTCGGGCATCAGCCAGAGCGAGATCTCGCGCCTGGAGCGTGGAATGACGCCTGGTATGAGCGCCTATCGAGTGTTTGCGATAGCCCTCGCGCTCGGTGACCGGTTTCCGTTCGGTGTCTGTCCTCATCCCCATCGCTGCGCGTACTCGATCGAGCGACCCGACGACGATCTGAGACGGCGCTTCAGCGTGATGCGGCCGCAGGACTCAGGAGATGACCTTTGATGGCGCCAGCCGACTCAAAGTCAGCCCGGGCAATCGCCAAGTCGGCCTGGGAAAATGGCGATGACCGACTCAGGATGCGCTTGGGTGATGGCGACGACCGACTCAGGATGCGCTCGGGTGATGGCGACGACCGACTCAATCGGGCCGATCTGATGGCGCGATTGGACTCACGGATAGCAAGGCGTCGGTCCGGGGATCAGACACGCCGTCGAAATACTTGGTGAGAACGGCGGCAAACGTCGGCTGATCGGGGTCGGCCCGGTCGAAGAGAGTCATGCTCGAGCGGAGCTTGCGGTCATCCGGCGGCGGGAAGATGTCCGCGGCACGCTCGGTGGCGCAAGCGAGAACGAGCGCGACACACTCACGCAGGCGCGGGCCGAGTAGCGGGTGCGCCAGGTAGGCGAGTGCCTCATCGATTGACCCGATCGCGTAGCGGCGGTTCTTCTCGCTCGTGCCCAGACCAGTGACCTGAGGAAAGACGAACCAGATCCAGTGGCCGGTCTTGTGGCAAGCCCGGAGTTCCGCCAGGACCTTGTCGTAAACGCGCGACTGCGCGTCGACGAAGCGCTGGAGGTCGAACGGGTCCTCGGACGGATCCTCTAGTGGATCGACCCGAGAACCTCACCGATTGTGGCGACGGCCTGGTCGATCTCCGACTCGGTCGTGACGAGCGGCGGGATGATGCGCACGGCCTGCGAATAGGTACCGCACGACAGCAGCATCAAATGGCGCTCGAGGGCGCCGGCAAGCAGCTTCTTGGTCATGTCGGGCCGCGGCTTGAGGGTTTCTGGCTCGGCAAACTCGATCGCGGCCATCAGGCCGCGGCCGCGCACCTGGGCGACGTTGGGCTTGCCGCTCGCGGCCGCGGTGAGGCCGGCGAGGAGACGCGCGCCCATCTTTTCGGCGTTGGCGACAAGACCCTCGTCTTCGATCACGTCGAGCGTCGCGAGGGCCGCGGCGCAGGACACGGCGTTGCCGCCGTATGTGCCGCCGTGGGTCCCGGCCGTGAACTTATCCATGAGGGAGCGGCGGGCCATGATTCCGCTCAACGGCATGCCCGACGCGATGCCCTTGGCAATGACGAGGATGTCGGGTCGCGCGCCGGTCCACTCCGACGCGAACATGCGGCCCGTCCGGCCGTAGCCCGTCTGGACCTCATCGGCGATCAGCATGATCCCGTGCTGGTCGGCCAGGCTCCGGAGGCTGCGCAGGAAGCCGTCGTCGGGGATCACGTAGCCGCCCTCGCCGAGGATTGGCTCGACCAGGAACGCGGCCACGTCGTCGGGGTAGCACAGCGTCGCGAACAGCTCGTCGATCGCGGCCATCGTCTTCTCGAGAGCCACGGTTGATGATCCGCCGCCCTGGCGCAGCGGGTCGGGGAACGGCACGAAGTGGACGCCGCCCATGAGCGGCTCGTAGTGGCCGCGGATCCTGACGCCGCTCGATGTGAGCGCCATGGTCGCGTGCGTCCGGCCGTGGAAGCCGCCGCGGAATGCGACGACAATCGGTCGGCGGGTCGCGGCCTTGGCCAGCTTGACTGACGCCTCGATGGCCTCGGCACCGGAGTTCGCCAGGAAGAGCGCGTAGGGATCGGCGGGATCGGCCGGCGCCGGGAACAGGCGCGGTAGTCGGGCGTGGAGCTCCAGGCCAGGCTGGTGGTAGACGATGTTCTGCTGGGCGTGGATGACCTTGGCCGCTTGCTCGGCAATGGCCGCGGCTACGCGCGGATGGGAGTGGCCCGTGTTGGTCACGCCGATGCCGCTGCTGTAGTCGAGGTAGCGCGTGCCGTCGATCATCGTCAGCCACGAGCCTTCGCCGCGCTCGACGACGAGATCGGTGTAGCGCGACCAGACCGGGGCGACGCCGTCGCGCAGCTTGAGCAGCCGCTCGGTGTCGGTCTTGACGGGCGATTCGACGGCCATGGCGATCAGATTACCTCCATTACGTGCGGCCGATCGTGCTGCTGTCCGACGTCAGGCGCGTGGCGAGGTAAACGGGGATGACGCTCAGCAGGATCGCGGCGAGGCCGGCGACGTTGACGAGCGCCACCTGGTTCGCCAGGCGGAAGCTCTCCAGGATCCAGACGGGCAGCGTCTTCACGCCACCAGCTACGAAGAAAGTCACGATGACCTCGTCGAATGACAGGGCGAATGCAAGGAGAGCACCGGCCAGGATCGCCGTGCGCATCTGCGGGAAGGTCACGAAGCGGAACGTCTGGAACGAGTCGGCGCCCAGGTCGCCGGACGCCTCCTCGAGCGTGCTGCTGATCCGCCGCATTCGGGCGAGCACGTTGTTGTAGACGAGGACGACGCAGAAGGTTGCGTGGGCTACCACGATCGCCACCAGGCCCAGCGGCAGGTCGGTCGTGGCAAACGTCGTCGAGAGCGCCATGCCGGTTACGACGCCAGGCAGCGAGATCGGCAACACAATGAGGAACGAGACGGTGTCGCGGCCGAAGAACCGGTGGCGCGATACGGCGAGCGCGGCGAGAGAGCCAAGCACGATCGCGATGGCCGTAGCGCCCAGAGCCGCTTCGACTGACGCTGTGAAGGCGTCCCGCAGGCCGCGGTTGGCCAGCGCGTCTGACACCCATTGGAGCGTGAATCCGGTGGGCGGCCAGACCTGGGTGCCGCTGCGGTTGAACGCGTAGGCGATGACCATCGAGAGCGGCAGGTACATGAACAGCAGCACGGCCACCGTCGCGAGGAGCAGCCCGAGCCGTCCGACTCGCCCGCTTTTCACAGCGCCTCGAACGCGCCCAGGCGACGCGCGATGAGGAGGTACACAACGATGATCGCGAGCGGCACGAATGCCTCGGCGGCGGCAAGTGGCAGGTTGGGCACGCCGAAGTCGGAGAGGATCAGGTTGCCGATGAATTGCTTGCCGCTGGCGATCTGGTTGGGCGTGATGTAGTCACCCAGCGTCAGGCTGAAGGTGAAGATCGATCCCGCGATAAGCGCCGGGAACGCGAGCGGCAGGATGACCTTGCGGAACGTCGTCAGGGTGCGCGCGCCGAGATCGGACGACGCTTCAATGAGCGAGCTCGGGATCCGCTCAAGGCCGGCGAACAGAGGCAGGATCATGTACGGCAGCCATAGATAAGTGAACACGACCCACAGGCCGATCTCGCCGAAGCCGGGACCTTTAATGCCGAGCGGCGAGAGCGCCCAGTTGAGCACGCCGTCCTCCGACAGGATCAGCTTCCACGAGTAGATCTTTATGAGGTAGCTCGCCCAGAGCGGCATCAGCACGGCCACGACCAGGGCGCCGCGTACGCGCGGTGAGGCCACGCGGGCCATGTAGTACGCGATGGGAAAGGCGATGACGGCGCAGGTCAGCGTCACCGCCACGGCCATGGCGACCGTGCGCAGCGTCACCGTTATGAAGACGGGCCGGCCAAGATCCAGGAAGTTCTCGAGCGTGAAATCGCGAATGATGAAGCCGGTAAAGGTGTCGCGCTGCCAGAACGCGTTGAGAAACAGGATCGCGAGCGAGCCGAAGTAAACGAGAAATAGCGCGAGCAGCGGCAAGCCGAGCAGCAGCACGATGCGCAGCCGCGGTCGCCGCTCCAGGCCCACCGCCAGGTTGCGCCGGAACGAGCGACCGGCCGCGACCTCCGCTATGGGAACGTCGATCTTCGTCACCCGCCGCTCAATTCAAGACCCGGCGTGGCCCGGTCAGGACATGAAGTGGCCCGAGCCGAATGTTCGACCCGGGCCACGTTCGATTACCTGACTAGGAGTTGAGCGTCAACGTGGCGCTCAGCCCTTGATGGTGGTCCAGGCGCTGGACCAATCGTCGAAGTCCTTGCACTGGACGTCCGTTCGGCCGTCCACGCAGGTCGCTTCGGGCGTCTGCCAGTAGAAGATGTTGTCCCAGAAGGGATCGTCATCTGCCGCGTGGTAGACGTCGCAGTGCTCGGGGTACGCGTACACGGTGCTGATCACCTCGCACGCCTTGGAGTTCGCGGGCGCCTCGCCGTAGTAATAGGCGATCTCGCCGTTCACTTCGGGCGAAACGATGTAGTTCAGCCACATGTAGGCACAGTTGATGTGCTGTGTGCGGCTGTTGATCATCCACGTATCCGACCAGCCCGTCGCGCCCTCTTCGGGGTTGACGACGTCGACCGGCACGGGCGGATCCTCAGCCTGCAGCAGGTTCGCGATGACCTGCCACGTTGTGCCCAGGTCCACGTCGCCGTTGCGGAACGAGTCCATCTGGGCGACGTAGTCGGTCCAATAGGTCTTGACGTGCGGCCGCTGACTCGTGAGCAGGTCGACCACGGCCTGGAACTGCGTGTCATCCAACGCATACGGGTTGGTGATGTGCAGGTCGGGCTGGGTGTTCATGAGCTCGACCGCGGCGTCCGCGATGTAGATGGGAGCGTCGTAGACCGACAGGTCAAGCGTCGTGTCGGGGTTGAACATCTCCTGGTCCCAGCGCGTCTGGGGTCCCACTACGTCGTTGCGGTACAGGAGCTGGTTGGCGCCTCGCCCGTGGGGGATGCCGTAGTGAACGCCATCGAAGGTGTTGTACGGCTGGTCCTTCAGGGACGAGTAGACGTCAGCGTAGTTGGGCACCAGGTCCACGTTGACCGGCTGGACAAAGCCCGCCAGCGCGAGGCGCTTGCTGGCGTCGCCCGAGGCCGAGATGACGTCGTATTGATCGGGGTTGGTGGTGAAGAGGCTGAACGCCTCGTCCGAGGTCCCGAAGTTCTGGAACGTGACGTCGCAACCGGTCTCGTCCTCAAACGGATGGACCCAGTCGAACTCGGGATAGGTCGAGCCGTCCTCGACGTAACCCGGCCACTCCAGGACTGTCAGGGCACCTTCGCCCGGGCCGAGCGCACCGATGGTCGGCACGGGCGTCGGAGCGGCGGTGGGAGGCGCGGTCGGCGCCGGGGTGGGTGTCGCGGATGGCCCGGCGCAGGCAACGGCGACGAGCGCCAGCACCGCGATCAGACTCCACGTGCGTCGAATAGCCAAGATTTCTCCTCCTCGCCCCCCAGCGCTTTCTCTACTGCACCGACGCGTGGGCGTCGGCGCTGAGTGCCAGATTATGGATGCGTTTCCAGGTGAGACGCACCTTTTTGCCCTCCTGGGCGAGTGCCTCGCTCGAGGTTCGGGCGAGGTTCTGCTGCTCCACGACGAGCGTGGCGCCCGCGTCGAGATCGACTATGTAGCGGGTATCCGGGCCCAGGTAGACCACCTTGCTGATGGTTCCGAGGGCTGATGTTTCATCGGTGCCGGGCTGATCTTCCGGCTCGGTGAGGCGGATCTTCTCCGGGCGCACGGTAAAGGTCTCGTTGCGTCCCTGGATCGTCTCTGCCGCGGCCCCAGTGATGAGATTCGAGGTACCGACAAATCCGGCCACGAACTGCGTCGCGGGCTTCTCGTAGACCTCCGCGGGGCTGCCGACCTGCTCGATCCTGCCTCTGTTGAAAACGGCCATGCGGTCGGACATGGTCAGCGCCTCGCCCTGGTCGTGGGTCACGTAGATGAAGGTGATGCCGACCTGCTGCTGGATGCTTTTGAGCTCGATCTGCATCTCTTCGCGCAGGCGCAGATCGAGGGCGCCGAGCGGCTCGTCGAGCAGCAGCACCCGCGGCCGATTCACCAGCGCTCTCGCGAGGGCGACGCGCTGGCGCTGACCGCCGGATAGCTGCGTCGGGCGGCGCTTCTCGTAGCCGTCGAGACGGACCATGCGCAGCGCGTCGGTGACGCGCTCCTTGCGCCTCGCGCCGTCGACCTTCTTGATCATCAGCCCGTACGCGACGTTGTCGCCGACCGACATGTGCGGGAAAAGCGCGTAGTCCTGGAACACCGTGTTGACGTCGCGCTCGAACGGCGGCGCATTGGTCGCATCCTGGCCGTGGAGTAGGACGCGCCCGCTCGTCGGCAGCTCGAACCCGGCGATCATGCGCAGGGTCGTGGTCTTGCCACTGCCTGACGGGCCGAGCATCGAGAAGAACTCGCCGTCACGCACGTCGAGGTCGATGTTGTCGACGGCAGCGACGTCGCCGAAGCGCTTGGTGAGGCCCTCGAGGCGGACCGCGCTGTCCGAGGAAACGGCCAATTGCTCTCCGCGGGTATGGCTCTGCCCGAGCGGGACGGTGGTCTCGCGCGCGTGATCCCCTGCCTGCGCGAGCGTGGGCCGACTATCGGTGCGGGCGCGGGGCTATGTCAACCCCTCGACCTCCGCAGCGGCCCGCGGGCCGCTGCTGCGCGGCGGGTCAGCCGTCGATCGCGAACGCCACACTCACGCTGACCACTATCTCCTGGCTGCCTGCCTCGACCGGCGTATCGGCGGCTTCAGCCTTGAACGCCATGGCGCGCTGCGCTGGAAATGGCACGGGCCCGCCGCGCTCGCCCTCGACGACGCCGATGACGTTGCCGAGCTTCACGCCGGCCGCCTGGGCGATCGTCTCTGCGCGCCGCTCTGCATCTGCCATGGCGAGCTTGCGCGCCTGCTCTTCGGCCGCGCTCGGGTCGTCGACGCTGAACTCGAGCCCATCCATGCTGGTCGCGCCGGCAGCGAGCGCGGCGTCGATCAGCGCGCCTGCCTGGGCGAGGTCGCGCACGGTGACGCTGACCGAGTTGGCCGCCTGGTAGCCGGTCACGCGTGGGCCGGTCTCGGGCGAGTAGTCGGTCACCGGGCTGAGCGACAGGAGGGCCGTGCGCAGGTCCTTCTTGGCCACGCCCTGCGCGCTGAGCGCCTCGAGGACCGCGTTCATGATCACCGCGGCTGACTCTCGTGCCGCGGCCGCGGTCTGACGCACGACGAGCACGCCCAGGCGCAGCGTGGCGATGTCAGGTTGGACGGCGACGCGTCCTACGCCCGGGACGGAAATGGATCTCTTCATGCGCACAATCCTAGAATCGGGACGTGGCAAAGCTCCAAAAGCGCAACATGAGCCAACCTGACGAGGTCCGCCCGGTGGGCCGCGGCCGGCTCGAGGTCGTGGAAATGGACGACGCGGCGTTCGGCCGGATCGTCTACGAACCGGGCTGGCGCTGGACGACCGACGTTCGCCCAATCGCCGGCACGGAGCTGTGCGAGATCCATCACATGGGCTACGTCATCTCCGGGCACTTGCGCTTGGAGATGCGCGACGGTTCGACGCTCGACGCTGGTCCGGGCGACATCTTCGAGTGCCCGCCCGGTCACGACGCCTGGGTGCTGGGTGACGAGCCGTGGGTTTCTGTCGACTGGCGCGGCCGGCGCCACTTCGGACGCCAGCCTGATGGAGGTGCCGAACGCCGCCTGGCGACGATCCTTTTCACCGACTTGGTGGGCTCGACCCAGCAGGCAGCACAGATGGGCGATGTCGCCTGGCACGACCTGCTCGCCGAGTACTTCGGCACCGTCCGAAGCGCCCTCGAGCGTCATCACGGACGAGAGATGTCGACGACCGGTGATGGCGTCCTGGCGGTGTTCGACAGCCCCGCACACGCGGTTCATTGCGCGTTGGATCTGGCGCGAGCCACGGTCGATCTGGGCCTCCAGCAGCGTGCCGGCATTCACACTGGGGAAGTCGAATTCGCAGGTTCAGAGGTGCGCGGCATCGCCGTCCATCTCGCGGCGCGCGTCGCGGCCGCGGCCGGCGCGGGCGAGGTGCTGATGTCGGCGACGACCAACGGACTGTTGCTCGGCTCTGGCATAACCACAGTCAGTCGTGGTAACCATTCACTCAAGGGGATCGACCAGCCGGTCGAGCTGTTCGCGGCGGCCGGCAGCGCAACGGCCTGAGGAGGGGCGACTCATGAAGCAGCACCAGGTGGCCATGCTCGGCGCCGGGTTCATCAGCGACTTCTACGCGATGACGCTCCACGCCCAGCGTAGCCGCGACCAGGTGCGCATCGTGTCGTCGCGCGACGCGGCGCGCGGCGCTGCCTTCTGCGAGCGCTGGGGCGTGCCCGACTCGACAACCGACATGGCTACGGCGATCAACCATCCCGACGTCGACGTGGTCGTGATCGGCCTGCCCAACTACGTCCATCAGGAGGCGGTCGAGATGGTCGCGGCGGCCGGCAAGGCCGTGCTGTGCACCAAGCCGCTCGGTCGGACCGCGGCTGAGGCAAAGCAGATGCTCGACGCGGTCGAGAAGGCGGGCGTGTTCGCCGGCTACCTCGAGGACCTGTGCTACACGCCCAAGACGCTCAAAGCGGTGCGCGCCGTGCGTGGCGGAGCGATTGGCGAGGTCACATGGGTACGCTCACGCGAGACTCATCCCGGGCCCCATTCGGCGTGGTTCTGGGACGGCCGATTGACCGGTGGTGGTGCCATCGTCGACCTGGGCTGCCACTGCATCGAGATCATCCGCAACTACGTCGGCAAGGGCGTCCGGCCCGTCGAGGTGATGTGCCACGCCGACACGCTGGTGCATCCCATCGCCGACGAGGACAACGCGGTGGCGCTGATCAAGTTCGAGAACGGCGCAATAGGCCAGTTCGAGGTGTCCTGGACCTTCCGCGGCGGCATGGACCTGCGCGACGAGGTCGCGGGCACGGCGGGCACGATCTGGACGAACCACTTCCTGCGCACCGGCTTCGAGATGTTCACCGCCGGCACCTCAGGTGGCTACGTGGCCGAGAAGGCCGAGTCGGAGAAGGGCTGGCTGTTCCCGGTCGGTGATGAGGTGGTCGAGCTCGGCTACGTCGACATGTTCAGCGACATGTTCCGGGCGCTTGAGGCGGGCACGGCGCCGCAGGAGACGTTCTACGACGGCTATGTGGTCAACGCGGTCATGGACGCGTCCTTCCGCTCGGCGAAGAGCGGCCGCTGGGAGCCAGTCGAGCTATTCGAGTGGCGCGGCGGAGTCGCGCCGCGCATCGGTGCCGGCGCGCAGCCCCAGATCTTCGACGGCAAGGTCGTGATCAAGCGCGAGACTCTGCCCGACGGGCGCCACAAGCTGATCCTGAAAGACCCCGCGACCGGCGACTTCGAGGACCGCGTCGTCGACGCGTAGAGCGGACGCCCGCCGCGAAGCACCTAGCCGAGCACTTGCCCAACCACTTGCCCGACTCGCTTTGATGCCAATCGCGCCATCACCGCGCCCGCGTGGATGGCCAGCGCCCCAGCACCGCCACTGCTTGATGCCTCCCGCGCCATCAATGAGCCCGCGTAGATGGCCAGGGCCCCATCACTGCGACCTTGTTTGATGCATACCGTGCCATTGCGTCGCGGGCGGCCGGGTCTGCTCGCACACTGAATTGACTCGAGGCGATGCGGCGACCCGACTCAGCAGGCCCATTTTGATGGCGCGATTGGACTCAGGACCAGCGAGGCGTGCCTCGAGGGCGGGGCGGAGCCGCGGAGTCTTGACGCGGGGAGCGTGATGCGCGACCTTTGCGGGCACGGTAAACGTTTTCTCCGGGCCTTCCGGAGAGTGAGAGGGAGAACGTATCCGCCAGATGCGGGGTAACGGCGCAATCGGTGCCGCGGTGATCGGCAGCGGCTTCATCGGCACGGTGCACATCGAGTCTCTGCGCCGCATTGGCGTCACTGTCCACGGCCTGCTCGGTTCGTCGCCTGAGCGTGGCGCGGTGGCTGCCACCCGCTTCGGCATCCCGAAGGCCTACCGCGACCTCGACGAGCTCCTGGCCGACGAGACGGTCGACGTCGTGCACGTCACCTCGCCCAACCGCGAGCACTTCCCGCAGGTCAAGGCGATCCTCGCGGCGGGCAAGCACGTCAACTGTGAGAAGCCGCTCGCGATGGACATCGGCGAGTCGGCCGAGCTGGTCCGGCTGGCACGCGAGGCGCAGGCCCGCGGCCAGGTCGCGGCGGTCAACTTCAACATCCGCTTCTACCCGGTCAACCAGCATCTGCGCCAGGCCGTGGCCGACGGCGAACTGGGCGAAGTCCGGCTGATCAGCGGCCACTATTTCCAGGACTGGCTGCTCTATGACACCGATTGGAACTGGCGCCTCGAGCCCGAGGCTGGTGGCGCCCTGCGCGCGGTGGGTGACATCGGCTCGCATTGGGTCGACCTGACCAGCCATATCAGCGGCCTGCAGGTCGCCGAGGTCATGGCCGACATGGTCACCTTCATTCCGATCCGCCAGCAGCCGGTTGGTCCTGTCGAGACTTTCTCCACCGCTCGCGCCAATGAGACCATTCCGCGCGAGATCCGGACGGAAGACACGGCGTCGGTGCTGATGCGTTACACGAACGGCGCCCGCGCGATATTCGCCGTCTCGCAGCTCGCCGCCGGCCGCAAGAACCACCTGCAGTACGAGATCGACGGCTCGCAGGGCTCGGCGGCGTGGGAGCAGGAGAACCCCGACACGCTGTGGCTGGGCCACCGCGACGAGCCCAACGAGATACTGCTGCGCAACCCGGCGCTCATGAATGCCGCTGGCCGGGCCGCGGCGCAGCTGCCGGGCGGCCACGTCGAGGGCTTCGCCGACTCACATGCCAACCATTTCCGAGCGGTTTACGCCGATGTCGCGCGCGGCCGGATGAGCGAGCGACCACCGTATGCCACCTTCGCCGACGGCCACGAGGCAATGCTCGTCGGTGACACGATCGCGCGAAGCTCGCAGGGCGGCACATGGACGACCGTCGACCGGACCGCGGCACCAGTAGCGCAAGAGGTTGCCAGTTGAGACTCGGGTTCCTGACCGCGCCGTTCGCGGAGACGCCGCTCATGGACGTGGCCGACTGGGCTGCGGAAGCCGATTTCGACAGCCTTGAGATCGCTTGCTGGCCGCGTGCCGCCGGCAGTGTCGTGCGGCGCTACGCGGGCACGTCGCACATCGACGTGGCCAACCTCGCGCAGTCCGAGGCGAGCGACCTGGTCGGGCAGATCAACGCCAAGGGCCTCGCGATCAGCGGCCTCGGCTTCTACCCCAACCCTCTCCACCCCGATCCCGCCGTGCGCGAGCCGGCCATCGCCCACATAAAGTCGGTGATCGAGGCGTGCCGGCTGATGGGCGTGCCCTTCATGAACACCTTCATGGGTGGCGACCCGAAGAAGAATCTCGACGAGAACTGGGCGGAGGCGCTGCGCGTCTGGCCGGACATCGTGAAGCACGCCCAGGACAACGGCGTGAAATTGACCATCGAGAACTGCCCGATGATCTTCTCGTACGACGAGTGGCCGGGCGGCAACAACATCGCCTGGTCGCCGATGATCTGGCGCCGCATCCTCGAGCAGTGGACAGGCACAATTGGCCTCAACTACGACCCGTCGCACCTGGTTTGGCTGATGATCGATCAGGGCCGATTCATCCGCGAGTTCGGGCCGCACATCCTCCACTTCCAGGCGAAGGACGTCACCATCGATCGCGACGGGCTGTACGAGCGCGGCACGATGTCGAGCGGCATGGGCTGGCAGATCCCGCGCCTGCCCGGCCTGGGTGACGCGCCGTGGCAGGACATCTTCGCCAACCTGTACCGCGTTGGCTACGACGGCGACTGCATCATCGAACATGAGGACAAGCGCTTCGAAGCGACCGATCAGCTCATCAAGCGCGGGTTCCTGTTGGCGCGCAACATCCTGCGGCCGTACATCCCGAAGGGCTATTGATGACCACAGACGAGCTCTTTGAGCGCCTGACCTACCACGACATCGCAAAGACGATCGACCACTCGCTGCTCCGGCCGGAGCTCGATGACAGCTTCGTAGACGAGGGCATTCGCCTGGCGCGGCAATACGACGTCGCCTCGGCGACCGTGCGACCCATCGACGTGATCAAGGCCGTGCGCATGCTGAAGGGCACCGACGTGAAGGTCGGCACAGTGGTCGGCTTTCCGCACGGTGACACGCTGACCGAGACGAAGGTGTTCGAGACGCAGCGCGCGCTCGACCAGGGTGCGCGCGAGATCGACATGGTGCTGCAGATCAGCTGGCTGCGCTCGGGCCGCGACGCGGACGTCCAGGCTGACATCGCGGCGGTCGTCGACGTTTCCCACAGGGCGGACGCGATCGTGAAGGTGATCTTCGAGAACGCCTACCTGAACGACGACGAGAAGGTTCGCGCCTGCCACGCGTGCGAGGCGGCCGGGGCTGATTTTGTGAAGACGTCAACCGGCTTCGCGCCGACCGGCGCCACGCACGACGACCTGCGCCTGATGCGCGCCAACACCGGCATGCACATCGCGGTCAAGGCGGCCGGCGGCGTGCGCACCCTCGACGCGCTGCTCGAGGTGATGGCGCTCGGCGTGACGCGCGTCGGCGCGACGGCCACCGCGACGATGCTCGACGACTTCAAGGCGCGCAAAGCGGGCGCGACCGAGGCCGGCACCGGGACAGGCGCGACCACCACGACCGGCTATTAGATGAACGCGACCGCGCCCGATCCCACCGCGCCGGCGCCGCGCTGGCTCGGCCAGGCGCAGGAGCTGCTGACGCAAATCGGCGCGACCCAGGCCGGCGCGATCGAGCAGGCAAGCGGTTGGTGCGCCGACACCATCGGCGCCGATGGGCTCGTGCACATGTTCGGCACGGGCCACTCGCGCATCCCGGTCGAGGAGATGTTCCCGCGCTACGGCTCGTACCCCGGCTGGCACGCGATGATCGAGCTCTCGATGACGTTCATAGGCGAAGGTGTCGGCACGAACGGCCAGCGCCAGGCGATGTTCGTCGAGCGCGTCCCCGGCCTCGCCGAAGTGATCCTGTCGAACTACGAGTTCGGGCCGAGCGACACGATGATGGTCTTCTCCGCGAGCGGCCTGACCGCCGTGCCGGTCGAGATGGCGCGCGGTGCGCGCCGCCGCGGGATGCGCGTCATCGCCGTCACCTCGCTGGCCCAGTCAATGTCGGCCGAGCCTGATCCAGCCGCCGGCGCGCGCCTGATCGATGAGGCGGACCTCGTCATCGACCTGTGCACTCCGCCCGCCGACGCCCTATCAATAATCGAAAACCTCGCGACGCCTGTTGGCCCGGGGTCTACCATCGCAGCGGTCGCAATCGTCAACTCCATCAAGGTCCGCGTGGCAGAGCTCCTGTCAGAACGAGGGCAGATGCCGCCCGTCATCACCCGGGCGGCGGTAGTCGGCCAGGAGCAGTCAAGCGGACTCTTTGAAGAGGCATATAAGGAGCACGCGCGGCGCCTCGCCCACGTGATCGCCAGAGAAAGAGGAGGTGGCTGACGGAAGAGGGCTTGCACGCTTCGTCATTGATTCGAACGAATAGAGGAGGAACTCGCGTAATGGTCAAAAGGACCAAAATCTCGGTCTTTGGCATGCTGGGCGTCCTGGTTATCGGCGCCGCGTGCTCGGGCGGCGGCGGCCACACGGCGCCGTACTTGATCGGTTATTCGAACGGCGGCGGCGTCGGTAACGGCTTCCGCGAGGAGCAGGTCTGCACGGCGAAGGCCGAGGCGGCTGCACTTGGTGCGAGCAAGATCGAAAAGATCAACGTCATCCACCAGGACACCAACGCGGCCGGCCAGCTCGCTGACCTGCGCACGCTGATCTCGCAGAACGTCGACGCACTCGTCTTCAACCCGAACGATCCCGACGCGCTGAACCCGGCACTGGCCGAGGCGCACGCCAAGGGCATCGTTACCGTGTCTGTTGACGCGTACGTGACCGACCCGAACACCTGGAACCTGTACAACAACCAGATCAAGTACGCCGAGCTCGGCGCGAACTGGCTGATGGATCAGATGGGTGGCACGGGCACGGTCTGGTACACCCGCGGCCTCGCCGGCCACCCAGCCGACTCCGACCGCGACATCGGGTTCAATAACGCCCTTACGGCGCACCCGAACATCACCGTCATCAACCCCGGTGGCACGTTCACTGGCTGGAATCCGGCAACGGCTACCCAGATCACGAACGACTTCATTGCCGGCGGCGGTTATGACCAGATCCAGGGCATCTGGGCATCCGGCATGGGCACCCAGATCATCGATGCGATCAAGGCGGCGGGTAAGCCGTTCGTCCCGATCGCGGATGCCGACATCGGCGGTTTCGTCAAGCAGCTGCTCAATACGGACGGCGGCTATGAGGGACTCGTCGGCGCGGCCGTGACCAACACGGCGGCTGTCGGTGGCGCAGGCGTAAACCTGGCCTACAAGCTCATGAGCGGCGCCACTGTGACGGCGTCGGCAGGAGCTGGCCGGCCGAACACGATCCTGCTCGATCCGGTAATCCTCGACAACACCACCGATCAGGGCAAGACGGACCTCCAGGCTTGGATCTCGATCCCCGGCATGGACCCGTTCTGGCCTCTCGGCCTCGAAGTTCCGGGCTACACGACGTACGACCCGAATACGGTCCCGTCGAGCTGCTCGGGCGCATAGCCTCGGCTTAGTCGAGTAATCGAAGGGGAGGTCCGGCCACAGCGGCCGGCCTCCCCTTCTCCTTTTCAGCCCGCTACCAAGAGACAGATGACCGTTACCGCGACTGACCTGCTGCTCGAAGCGACCGGCGTCTCGAAGGCGTACGGCGCCGTGATCGCGCTGCGCAATGCCTCGCTCGCCGTGCGGTCGGGCGAGGTCCACGCGCTGATGGGCGCGAACGGCGCGGGCAAGAGCACTCTCGTCAAGATCCTCACCGGCGCGGTCACGCCTGACACCGGCCGTATCACTCTGCGCGGCCACGAACGAATATCGCACTCGCCCGCCGAGGCGCGGCGCAACGGCATCATGAGCGTCTACCAGGAACCGGCGGTCATCCCCGACCTGGACATCCGCGACAACCTGCGCCTGACCGATACGCCGGTCGAAACCTTCCTCCACTGGCTCAATGAGCTTGGGCTGGGCGATCTTGATCTGTCGAGCCTCGCGCGGCGCTTGCCGCTGGCGACGCTCCGGATCGTGGACCTTGCACGCGCCCTGGCGATCGATCCCGACGTGCTGCTGCTCGACGAGATGACCGCCGCGCTGCCGGCGAATCTGACGGAGCGCGTCCTCGAAGTCATTGCCCGCAGGCGCGGCGGCGAGAAGTCGGTGATCTTCATCTCCCACCGCATGATCGAGATCGCGGCGATCTGCGACCGCGCGACCGTCCTGCGCAACGGCGAAACCGCCGGCGTGGTCGATGTCAGCCCGGGTTCCGAGGAGAAGATCGTCGAGTTGATGCTGGGCGAGATAGCGGCTGAGCTCGGCAAGCGCGCCGCGGTGGGCGCCGGCCCGGCTGCGAGGGAGCAGACGCCGCGCATCAAGGCCAGCAACCTGGGCTCACGCGGCCGCTTAAAGGACGCCTCCTTCGAGCTGCACGCTGGCGAGGTGCTCGGCGTCGTCGCGCTCGAGGGCCAGGGTCAGGACGACCTGTTCGACATCCTGTCGGGCGCCGAGCGACCCGCAACCGGCACTCTCCAGGTAGACGGCGCGCAGGCATCGTTCGGCCATCCGGCTGATGCCATTCGCGCCGGCCTCGTGTATGTCGCGGCCGACCGCGCCGAGGCCCTGCTGATGCAGCGCTCGGTGCGCGAGAACATCGCGCTGCCCATGCGCGCGCGCGTCCGCAACTGGGGCCTGATCAACCTGGGACACGAGCGGCGCGACGTGGGCAAGGCCGTCGAGACGCTGCAGATCGACGCCCGCGCCGGCAACGAAGTGCGCCGCTTATCGGGCGGCAATCAGCAGAAAGTCACCATCGCGCGCTGGGTCGCGTCCGGAGTGCGCACGATGCTGTGCTTCGACCCCACGCGCGGCATCGACATCCGCACCAAGAACCAGATCTACGTCCTGTTGCGCGACCTCGCCGCCGCGGGCGCGGCCGTCCTGCTGTACACGTCCGAGCTGAAGGAGATTCAGCTCGCCTGCGATCGCGTGATCGTCATCTTCGGCGGGGAGGTCGTGGCCGAGATGGCCGCCGCTGATGCGGACGAGCCAGCGCTCCTGCGCGCCGCGCACAACCTCAAGGCCGGCGCGGCGCTGCCCGAGCAGGTCGCAGCCAAGGCCGTTGGCAAGGAAGACGCCGTCGCCGCCGCCATGGACCTCGCAGCAACGACGACGGACGAGCAGCCATGACCGTCGTCAGGAAGTGGGTAGGCGAGAACTCGTGGATCTCGGGGCTGCTCGGCTTTCTGCTGCTGCTGTCGGTGTTCACATTCATCCTCAACCCGTACTACCAGCTGACCGACGTCCAGGGCCTCTTCACCTCGATCCTGCCGCTCGCTTTGGCGGCCGTCGCCCAGACCGTGTGCGTGATCGCCGGCGGCATCGATCTGTCCATCAGCTCGCAGATGGCGCTGACGAGTTGCGTGGCCGCGGTGCTCATGGCCGGCCGGGGTGAAGAGTTCGGCGTGGTGGCCGTAATCGCTGTGCTCGCGCTCGGGCTGGCGCTCGGTGCCGTTAACGGCGCACTCGTGGTCGTCACGAAGGTGCCCGACATCGTGGTCACGCTCGCGACATCATTTGTCTTTGCCGGCATGGCCCTGCTGGTGACGCCGCGGCCGGCGGGCGGCGCGGCTGCGTGGCTCAAGGACGCCGTGGTCGGCAAGTTCTTCATCGACCTCTTCCCGAAGGCGCTCGTGCTGCTCATCGTGATCGTGGCCGTCGTCTGGATCCCACTGTCGCGGTCCAAGATCGGACTGTCGCTCTATGCGGTGGGTAGCAACCAGCTGGCGGCATTCCGCAGCGGCGTGTCGGTCGCCCGGGTCAAGGTCATCGCTTACACCATCACCGGCTTCTTCGGGGCTCTCGCCGGGCTGTCGCTGACCGCGAGCACGGGCATCGGCTCGCCGGTGCCTGAGCCGACCTACGTGCTGATCGCAATCGCCGCCGTGGTCTTGGGCGGCGTCAGCCTCGCGGGCGGCGTCGGCGGCGTCCTTGGACCGATCGTCGCTGTGCTCGTGCTGCAGCTGATCCGTAACGACATGACGTACCTGGGTGTCGACCCCAACCTCGGGACGGTCGCACAGGGACTCATCCTCATCGGCGTGCTGATGCTCGCGAACTACATCCAGATCCGGAGGGCCCGCGCATGACCGCAGCCGCACCGCCGATCGCAGGCCGGCAACCGTCGGCCTGGCGCAAGCTGCTGCGCGACCAGCCGCTCATTCCCTTGAGCTTCTTGTTGGTCGCGCTCGTGCTCATGGTGTGGGCGGTCAGCCCCACCGCGCGCGACGCCGGCTGGGTGGGCGTCATAGTGCGTGCAGCGGTGCCTCTGGCCATCCTCGCCGGCTGCCAGACCCTCACGATGCTGACCGGCGGTATCGACCTATCGGTCGGCTTCGTCGCCTCTATGGCAGGCTTCGTGACCGCGACCTTCGTCAACCAGCCGGGCGGCTGGCCGCTCGGCGTCGCAGTGGCGCTCACGGCGGCTGTGCTGGTGGGGCTCGTCAATGGCATCAGCGTCGGCGTTTTCCGCGTCCATCCGCTCATCGTCACGCTGGGCATGGGCCTGGTCGTGCTGGGCTTCTCGAACGTGTGGCAGCTGCGCATGCTCCAAACAGGCGCCGGGATTCCGACCGAGCTGAAGACCCTGGGCACGGGCCTGTGGGCCGACATCGTGCCCTACAGCCTGATCGTCTTCGTGCCGGTGGCGCTCATCATCATCCTGGGATTGCGCCGCTCGGGCTACGGCCGGATGCTCTACGCGCTCGGCGACAACCCCGTCGCGGCGCGCCTGTCGGGCGTCCGCTCATGGCAGGTCCTGCTCACCCTGTACGTGATCTCGGCTGTGCTCGCGGCAATTGCCGGGCTCATCTATGCAGGTCTGAATCAGACAGCCAGCGTGAAGCTCGTGGCCGGCGAGCTGCTGCCGTCAGTGGCGGCCGCGGTCATCGGCGGGACGTCCATCCTGGGCGGCCGAGGCACGTTCACGGGGACGATCATGGGCGCGCTGATCCTGACGGTCTTGAGCGCGCTGCTGACGATCCTGCTGCTGCCCGAACCTGTCCGGCAGATCGTCTTTGGCTCAATCGTGGTGCTCGTCGCCGCTGCCTACACGCGCGCCACGACCGAATCCTGAGGTCATGGCCGGCCAGCCCGCGGCCGCCGCTGTGCACCTGGGGCTCGACCTCGGCGCCACGAACATCAAGTCGGCCGTCGTCGAGCGCCGTGGCGCCCATTGGCAGACGCTCGGCACCGAACAGACGCCGACCCACGGCGAGGAGGGCCCGGCCGGGGTCATCGAGCGCCTCGCCGAGGCCGGCCGCGTGGCAATGGCGGAACATCGGGGCATCTCGTCGGTCGGCATCGGGGTACCCGGCCTGTACTACCCGGAACGCGGCGCGACGCGCTTCCTGGTGAACCTGCCGGGCGATTGGGACATGGTCCCGGTCGCGCCGTACGTAGGACACGCGTTGGGCAGCGTACCGACGTACCTTGTGAATGACGCGCGCGCCTTTGGGCTGGCGGAGCTGCGCCTCGGGGCAGGGCGCGGCGCAAAATCCATGGTCGGCCTGACGCTGGGCACGGGCATCGGCGGCGTATTCGCCATCGATGGCCACATCGTCCAGGGCCACGACGGGACGGCGGGCGAGATGGGCCACCAGACGATCGATCCCGACGGGCCGCCGTGCAACTGCGGCAACAACGGCTGCCTCGAGGTATTCACCCGGGCCGAAGCGCTGGCCGAGGCGTGCGGCGCGGCCAGCGCCGAGGAGGCGATCGAGCGTGCGCGTGGCGGCGACGCAGCGGCGCTGGCGGGCCTGGCCTCTGTCGGCAGATACCTGGGTATCGGTATCGCCAACATGGTCACCGTGATCACACCCGACCGGGTCGTCATCGGCGGTGGCATCGCCGCGGCAGGCGACCTGCTGCTCGACCCAATCCGGGCCGAGGTGGGGCGGCGCGTGCATGTCACCTCGCTCGATCAGGTCACCTTCGCGATGGCTGAGCTCGGCACGTGGGCCGGGGCGATCGGCGCGGCGATCCACGGCGCGGAGATGGCGGAGGCGGCGGCCTGATGGACCGCGTTTCCGGCCGGCTCATCCTCGAGGACCAAGTGGTCCAAGGCGCGTTGACTATCGAGAACGGGCTGATCACCGATGTGACGCTCGCCTCCGATTCGGCCGGCGAACCAAGTGCCTCGTTCCTGAGCCCTGGCTTCGTCGACGTGCATGTCCATGGCTGGGGCGGCCACTCAGCGATGGGTGACCGTGCGGCTCTCGACGGGATGGCCCGCGCCCTGCTGCGGCGCGGCGTCACCTCGTTCCTGCCCACGGCGGTGACAGCGCCACTGCCACAGCTGGGCGAGTTCGCGGCACGCGTCCGCGACTGGCTGCCCTACGCGCCCGACGATGGCGCCGAGCCGCTCGGCTTCAACCTGGAAGGGCCCTTTCTCGCCGAAGCGCGGCGCGGCGCCCACGATCCGGCATTTCTTCTTGCGCCGGCGGAGGTGGCGCGCCACGACCTGGACGCCCTGCTCGACTCATGCCGGCTGATCACGGTCGCGCCCGAGCTGCGCGGCGCGCTTGAGCTGATTGCCTGGCTCGACTCGGCCGGGGTGCGCGTCTCGCTGGGCCACTCTGGCGCGACCTTCGAGATGGGACGTGCCGCGTACGCCGCCGGTGCCACGTCCACGACGCACCTCTTCAACGCCATGAGCGGGCTCGACCACCGCGCCCCCGGTGTCGCAGCCGCGGCGCTGCTCGACGACCGCGTCTTCACCGAGCTGATCGCCGACGGCATCCACGTCGATCGCGCGCTGTGGCCGCTGATCGCGCGACTCAAGCCGGTCGAGCGGCTCCTGCTGGTGAGCGACGCGATCCCACTCGCCGGCACAGGCGACGGCCGCGGTCGCCTTGGCTCGCTCGATGTCGATATTGCCGGGGAGCGCGTGACGCTGGCCGGCACCACGACCCTTGCCGGGTCAGTCCTCGCCCTCGACACGGCGGTTCGCAACATGGTCGGCGCCGGGATCGCGCTGCCAGCCGCGGTCGCCGCGGCGACGCGCAACCCGCTCGAGCTGCTCGGCATCAGCGATCGCGGCCGCCTAGCGGCCGGCCAACGCGCCGATCTCGTCGAGCTCGACGCCGATCTCCAGGTTCAACGGGTGATGCGCTCAGGCACCTGGCTCTAGCGACTCGCCGGCGTGCTGCAGCAGGTATTCCTGCATGGTGCGGTCGTTTTGAACCGGTCGTGTGGGCCTGAAAGGCTGCCAAGCGCATCGGTGATCATGCGGACATGACCCGAGCGGCAGAACGGCACCGAGCGGATTGGCGACAGCCATGAGGCGTCCGAGAGGTAGTTGATCCGCGCCGCCCGATTCGAGGCGCGAGATCATGCTCTGCGATACGCCCGCGGCGCCTGCGAGCTCGACTTGGGTCATCGTCAAGTACCCGCGAGCCCGACGTACGTAGCGGCCCAGCAGCACGAGTGAGGACGTGGAGCGCTCCGCGGATTTCATGCGGATCTCGATTGCGTTGGCCATGGCCCGCGCGCCCGCCCGGACTTGCCAGCCCTCTGCGAAATCGTCCGTCATCGGAGGATTACACGTCAGGAGACTCATCGTTTGCTTGGCCGGCGCTTACCCGGCAATTGCCTCACGGCGCCTCATTCACGCAGCATAAATATTTACGTTGGGTGAATGAGCTCGGCAAGTGAGGTCTTCGGCGGCCGAGCCACCGCAGGTCAGGCGCTGACGTTTTTCCCGCGCCAGTCGTCGGCGGCAATCTCACTGCGATGCGCGACGGCGTCGGCCCGGCGTTTGGCCGCGCGCGCGGGTTCCTTGCGCAGGAGGGCGCGTAGTGCGTTGGCGGGCTTGGGTCGGCCGAGCTCATAGCCCTGGGCGAGGTGGCAGCCGAGCTCGAGCAGGCGGCGCGCCTGGTCCTTGCTCTCGACTCCCTCGGCGATGATCTGCAGGTCGAGCGAGCGGCACAGGCCGACGATCGCCGCGACGAGCGCCGCTTGGCGCGGATCGCTCGTCAGGTGCTCGATGAAGGTTCGGTCGATCTTGACCGCATCAATCGGCAATCGGCGCAGATAGCTCAAAGACGAATAGCCAGTGCCGAAATCGTCGATCGCCACCTTGACACCCATTCGTCGCAACGCGGTCAGGCGGTCGATGGTGGCGTGGGCGTCAGTAAGGAGCACGCTCTCGGTGATCTCGAGCGTCAGGCGCTCGGGCGCCAGTCCGGCTGCAACCAGGGCCCGCGCCACGGTGGCCTCGAGCCCCTCATGGGTCAGCTGTCGGCCGGACAGGTTGACGCTCAGCTCGAGTGGCGTCGCCGAACCACGATCAAGCGCCGCGACGGTCTTGCACGCCTTGTTCAGCACCCATTCGCCCAGCTCCACGATCAGGCCCGTCTCCTCGGCCAACGGGATGAACTCGAGCGGCGACACCAGTCCCAGCGGACCGCGGTCCCAGCGGACCAGGGCCTCGACCGCGCGCGTCGTGCCGTCGCGCAGGTCGACCATGGGCTGGTAAAGCACGCGGAACGCGTCGGCATCGAGTGCCGCGCGCAGGTCGCTCTCGAGCTCGAGGCGGCGGCCGGCGCGCACGTCCATCTCGGGCTGGAACGAGCCGGGCAGGCCGTCGCGCCGGCCCTTTGCCTCGTACATCGCGAGGTCCGCTCCGCGCAGCACGTCGTCGGCGTGGTCGCGGCCCGCCTGGGCGACACGAACACCGATGCTTGCCGAAAGCGTCAGCAGACGGCCGTTGACCTTGATCGGCTCACGCATGGCCGTCATCAGTCGCTGTGCGGTGGCCATGGCCTCGCTGTCGCCATCGACCGTGTCGAGCAGTACGGTGAACTCGTCACCGCTGAGGCGCGCAACGGTGTCGGCGGCGCGGACGACGCCGCGCAGCCGCTGCCCGATCTCGACCAGCACCGCATCGCCGGCTGAATGGCCCAGCGTGTCGTTGACGCGCTTGAGGTTGTCGATATCGATGAAGAGCACGGCGCACGGCGCACGGCGGCTCCGGCCGGCGCGCAGGCGCTGGCCCAGGCGATCGAGGAAGACAGTTCGATTGGGCAAGCCGGTCAGGGCATCGTGGAGCGCCTGGTGGACCATCTGGCTTGTTCGCGCCGCGTCCGCGAGGGCCATGCTCGCGTGCTCGGCAAAGGCGCCCAGCGCCTCAAGCTGTATGGGGCTGTATTTCCGACCAGGCGTGTAGGAGCCCACCACCAGGCTGCCAATCGGCTGGCCATCCTGGCGCAAGGGGGCTGCCGCGGCGGTTTGCAGGCCTTTCTCGACCAGGATGGGGATGGCTGCCGGGTGACCGGGATAGTTCTCGATGACTACGACCTCATCAGCGGCGATCGCCATGCCGCCGGCGCCCATGCTGACCGGGCTGCGCTGGAGCTCGATGACCGCCTGCTCGTCGACGCCGACGATCGATGCCAGGTGCAGGTACCCGTCGGCCCCGGCCAGGCGCAGGCCGACGACCGGATCCCCGACGAACCGACCGACATCCACCGTCAGCCGGTCGAGGATCGCCTGCTGTGGCGCTCTGTCGACGATCATGCG
>JAXDLE010000040.1:0-8165 GCA_034666725.1 Chloroflexota bacterium
AGCCGGCTTGCGCGTAGTCGGGCACCCGGCGGGTCAGTCGGTCGACCATGTGCTCGACGAACGCGGGGTCGGACCGCGCGTCGTCGCCCGGCCGATCGTCGATGCGGTTGCCGTCCTCCAGCCCGATCAGCGCGAGACCCGCGCCCTCAGGTCGGAAATACAGCTCGTTGTTGTCATCGATGACGACCGGCAGGCCGCCGCCGCCACCGCGCTCGGAACTCGGCTGGCGCACGAACCCTGTGTCGTGGTGCCAGACCTTGATGTCCATCTCTACCCCGGCCGACCTGGCCAGGGCGCCCGACCACCCGCCCGCAGCCAGAACGACGATCGGTGCGCCGATGATTCCCTTGGCGGTCCGGACACCGACTACCCGGCCACCCTCGACCTCGATCGCCTCCACCCGAGTCGAATGGCGATAGGTCGCGCCAAGCCGCCGCGCGGCAGCCAGAAGTGAGTTGCATGTAGAGGTGGGATCGGCGTAGCCCGAGTCGGGTTCGTAGGCAGCGACATCGAAGTCGTCGGTCGTAAGCATGGGCGCGATCGACTTGACTTCCGCGGCGGGGATGATCGAGGTCGGGATGCCGAGTGACTTCTGATCGGCGACGTTGGCGCGCAGATTGTGCTCCTGGTCGCGCGGCACGATTCTTACGAAGCCGGTCTTGGTGAAGCCGCTGTCGCCACCGACACGCGCGTCCCAGTCGATGAAGTAGTCGTACGAGCGCCAGGCGAGCGCGCTCTCTGCTTTGAGGTCGTAGTGCATCCGCACCAGGCCGCTTGACCTGCCGGTCGCACCGGACGCGGCCGCGGCCCGCTCCAGCACGAGGACCTTGGCGCCGCGTTCGGCGAGGTGGAACGCTGTGCTCGCGCCATGTACCCCGGCGCCGATGACGATGACGTCGAACGACTCGCTCACTTGCCGCGAGTCTAGTTGCTGGTCGCAGATACCTGAGTCAGCGTGTGTGACTCAGGAGTCAGCGTGAGTTGACTCAGCCCTCGGGCGGGCATTGCGCAGCGGCCTCACAATGTCCGAGATGCTCCGACGCGCTCTTGCCGCCGCCCTCTGCCTGGTCGTCCTGTCAACGACGACGTCATTCGCCTCGACCACATCGGTCGACGTCGTCAACTACGCGTATCAGCCGGCCAAGCCCAAGATCGCGCTGAGCAACGGAATCCTATGGCACAACACGTCGGACACCAGCCACACCGTTACCTTCAACGTGCCTGCGGTCGCCCCCGGCTCGGTCGGCAGCCTGAGCCCCGGCAAGTCGGCGTCGCTGACCTTCTTCCATGGCGGCGCATACGCCTACCACTGCATCTTCCACAGCCAGCAGGTCGGCACGATCAAGGTCAAGCCGAGCATCTCGCCCACCTCGGGCACCACGTCAACAAACTTCACGTTGCGCGTCGCGACGCAGAATGCGGCGTCCGGCTTCGTACAGGACGTGCAGCGCCGCAAAGGCAGCGGCTCATGGTTGCTGTGGCAGAGCGTCACCACGCAGCTCGTCGTCTTCAACCCCGCCCCGAGCGAGAACGGCACGTGGCACTTCCGCACGCGCTACCGCAAGACCAGCACGAACGAGGAAACCGGCTGGAGCCCCGAGCTAACAGTGGTGGTCAGCCAGCCCTGACGCCGCTAAGGCCGCGCGGCTAAACGAGCGCGCGACTAACGGCCGCGCGTGTAGATCTCCGGGTCCCAGCGCTCCATGTACTTGGCCGCATCCTGGAGTTCTGTGAAGCCGTATTGCTTGTACAGGCCGTGCGCGTCGCGCGTCGCGAGCATCCAGCGGCGCAAACCCTGCAGCTCCGGATGCGCCGTCACACATTCCATGAGCCACTTGCCCAGACCGTGGCCGCGATGCTCGGGTAGCACGAACACGTCGCCGATCCAGGCGAACGTCGCCCTGTCCGACACGACGCGCGCGAAGCCAGCCTGAACGTGGCCGGCCTGGGCGGAGTCGCCGCCGCTCACCTTGTAGATGCCGAAGTTGATCGAGTTGCCGATCGCGCGCTCGACGATGTCGCGCGGCACGCCCTGCGACCAGTACGCCTCGCTCGTCAGGAAGCGATGCGTCGCGTCGAGATCGATTCGCTCCGGATCGGTCGAGATCTCGTAGTCGCCGCGCTGCCAGGTTTGAGGAGTCACGCCAGCACTACTGAGCGACGAGCTGGGCGCTCATGTCGGGGTGGATGTCGCACGAGATTCGGTACGTGCCCGCGGCGAGCGCGGGTACCTGCTCAGCCACCGCGGCCGGTCCAGTGAAGGTCTGGCCGCCAAAGACACTCGTGCCGGCCGCGTCCTTCAGCCGCACGTTGTGCAGCTCGTTGCCGAGGTTCTCGAAGAACAAAGTGAACGCGGTGCCCGCTGGGGCCGAGACGTTTTGCGTTGTGAAGGCCGTTCCCTGGGCAGTGACGACCACTGCGCCTGGAGGTGGCGTCGGCAGCGTCTGTGGCGCGCCACCGCAGGCAATGAGCGCCGAAAGTGTCGCGATGGCCAGGATGACCCCGCGGAGGGACTTCATGGCGCGCAACGTCGTGCCGCGCAACGTCAGGCGGCCGAGCGGCCGGTCAGACGGCGAAGCACGCTCATCAGCAGCTCCCAGCCGCGCTGAGCGACCGCCAGCGGACCCCCGTCGTAACGAAACATCTCGACGAACAGCAGCGCGATCAAGCCAACCTCGATCGCCTTGTCGACGTAGCCCAGCATGATGCGCGCCCCGAACATCATCCAGCCACCGATGGTCATCAGCGCGAACACGATCAGCGCCGCTCGAATGAGCCAGCGGTAGCGCGACGCGATCGCCAGCGGCGCGATCATCGCGCCCGCAAGCACGACGTAAACGACCGAGTTGGCCACGAACATCATGCCGCCGAGCGTCCAGTGGATGTACGCGGTGGATAGCGCCAGGACGACTATCGCCACCCGCAGCAACAAGCTGAGCGCATCGCGGCGCCCGTCGAACATGAGCATCCGACCCTTCCTCCTCGTAACTGCCGCCCCAGCGGCGTCGCAACTCTCCCCGCCGATAGCGTAATCGAGCGGCGCAGCCCCGTGCGGTTGTCGCGATTCCGCAATGTCTCGTGCATTGACACCCTGTCCAGTGGTGGCATACGGTCGCGTGCAGGGGGACGGGAAGACCAGGAGGGCTCGGCAAAGTGACCACCAAGACCACGCGACCGCAGTTGATGCGCCTGTCGGCGCTCGTCCTGCTCGGTGCAGTCTGTCTGGTCGGCGGAGCCGCGCCTGCCATGGCTGCGCCTTTGCCGACGGAGCCCCTCTTCACCGATGGAGAGGCGCAGCCGGTCTTCCCGACAAGCTCGACGTCGTGGATCAACTCCGAGCTTTGGATCGAGAGCTCCATCGATAGCGACAACGACGGCAAGACGGACCTGATCCACGCCGACGTGTCGCGCGTCCAGGAAACCGACACGGCCGGCCTCAAGGTCCCGGTCGTCCTCGAGGTGAGCCCCTATTACGCCGGGACCGCGGTCGAGGCGAACAACTGGAGCGTCGACCACGAGATCGGCGATCCGCCTGACTCCCGACTACCCGCGGTTGCCTATTACAAGCCCAACACTGGCTCGATCTCGACGGCGCAGGAGAGCACCTGGGTGCCGCGCGGTTTTGCCGTGATGCATGCCGAGAGCGTCGGCACCGGCGAGTCCGACGGCTGTCCCACGTCGGGCGGCCGCAACGAGACGCTCGGCGCCAGGGCGGTTATCGACTGGATCAACGGCCGCGCCAAGGGCTATACCGCGAAGGACCGCGTGACCGAGGTCACCGCCTACTGGGCGACTGGCTCGGTCGGCATGATCGGCACCTCGTACAACGGCACGCTGCCGAACGCGGTCGCGACAACGGGCGTCGAGGGCCTCGACGCGATCATCCCGGTCTCGGCGATCTCCAATTGGTACGACTACTACCGAGCGAACGGCATGGTCCGCGCGCCGGGCGGCTACCAGGGCGAGGATCTCGACGTGCTTGCCGAGTACGTCTACTCGCGCCTCGACCGCACGATCTGCAAAGGGGTCATCGCCGACATCACCGCCCACCAGGATCGCGCGACCGGCGACTCGAGCGCGTTCTGGGCCGAGCGCAACTACATGCGCGACATCGACAACGTCCACGCGGCAGTATTGATGGCGCACGGCAA
The DNA here is from genome assembly GCA_034666725.1 of Chloroflexota bacterium. Taxonomy (GTDB): domain Bacteria; phylum Chloroflexota; class Limnocylindria; order Limnocylindrales; family CSP1-4; genus JALYGJ01. The sequence goes on from JAXDLE010000040.1 coordinate 4,152, forward strand.
CAACGACTGGAACGTCATGACCAAGAACATGGCCCAGTTCTATTACGCGATCAAGGCACGCGGCGTGCCCCACCAGCTCTACCTGCACCAGGGTGGGCATGGCGGTGAGCCGCCGCTCAAGCAGAAGAACCGCTGGTTCACGCGCTACCTGTGGGGCGTCCAGAACGGTGTCGAGAACGACCCGAAGGCGTGGATCGTGCGCGAGGGCCAGGCCAGTGGGAGCCCCACGCCGTACGCCGAATGGCCGGATCCAGATATGGCCTACGTCGATCTCAACTTCACCGGCGATGCGCCCGCTCGTGGCGAGCTGACCTTCTATCCCGGCGAGGACGTGACCGAGACGCTCAGTGACGACGGGTCCATCACCGCCGCGACGCTGACCAACGCGGCGTCATCCCCCAACCGGCTCGAGTTCATCACGGCGCCCCTCCAGACTTCGATCCGCATCAGCGGCACGCCACTCGTCAGCCTCAATCTCGCGTCGAGCAAGCCCAAGGCCAACGTGAGCGCGCTCATCGCGTCGCTCGACGCCAGTGGCGCCGGCGCGACGATCATCACCCGCGGCTGGATCGACCCCGAGAACCGCAACTCGGTGTCGGTCACCGACGCGGTCACACCGGGCACCTTCTATGCGCTCAACTGGGACATGCAGCCCAAGGACTCGGTCATCGCGGCCGGGCGGCGCCTCGCGGTCGTCCTGTATTCGTCGGACAACGAGTACACGGTGCGGCCCGCGGCCGGGACCCAGCTGAGCGTCAAGCTCGGCCTGAGCCAGGTGCACATCCCCATAGTCGGTGGCGCGCGCGCCCTGGCGACGGCGCTCGGAGTCACGGCTCCTTCAGTCGACTACACGGTTGATCCGTCAGATCCGAACGGGCAGAACGGCTGGTACACGACCGACGTTTCCGTGGCCTGGAACGTGGCCGACGGCGGCGCGCCGGCGGACACCGAAGGCTGCACGGACACCGATTACACCGCCGACGGCCAGTACACCGCTTCGTGCACTGCGACGAACTTCATCGGCTCATCTGATCCAATCTCGTTCCTCCTTAAGCGCGACGCGACGGCGCCCACCGTGGCGCTGAGCGGCGTCGCCAATGGCGTCCGCTACGTCCTCGGCTCCGTGCCGACAGCGGCGTGCGCGACGAACGACGCGACCAGTGGTGTGGCTTCTACGGCGACGCTGTCGCTGACCGGCGGCACGTCGAGCGGCATCGGCCACTACAACGCGACCTGCTCCGGCGGTAGCGACGTGGCGGGCAATGCGGCCACCGCGCCCGCTAGTGCCGCCTACGACGTGATCTACAACTGGACCGGCTTCAGCGGTCCGACCAAGTTCAAGGCGGGCAAGCCGGCAGCGCTGACCTTCAGCCTCAACGGCAACTTCGGTCTGGGCGTGGTGAGCTCCGTGCTCGCACGGCAGGTCAACTGCTCGAGCGGCAAGGTCATGGGCAGCTTCGGCGCGTTGAGCGGGTCGCTCGGGTACAGCGCCGCGACTGGCCGCTACACCTATTCGTGGCAGACGCTGCGATCGTCGAAGGGAACGTGCCGCGAGGTGGTGCTGACGCTCGACGACGGAACGAGCCACACGACCCGCGTCAAGCTGACCGCTTAGCCGACGCTCCAATAGCAAGCAGCGACAGCGCGAGCAGGAGCATCGCCGCGACCCACGCATAGGGCGACACGATGTTGAGCGCCGCGATGATGCCGATCACGGCTGCGCCCGCCATGACCCAGCCGATCCCTCTCGGCAGCGCGTGGGCGCCGCGCGCCGCGAGCCCGAAGAACGCGACGCCGATCCAGGTGACCAGCTCGGCCGCGAGACCGACCGGCGCCGTCAAGCTGGGCACCTCCATCGGTTGTCGCGGGCCCTGGCAGCCGGCGCATGCCAGCACGGCCGGACTCTCCGTCGCGTAGGACTGCCAAATGGCCACGACCTGCGGCAGCGCGAGCACGAGGCCGGCGACAAGCACGATCAGCCCGAGCCACGCGAATACGTCGAGCCGCGCCCGGTTGACGGCCGCGATCGCGATCAACGCGCCTATGGCCGCGACATGGCCCGCCGCGTACACGGTCCAGCCCCACAGCAGCAGGTTGAGCCCGGTGAGCGTCACACCCACGATCAATAGCAGCGCCGCGACCAGGCTGAGCGGCCGCATCCACGTCCCTGCCCTCTCCATCAACCCGAGCGTACCGCAAAGGCATGCCATCTAGGTACCGAGTCCGGTCGGAGACTCAACGGTGTGGCTAGCGAGCGTCGATGCGACGCGATCTGAATGGGCGTGGCTGCTTCGGATTTGCGGGGTCGTACGCCCATTTGCATGGGTGCTCCGACCGGACTCAGAGGTAGGGACGTAGGTGGGAGGTGGGCGGCGGCTACGATACGAACCGCTCAGCACAGCCAAAGCGAGGGGTCACCCGTCATGACCGTTACCGCGGCGCCAAAGCGCATGTTCATCAACGGCGACTGGGCCGACGCTTCGAGCGGCGAGACCACACCGGTGATCAACCCGGCGACCGAGGAAGAGATCGGCCAAGTCCCGAAGGGAACTGAACCTGATGTCGACAAGGCCGTTGCGGCGGCGCGGGCCGCGTTCGACGACTGGTCGCAGAGCACTCCGGGTGAGCGCAGCAAGATGCTGCTCGACTGGGCATCCAAGATCGAGTCGGCCAAGGCTGAGCTGTCGGCCCTCGAATCGGCCAACGTTGGCAAGCCCAAGGGCGTCGCCGATTTCGACATCGACTTCTCCGTCGACAACCTGCGCTTCTTCGCCGGCGCGGCGCGCGTCGTCGAGGGCAAGGCGGCAGGCGAGTACGTCCGGGGCTGGACAAGCATGATCCGGCGCGAGCCGGTGGGCGTCGTCGGCCAGGTCGCGCCGTGGAACTACCCGCTGATGATGGCTATTTGGAAGGTCGGACCGGCACTCGCGGCGGGCTGCACGATCGTGCTCAAGCCGGCGTCGAACACGCCGCTCAGCGCTTTGGCGCTAGCTGAGCTGGCCGCCGACATCTTCCCGAAGGGCGTCCTGAACGTCATTACCGGCCCGGGCAAGGTGGCTGGCCAGCGCCTCGTCACACATCCGGATGTCGACATGATCTCGCTCACCGGCGACACAGCAACGGGCAAGCAGATCGCCGCAGCCGCCGCGGAGACAGTGAAGCGCGTCCACCTGGAGTTGGGCGGCAAGGCGCCGGTCGTGGTGTTCGACGACGCCGACCTTGGTGCCGTCATCGAAAGCGTGAAGCTGAGTGGCTTCTTCAACAGCGGCCAAGACTGCACGGCCGCTACGCGAGTCATCGCTGGTTCGAAGATCTACGACAAGCTCCTGGCCGATCTCGTGCCGGCCATCCAGTCGCTCAAGGTGGGCAATCCCGCCGACGACGAGACGCTCGATATGGGGCCGCTCGTCAGTGGCGGGCAGCGCGACCGCGTCGCCGCATACGTCGATCGGGCGCGCGGCTACGGCGCAAACGTCGCGACCGGCGGCAGTGCCAACGGCCACGGCCCCAAGGGCTTCTTCTACGACCCGACGATCGTGACCGACGTCAAGCAGGACGCGGAGATCGTCCAGGAAGAGGTGTTCGGCCCCGTCGTCACGGTCCAGCGCTTCAGCAATGACGACGAGGCGATCGCCTGGGCGAACGGCGTGCCTTATGGCCTCGCGTCCAGCGTCTGGACGAACGACGTCAAGCGCGCGCTGAACGCAGCGCGCCGACTGCGCTACGGCACGGTCTGGATCAACGATCACCTGACGCTCACCTCTGAGATGCCGCACGGCGGTTTTGGGCGGAGCGGCTACGGCAAGGACATGGGCATGTACTCGATCGAGGACTACACCATCGTCAAGCACGTCATGGCCAAGATCAGCTAGGCGACTCGCGATGCCATCCGCGACCCAACCACCACCATCAACCGGCTAGGCCCGCGTCGCCATTCGCCTCACCGCTGGGTGTGAGTCCAATTGCGCCATCGGGTGGCCATTCGCCTCACCGCCGGTCATTCGACTCACCGCT
>JAXDLE010000041.1:0-6455 GCA_034666725.1 Chloroflexota bacterium
AAGAAGCGCCGGGCCGGGCGCCTGTAAGAGGACCGTTTCATGTGGCTAGTGAACGGTCGCAGGTCTATCGGCCGCGCTATCGGTCCCCGTTTCGGGCGTAACGAATTTGCGCCTCTAGGCCGGCTCGTCGAGCTCCTCTACGGGCGTGACGACGTGAAGATGGCTCGCCTGGGCCGACTCGACCTGGCGCTGACTGGGCGCTGGCAGGGCCATGACCGCGGCGTATGCCTGCTCGTAGAGCCAGACCATGCGCTCGGTTGAGAACCGGCCGCGCGCGTAGGCCGAAATGGGGCGCCTATCGAGCATCGCGACGCGCGATACCGCGAGCACCCCTTCGTCAACATCATCGACGAGGTAGCCGGTCAGACCGTGCTGGACCGTCTCGGTATATGCGCCCGCCCGGCGTGCGATCACCGGAGTACCGACGGCCATCGACTCGATCGCGACCAGTCCGAAGGGCTCCGGCCAGCCGCCCAGCATCAGCGTCGCGAAAGCGCCGGCCATGAGCTCGTCGCGTGTCCCGGTGTCGACCTCGCCGCGCCAGTCCACGACGCCCTCGTCGATGGCCGGCTGCACGACGGTCTCGAACATCTGCTTTTCCTTGGGGTCGTACACCTTGGCCGCGAGCACCAGGCTGCGACCCGAGCGACGCGCGACCTCGATTGCCTCGGCGATGCCCTTCTCGGTCGCTATGCGACCCACGACGAGCAGGTAGTCGCCACCCTTCTCGCTGACGGGCGTCTGGCTGAAGTCAAGCCCATGGTGGATCGTCGCGACCCAGTTCGCCTCAGGATTCCAGCGGCGCTGGCTATCGCTGATGGCAACCAGCGGCACGTCCGGGTACGCGTCGATCAGTTCGGCCGCACCGCCGGTGTCGAGCCGCCGATGGAGGGTCGTGAGCACCGGTGTGCCGCAGTGGCGCGCCAGCACGAAGCCGGCCGTGTCGAGATGCGAGTGGATGATGTCGAAGCGGCTCGCCTGCTCCCAGGCCAGGGCCACCGTGCCTTCGATGTACGACGTGGCGTCGCCGCGATGACCGTTGCGCCACAGCGCTTGGGGGACCGTCGGCACGAGCTCATACGGCACGACCGAGTCACCCGGCGCGAACAGCGTCACCTGGTGGCCGCGTTCGTGCAATCCCTGCGCGAGCGCCGCGACCACGCGCTCCGTGCCGGCGTAGCCAGGCGGCGGCACCGGCAGAAACGGCTGCGACAGGAGCCCTATCCGCAGGCTGGTCGCCGGCGGGTGCCATTCGGGACCAGACGACGTTTCTCCGTGTCGACCTTTCGTCAACTCACTCCCCCAATTCCGCTCAGGCCGCGCGGCGATCTTGAGCCGCGGCCGGTTCAATTCGCGCCCGTGGCGCGCCATGACGCGCGACGATGCGCCTGGGCTCGCCGCGGATCCATGCGCGTTCGATCTCGATGGCGCGCCAGCCCGTTGGCAGGGTCACGGGACGCGACGGCCAGGTCTCCGGCTCGGCGGGACCAATGCGTATCCCCGTGAAGCCCAGCGTCAGCGAGGTCAGGAACCCGCCCATGTTCGCAAAGAATGGGCCTGAGCGCGTCTGGTCGGGGTCGTGCGCGGGGCTGTACTCGAGCGTCTGCTCGAACAGGCCGCCCACCATGTCGGCGTAGCCGCGCTGGAGCAGCTCCCGTGCCAAGGCTCGATCGCCCGCCCAAGCCGCCCATACGCCATACAGCGGCGAGAGCATCGGCGAACCGATGTACTGCGGCGCCAGGCGCAGGTAGTAGTCGAGGGTGGCCTGCTCGACCGAGCCATCGAGCTCGTGCCCAAGAGGAAAAATCCCGGCAAGCGGCCCCGGCGTAGCGCCCTTCTCCTGGCTCGGGCGGAAACCGTCGCTGCTCAGGATGGCGCCCGTCCTTGTGTGGCGCGGCAGGCGCAGGCCGGCCCGCACTTGGCGCCAGGAGCTCGGCACCTGGCTGCCCAGACGCTCCGCGGTGGCGATCGCCTCGTCGAGCACAGTCATCGCGCCCATGACCGTGAACGCGTCGTTGATGGACGGTTGCTGGCGCTCGGCAATGCCCATCGTCTGCTCGAAGGCGAAGCCCGATCTCACGCGCGTCACCCTGCTGGCGATCCAATCCGCGATTCCGTACAGAACGGGCGCAGCCGAATCGCGCAGGAATCGTTCGTCGCCTGTCGCGTGCGCATACTGGCTGAACGCCCACGCAACATCGAGCGAAACGTGATCCTCGTACCACGCCGCGCGGCCGTTGCCGGGTGCCGACTCCTCGCCGTTGCTCGGCCCGCTCTCCCATGGGAACTGGAGGCCGCGCCGGCCCATCAGCTTGGCGTTGGAGCGGGCCGCGCGCAGGGTCTGCGTGCGGTACTCCAGGAGCGAATGCGCCGCCTCGGGTTGCGAAAACAGCAGGGACGGGACGCAGAAGAACTCGATGTCCCACATCACGTGGCCGTAGTAGTAGTGATAGTCGATCCACTGGGCGAGCCCGTACATCGAAGTGCTCGCCGGCGCCGACGGATGAACCGATGAGTTCAGGTAATAGAAAGCCGCGTCGGCCAGCTGCTGCCACCGATCCTCGCGGCTGTCGATCAGGATCCGCCCGCGCCAATGCTCGTCCCATTCGAGCCGATTTTCTTCGCGCAGCGCGTCAAAGCCGTCGGCTGCCGCGCGACAAACGAGCCGCGTCGCCGCCCGGTCTGGATCCTTGTTCAGGACACTCGGCACCAGGCTGACGATCTGGGTCATCCGATAGGGCCTGCCCTGTCGGGCGCGCACGGCGTACTCCGTCGACAGCTGGCCCTCGATGCCCAGGTCGCGCACCTCGCGCCTGACGTTGCTGTCGCCGCCGAACGTCGTTATGTAGGCGATGCCAACCTGCGACTCGCCACCCAGGGCCGCCCACGACAGGGAGCCATCGGGCCCGTCCTCGTCGAGGCCGGGAATCCTCAGGTTGCGGCGCACCATGCGTCCCGGGATCTCGCTATCGTCGACCTGCGCACGCAGCTTCAGCTCGCATGGTGCCGACACCCGCACTGATACCTGCTGCAGCGCGATCGTCGGCTGCTTCTGGCTGCACAGGGTCAGTACCTCGACCTCGGCTGTGATCCCGTCGGACCGGAACCGGAAGACCGTCGTCAGCTCGCCGCAGCTGAAGTCGTAGCTCTGGCGTACGAATTCGGCCTGGTGCGGTGACACACGCAGCCACGCCCCGTTGATGCCCACGTCGCCGGCAAGCGGGTACGGCGCCTGGGCGGCGGCGTCCACCTGGACCTGCGGCTCCAGTCCGGTGAAGCCGCTCACCAGCGTTACACCCGACAGCAATGAAATCGGAACGACGCGCAGTCCGATAAGCCCATTGGAGACATAGGCCGGCAGATCGTTCGCGCCCGTCGAAGTAACTGCGGGCGGACTGATGGGCAGTGACATTGCGATTTGAGAATGCCCGATCAGCCCTTCAAGGGCCGATTGAGGCACAGCCCGCCGGCATCACGACCGGCTAGCAATTGGCCGCGACCTAGCGCACTCCGACTACTCGATAGACGACTGCTCCGCCCGGCAACTGGACAGTCACTTCGTCGCCGGCGCGCGCGCCAAGCAGCGCTCGCCCAACCGGTGACGCGTCCGACAAACGGCCGGCGGCGATGTTCGCCTCTGCCGTACCGACGATCGTGTACTCGAGGCGCTCGCCCTCCTGCTCGATCTCGACGGTCGAGCCCAGGTGAACGACGTCGCTTGCGACCCAGTGGTCCATGACGACCCCCGTGCGCAACAGGTGTTCGATCGCCTGGATGCGGCCCTCGGTGAAAGACTGCTCCTTGCGGGCGTACTCGTAATCGCCGTTTTCCTTCAGATCGCCCAGCTCGCGCGCGGCCTTGACGCGGGCGATGATCTGCGGGCGCACGACATCGCGCAGCTCGGCCAGCTCAGCCGTAAGGCGCTCCATGCCTTCCTTCGACAGGACCTGCTTCTCCGGGACGGGCCGCGGCGCGAGCTTTCGGGTTGCCGTCTTGCGCACCACCTCGCGTTGGCGAGCCGTCGCCTTCGCTGCTGCGGTCACCGGACGGGGAGCGGCCGCCGCGGCGTCGGCCTCGCTGCGCAGCGTGCCCGCGATCGAACGATTGCCCCAGGGCGTTACACCAAGTGCGCCCAGCAACGCGTCCTCGTATTCCTCGAACGCCGGGGTCTCAGCCCACCAGACGCGCAGCTCGCCCGGGTTGGCGAGCGTCTTGAGCCAATGCCCGGCACTGCTCGGCTTGATGTCGCCGAGCGTGGTGGCGTAGATGCCCGAAAGCCGTGCGCCGATCGACTTGGTTGAGCGGCCGACGAACAGCACCGGCTGGCCGGCAAGCCACTCCTGTGCGAGCCGGCGCTGCAGTACCTGCGGTGTCGGCCGCTCGCCGTCGAGGGTGAGCGACGGGACGCGCTCGATCCAACGCCGCAGCGCCATCACGTCGATCGGCGCGGCATCGGCGCCACCGGGCAGCTCGACAACGATGATCCCCGGCGAGCGGCTTGCGACCGCCGTTCCCCAGCGTGCGGGGCCGTCGACGAGCAGCCCGAGCGAGCGCATCAGCTCGCTCGCCCCCTGTTTCTCCATGGCGCCATTGTCGCCGCCCGCGCCGCGCACCATCAAAAAAGCCACCGGGCCGGTCCTGGGGGACCAACCCGGTGGTTGCGGGACGCTCCGCTTGGGCGCTCATTGGCCCGTGGCGTCAGGCCTGGAAGGCCGGGACCAGCTTGGTGGCTGGGGCCTTCGTCTTGAGAGTTTCCGGGCGAACCGCCCAGGCCAGGCCCAGGCCGGCGACCAGGAAGATGAGGCCGATGCCACCTAGTGCGCCAGCGACGCCCAGCCCAAGCTGGAGCGAGGAGGCCGTCGCGGCACCCACACCCAGCTCGCCGATCAGGGCAAGTGCGGTGGGGCTCCACGCCAGACCGCGGGCTGCGGCCTGCACCGGATCGGTGCGATCGAACTGGCTGTAGTAGCGGCCGTCGACGTTGAACGGGATCGGCGTGCCGGCGGCATAAAAGGTGCCATCAGCCGCGGTGTAATCGTCGGTCAACGTGATGTTCTGGGTACCGTGCAGCACGTGGTACGAGATGGTGGCCATTTGGTACATGTACTCGGACGCGGTGTTGACCGCGGGGTCGGCCGGGTTGAGCTCGGACTTGTCGACGGCGTAGCCCCAGTCGTTGGTGAGTAGGCTCATGATGCCCTGCGCCTCTTCTGGGTTGGCGCCACCGAGCACGCCCTGCTCGTCGTAGCTGAGCTTGACGCTCTGGGCCGCGCTGAACGCGGTCAGCGACTTCTGGCCGTCCTGGACCTTGAGATAGGCATAGCCACCGGCGGCGACGAACGCCAGGCCGAAGACTGCCAGGACCACACCAAGCTTCGTAAGTCGGCTGATCATTTCTCGGTTCTCCCTTCGCAGCTAGACCTTGCGAGCGCCTCGGCTCGTTTATTGCCTGATGCCACTGTCGTCCGCGCAGGTGCCCGACGCAGGAGGACTACGGACCGGATCGAGTGTGTCCTTTGCGCCCGTTGGGGGGCCAAATGGCACGTCCGGCGCAGCACGAGCCACGGGTGCCGCGCGCGGCCCGTGCCGCGGCGCGTCAGGCCGCGGGGCGAGTCATCAGGACCGCGCGACGCCACGAAACGGTCGATGCAGTGGGTGAGCAGGCCGCCCATCGGGCTGAAGTGCTGTTCGGTGACCGTCCAGGCCCCGCCGGTGTGCTCGGTCGGCTGGAATCGGCCCTCGCCGAGCGGGATGAAGTAAGCATTCGTCATTTTGCCGAGGGAGGATTCGTCAGCCGAACGGCCTCAGCCATGTCAGATGCCGACCCTTGCCGTCAGCGTCTCTCACGGTGGTGAACTCGACTCGCAAGTCCCGACCGCCAGGACGGGTAACGATCGCGAGGCTGTGGAGCCGACCGGACGTCGTCAGCAGCTCCCATAAGCCGGCGGCATCTTCGATTCGAGCGTCCGGTTTGGTGAAGGAACCTGCGGGGTGGCCAACGATCTCGTCCCTGGTGACACCGAGTAATTCGACCGCCGCGTCGTTGGCGTCGATATAGGTGCCCCGGTCGTCAGTCACGAGTCGAGCCGCGGTTGACTCGTCATGCCAGGCCTCCGATCCCAAGCTCGACGCGATTCCTCCATCGCGAAAAACGTAGACCGTAGGTTCGCCAAAGCCAGCCAGCGGGTCGCGGACTCGGACCTCGGCTCGCGGGTAGACGATACGCAGATGACCGCGCAGCGCGTCGCGCGCAGCTTTGGCGTTCGGCTCGGTGATCTTCGCGAGGGAGTCGCGCACGCGCTTTCGCAGCACTTGATCGTCAGCCGGGAAGCAAAGGACGTTCAACTCGCCGCGGTTCGAACCGAACAGGTCGCGCACCTACCCCTCTCAGTTGAATGCGCCAGAGAGTTGGCTGGCGAGGAAGGATTCGAACCTTCAATCCCCTGATCCAGAGT
>JAXDLE010000042.1:0-2845 GCA_034666725.1 Chloroflexota bacterium
CGGGCGTCTATTACGCGTCTCCCGAGAGCCACATTCGCAAGTACTCGCCTGAGGGCATCTTCATCTGGGATCGTGAACTGCCTGTCGCCGACGGTTGGGCAACGATCCTGCGCATGGCGGCCGACGAGTCCGGTCTGTACCTGGGCGGAACTGTCGGTGGGCATTGGCCGGGCCAGGATCCCTCTCCATCGCTCGAGGAATACGACGCATATGCGGCACGGTTCACGAGCGACGGAGACCTGGTGTGGGCGACGCAGTTCCACATCACCCGTGGCGAGGGCGACTTCTTCGACGACGGCGTCGCGCTTGCCCCAACCGCCGTCTATGTCGGTGGAACGTTCATAAGTGGCGAGGGCTTCCTGGCACGCCTGGATCGGGATGGCACCTTCCGCTGGCGGGTCGATGTCCCCTTCCCCAGCGAGTTCTCGGGAATCGCAGCGGATGCCGATGGAGCCGTGATGGTCGGCACCGGGTCCGACCTCCATGCCTACGCTCCGAACGGTTCACTTCGCTGGACGAGAGACAGTGGGCCGACTGCCTCCTACTGGGAGGTGCTGGCCGCACCCGGTGGAGGCACACTCGTCCTTGAGCAGTTCACTGGAGGTGGCAGCCACGACATCCGGATCAGGCGCTATAGCCCTGCTGGCTCATTGGGCGCGGCGCACGTCTTGTTCAGCGCCCCCAGGGGGGACCCGACACCAGTCGGACTGGCCAGCTTCGGGAACCGGGTCTTCGCCGCGTGGTTCTCCGAGGAGGGCGAGCGGTACCGAGTAGGCTGGGCCTCGCTCGATTTCGGCTTGGGGATCGCGTGGTCGCGCAATCACCTCTTGTCCGCAGGACAGTCTTACCCTTCGGCTCTCGCAGTCAGCCCGCGCGGCGGCTACGTGCTCAGTCCCAGCCTTCTCGCCAAGTTCGCGATAGACACCGTGGCGCCACTGACAACGTGGGTCGAGTACGCGCTGCCTGCAGATTTCCAGATCCCTGACGAGATGGTGTCCGGCCGAGCTTTCTGGAACGGCCACGACGATCTCAGCGGGATCGACCACTATCAGCTTCAGCAGAGCCAGAACGGCGGCTCGTGGAAGAACCTGAAGCTTGCGGATCCGGCCGCTGCGAAGCAAGTGACGGATGAAAAGCCCGGTGCCTCCTACCGCTTCCGGGTGCGCGCCATCGACCGGTCAGGCAATGTCGGAAAGTGGCGGACCAGTCCGGGCTACGCCTTGTCGCTGGTCCAGGAGGCTTCCCAGTCCATCGTCTACGACTCGAACTGGGACTTCACACCCGACGCTGACGCCTCGGGCGGCGGAACAATGATGGCGACCAAGGCAGGCTCGACGGCGACCTTTACGTTCACCGGCGACGCCTTCGGCTTCGTGACCATCATCGGGCCAGATATCGGGAGCGTCGACGTGTTCATCGACGGCAAGAGCGTCGGAACGCTCGATCTCCATAGCGCGACCGACACCGCCCGCTACGTCGCGTTCGCTCGTTCATGGGCGAAAGTGGGGAGCCACCAGGTGAAGCTGGTCGTGGACGGCACTGTGGGTCACGCGCAGATCCAGATCGACGCATTCGAGGTGCGCGCGACTCAGTAGGCCGTATCGTTCGCGCATGACGTTCTCGATCGTTGCGCGCGACCCGGCGACGGGCGATCTGGGAATCGCTGTCGCGTCCAAGTTCCTCGCCGTTGGAGCCGTCGTGCCCCACGCCCGCGCCAATGTGGGCGCCGTTGCCACACAGGCGCTTGCCAACGTGCGCTACGGCGCTGAAGGTCTGGCGCTCCTGACCGATGGCCTCGCCGCGGCCGACGCGCTCGCACGGCTGACCGGCGACGACGAAGGCCGCGACCACCGCCAGGCGGGGATCGTGGACGCCGCGGGCCGCTCGGCGAGCTACACGGGAAGCGGCTGCATCACTTGGGCCGGCGGCCGAACCGCGGACGGTGTAGCGGCACAGGGCAATCTCCTGGCCGGCTCGAGCGTGGTGGACGCGCTGCTCGAGACGTACCTCGCCAGCAAAGCCTCGTTCCCGGAGCGGTTGCTCGCCGGCCTCAAGGCCGCGGACGAGCAAGGTGGCGATCGGCGCGGGCGCGAGTCCGCGGCGCTTCTCGTCGTGCGCGACGGCGGCGGCTACGGTGGAGCGACCGACCGCTGGATCGACTTGCGCGTTGACGATCACCCCGACCCGATGACCGAGCTCGCCCGCCTGCTTGACCTGAACCACCTCTATCTCGACCGACCAGCGGAGTCCGACCTGCTGCCAATCGACGAGGACCTGGCCACCGAGCTCCGGAGAGGACTGACCGCGCTGGGCTACTCCCCCGACAAGCTGGACAAGGCCAACAGCCTGGCCGAGATCGTCGAGCGGTCAGGCGTGACGCGCACAGGTGAGCCGCGCGAGCTGCCATCTAGCTGGGACGTGTCCTGGACGGGCGCGCTCGACGAGTGGATGTCGATCGAGAATCTCGAGGAGCGCGCCACGGCGCGCGGCTGGATCGACCCACGCGTCCTCGAGTTCCTGCGGGCCAAGGAGGCTGCGAAGTGACCAAACGGATCGTCTTCCTCCACGGGGCGTGGGTCACCCCGAGATGCTGGGACCCGATGCGCGGCTGGTTCGAGGCGCGCGGCTATGAGTGCATCGCGCCTGCCTGGCCCGGCAAAGACCGCAGCGTCGCCGAGATCAACGCCGACCCGTCGCCGCTCAAGGGCCTGGGCATAGGCGAGATCGTCGCCAGCTACGAGAAGGTCGTGCGCGGGCTGGATGAGCCGCCGTTCCTCGTCGGTCATTCATTCGGCGGACTGTTCGCGCAGATCCTGCTCGACCGCGGCCTCGGCGCAAAGGGCGT
>JAXDLE010000043.1:0-4304 GCA_034666725.1 Chloroflexota bacterium
TGGGTGGGAGCGGGGCGGCAACGGCCCGAGTATAGATGAGGCGTTATCCTGCGGCCGTGACCCTGTCGCCCAACGAGTACCTCATTCCCGGGAAGCAGTTCAACTTCCAGAACTTTCCCGACATCTACCACCCGATCTGGGTCGCGGCGGCGATCCTGCTCGTGCTTACGGTCGTTCTCTACAACGTTCGCGTCCGCCAGCTGCACCGTCACGAGCCGCTCCGCGCCATGCAGGAGTGGCTGCTCTGGACAGGTCTCGTCACATTTGGCCTGGTGCTCGTTGCGACGATCTTCCAGTTCTACTTCCTGTTCGTCCTCGTATTCATCGTCCTCGGCCTCGCGGCCTTCGTGTGGATTCGCTTCTTCCACTTCCCGCCGTACATCGAGGCGTACAACGAGCAGCTCCGCCGCGCGCGTTTCTTCAGCCAGACAAAGTACAAGGCGGCCGAGTCGACCCTTCGCGCCAAGCGCACTCGCGGCGGTCGCCGCCGGCGCTGACGTAAGCGTGCGACCCAAGCTGACGCGTTAGCTCCGTGGAAATCCGCCGGTTCGGGCCGGGCCACCGCCGCGCCGAGGGTCCGCCGGGTACCAAGGGCGTCGCCGGCGCTCTGCTTCTGTCGGACGAGCGGGCAGTTATCACCGAGGTCGCCTTCGGGCCGTACGCGATGATCCAGCCCCATTCGAACCAGGCGAACACCGCGCTGTTCATCGTCATTAGCGGCGGTGGCTTCGTGCAGGTCGGCGACGAGCGGGCCCGGGTCAATCACGGCGAGGCCGTCATCTGGCCGCCGGGCATTCCACACGGGGCTTACACCGATGGGACCGAGATGCGGGCGATCATCGTCGAGCTGGCCGGCGCCGGGGACGTGGTCGATTCGTCGGCCACTGAAGCCGCGGCTCATGGGTCGCCCGCGACCAAGGCGACGGGTGCCCTCGCCGAGCGTCAGCGCACGCGCGAGGAGTACGACTCGGCCGAGGGCGAGCCGTGGTAGCCAGCGAGCTCGAGATCCAGCCGCTGACAACGGAACGGTTCACGGACCTGTCCGAGCTGTTCAACGAGGGCGGCGATCCCAAGTGGTGCTGGTGCCAGTATTTCCGCAAGCGGGGCCTCGACTGGACCCACTCGACAACATCGAAGAACCGGTCCGCGCTCGAGTCGCTGGCCGCGCGACCGGACCTCGCACCGGGCCTGATCGGCTATCACGACGGCCGCGTCGTCGGCTGGGTCAGCCTCGCGCCGCGTGAGGACTACGGCCGGCTCGAGAACGCGAAGGTCCTCGCCCGCGTCGACGCCACGCCGGTCTGGTCGATCGTTTGCTTCGTCGTCTCAAAGAGGGCGCGCGGCCAGGGTGTCGCGGCCGCGATGCTCAAGGGCGCGATCGCCTACGCCAGCGATCACGGCGCGACCATGCTCGAGGCATACCCGGTGGCCGCGACGCGCGGCCGGATCTCGCCGGCCAATGCGTTTCACGGGGTCCAGTCGATGTACGAGAAGGCCGGCTTCAGCGTCGTGGCGACGCGCCAATGGAACAAGACGTCGCCCGTCAGGCCGATCATGCGCCTCGCCCTGGGTTGAGGTCGCCGCTACTGGGTGACTTCGACTGTGTAGCCGTCCGCGCTGCCAGCTGGCGTGGCGGTGCCGATGCCGGTCAGCGTGACCGTCAGGTTACTGGCCCAGTACACCGGGTCACCGAATGTCGGGTCGCAGCCGCCGGTCTTGGGCGGGGTTTCGCTGCCCAACCAGAGGTCAATCACGTAACGCCCGTTACCACGCTCCTGCACCGTGAAGTCTATGGACGCGATATCCCAGCTGCCGCCGAAGTCGACCGTGCATGGCCTGCAGTCGCTACTCCCGTTGCATTCGCCTTCGAAGTCGCCCATCTGCTGCTGAGTACTTGCCGACCAGGTGCCAAGATCGTTCCCGTCGTAGATGACGCCCATGTCCATCGTGTCGAGCCTGGATGCCGGAAATTCTCCGTCGGCGCTGATCGTGCCCGAGTTCCACAGATCTTCTTCATCGGCTCGGTTATCGAATGCCTTGGTGATGCGCAGGTGAATGTCGCCACCAGCGGGCCCAGCGGTCCCAGCAGGCCCAGCAGGCCCGCCAGGTCCACAGCCCACCACCACGAGCGCCACCGCCGCCAGGACGAGCAGTTGCGCGGCCGATCTCCAGCGTCCGAGACGGAAGGTGCGGGCTGCGTTCATCAATTGCAGTCTATGTCTGCTGGCAAGCCATCACGAGATCGGGATTCGCTTCTCGGGATCGACGAAGGGCATCGGCACGACAGTCGCCGATCGGTCGCCCCACTCGGTGGCGACGCGCAACTTGGAGCCCGGCTCCGCGAGGTCGACCGGCACCCAGCAGAAGCCGATGTTGGCCTTGAGGCGCGGCGAGTAGATCGCGGACGTGACCTGGCCCACTGCGTCGGTCCCGCCATCGCGAAAGGCGTCCCACTTGTTGAAGTTGAGCGCCGGGAAGGGCGCGCCGTCCAGCTCGACACCGACGATCTTGCGCGTCACGCCGGCCGCCTTGATGCGCCGTAGCGCGGCCAATGAGATTGCCGCCGAATCGGGCAGGTCCCACTGGACGAGCCGCTCCAGGCCCATCTCGAGCGGGTTGTTGTCGTAGTTCATGTCGGCGCCCCAGTTGAAGATGGCGCCCTCGATGCGCCGGATGTCGGACGGACCCGTCGGCTTGACGCCGTAGGGCTTGCCGGCCTCCATGACCGCCTGCCAGAGCTCCGTGCCTTTAGATCGGTCGAGCAGGTAGATCTCATAGCCCACCTCCGATGTCCAACCGGTGCGGGTGATCACGACGGGGATGCCATTCACGGTTGCTCGGGTCCAGAAGTAGTACTTCATCTCGTCGACCGCGCCTCCAATGAGGTCGTGCATGAGGTTCTTCGACTTGGGGCCCTGGATCTGCATTGGCGCGACATCGACCTCGCGGATCGTCACGTCCAGATCGGGATACGCATGGCGCAGGCCGCGGGCGAAGAGCAGCGCGTCGGATGAGGCGAGCGCAAACCAGAACGTGTTCTCGTCCATCCGCGTCATGACCGGGTCGTTGATGATGCCGCCGTCGCCGTCGCAGATGAGCACGTACTTGGCCTGGCCGACGGCGCACTTGGAGAGGTCGCGCGGCGTCAGCAGCTGCGCGAACCTGGCGCCATCCGGGCCACTGATCTCGAGGCAGCGCTCGACGGCAACGTCCCAGACCGTCACGTCGTTGAGCAGCGTCTCGAACTCCTCTTCGAAGGACTCGAAGCGGATCGGGAAGAGCATGTGGTTGTAGACCGTGAAGCCCTGCGGGCTGTAGCGCTGAGTCGCTTCGTAGTACGGGCTGTGGCGCAGCCTGGCCCCGCGCTGCACGAGGCTCATGTCGAACTCGGCCATCAAACCCTCCCGATGGACTGCCCCAGAAATGCCCCCAATCGCCCGAGCATCATCGCCGTCGCGCCCCACACCAGGTGCTCGCCGACGCGATAGGCACCATAGCGAAAGCGGTAGCCATCGCGTTCCGCGGTGACGATCTCGATGGGTGCGCCGGCGACGAATGCGGCGAGGGGAGCGGCGATGACGCTTGCCACCTCGTAGCCATCCGGCGTCAGCTGCGGCGGTCGCTCGGCGAAGGCGACGACCGGCGCGACCATGAAGCCCGACACGCGAACGTCGGCCAGTGGCAACACGCCGGCCACTGTCACACCCGCCTGGATGGGGTCGAGGCCGACTTCCTCTGCCGCTTCCCGCAGAGCGGCCGCGGCCGGTGAGGCATCCGCGGCGTCGATCGCGCCGCCGGGCAGGCTGATCTGGCCGGCATGGCGATGGCCGCCAGGCGAGCGCTCCGTCAAAACGAGATACGCGTCTCCCGCCGCGTCGGGGTAGATAAGGATCAGCACGGCCGCGTCGCGCCTCGGCCCGCCGGGAAAGTTCGGGGCGCGGCCGGGCGCGCCGTCAGGATTGGGGATGACCTCCGGGATGAGCTCCGGCGGCGGTGGCGGCAGCCTATCGGGCACGCGGGTCAGCAGCGCCCGGGCTTCTTCGAACTTCATCAGCCGCTGAGCGCTGGAGCGTCCCGACCGAGGATCTCCACCGCAAAGCCGCCCATGCCGCGCGGGTCGAGCAGCCTGCCGACCGCGGCACGCAGGGTCAGCGCCGAGTCCCAGTCCGCGTGGGCCGCGTCGCGCGCTGCTCGGTAGGCCTCGTCCAAACCGTTGGCGAGCAGGAATTCAGCCTGGCGCGTTCTCTGGATGACCTCGAGGCCGGCGGCGCGCGCCCCATCTTCGAGGGCATCCAAATCGACAT